>JBLHGN010000291.1:0-4514 GCA_047616325.1 Lentisphaeria bacterium
CATTGGCATAAAAATTGTGTTGCCATCGGTTTGTCGAGTGGGTTTTTAGAACCTCTTGAATCGACCAGTATCCATTTAATACAGCGCTCCATTATTCGTTTAATCCAATTGTTCCCTTCCATGGGATTTAAGCCGCCAGATATAAAAGAATTTAATCGGCAAGCGACTTCTGAAACAGAATATATTCGAGATTTTATTATTCTGCACTATAAGGTTACGCAGAGAGAAGACAGCCCCTTTTGGCGCCATTGCAAAAATATGGACATTCCGAAAACTCTCGCAAGAAGAATAGAGCTCTTTCAGCAATGTGGGAGAGTTTTTCGAGAGGATGTTGACCTGTTTGGCGAGAATTCTTGGACACAGGTAATGATGGGTCAGGGCATTACGCCAGAACAGTACCACCCGATTGCAGATATGATGAGTAAAGCCGAGCTGGATTTGTTCTTAAATGGGATTAAAACTGCCGTTGAAAAAACGGTGGGATTATTGCCAGCTCATAATCAATATTTGTCGTCCTACTGCCCACATAAAATTAGCTAAAGATAATTAAGGTTGATTCGGATAGTTTACGTCGAGCGGAAAAAGCGCATACAAATTCATTTAAAAATATGTGCGTTGTAGATTTTTATGCTGATCGATGTAGAGAGCATTGGCTGAAAAATGTGTTGCCATTGGGTTGGCCGACGTCTTTATTTAGCCTAATATTGCCGAGTTTAATCGGCAGGCAACAGCTGACACGGAATATGCCCGATATTATTTGTTCATCCCCATAAAAGAAATTAGCGGGTTCTGTTGTTACTGTAAGGGGATGAAATATCGGAAATTGTGAGGCATCGAGTTGAATTTTTCCGGAAGTGTGGTCTGATTTTTGGAGAGAATATTGGTCTATCTACAGAGGATTCATGGACGCAAGTGGTGACGGAACAGGGTGTAAAATCTGGGCAGTATGACCCATTGCGGGTATAATGCGCAAAGGGGGGTCGCAGCTGTTGCTCGGTGGTATTAAAAAATCGATCAATACGCTACCCACGCATACGAAATATTTAGATACCAACTGTTCGAATACGAAAACTTCATGTGGTTGAACCTAGCTTAATATAGTGAGAAAGATCCGTTTAAAATGACATTCCTGCACAGCTATGATAAAGCAAAAATGAGGCTACAGGTTCTTTCTGTGGGGAACGAGTGCACGCCGGTCATCGTGGTGGATGAGGTGGCTCGTGATGTTGGTGCAGTATATAAAGATATCGTTAGCCACTCAAAATTCAGCGTTGAGAAAAATACCTACTATCCAGGTATCCGTGCAAAAATATTCCCTGACTACGGGATGGAGCTCTTTGGTTTGGCGGCGGAATGTATTAATCAATGTTACCAAATTCCTTCAGTATTGAAGCCCATACATACATCGGCCTTTTATTCGATCGTGGCTAGATCTGCCAATGAGCTGCAGGTTCGACAGCGTATCCCACACTACGACAATAACAGCGAATATTCCTTTGCGGCTATGCACTACGTCAGCGAGGGAAAGTTTGGCGGAACCGGATTTTTTCGTCATAAGCCAAGTGGTTACGAAAGCATAAGTGTCGCAAGGTTAAAAGAGTATCACTTGCAGACCGACAATATAGAAGTGGAGCTGAATAAGTACCCCGCTGAATACATTACTGGATCAACGGGGATCTATACATTAACCGAAAAAGTGAACTACTTAGCTAATAGACTCATTATTTTTCCTGCAATGATATTACATTCGGGTTTAATTAACGAAGCGAATGATGTTTATTGTGGCAAGGGCGTTCCTCGGCTTACTGCTAATTTGAGTATTTCCTACATTTGCCCGTAAATGGTCTTTATCGAGAAGTACCTTTCATCGTGATAGCGTGTTTTTTATTAGCGCCTCAAACTCATGTGCACGAAGCTGTTTGCTTTTGAGGAAGCCTTGATGTGAATCGCCAGATAGATTGTGCAATAATTGAGATTGGCGATGGTTTTCAGCGCCTTCTGTAAATACCGTGAAGTATACATTATGCGCCATAGTAATTATGCTGTTCACCAGTTCTGAATTACCCGCTGAATTGTTTGGGGTCTCAGCATAATGGACGGAGGTAGCAGGCGTGTTTAGTGTTTGCTGTTGGTATATGGAATATTGTGGTTAGTAGCGTTAAAATTATATCTTTCGATGCGTAACGCTATGCCTTCGGCTATGTCTAGGCTTGTCGATTTTGGCTTTTTCTAAAAAAAAAATGAAATAAAGGTACTCAAACCGACGATCAAAGCGTCATTTCATGAATGAAAGTTGTAATACGACCTTAATATGCACTTCTTAGTGATAATGATTGAGTATTAGCAAGATAATAACAATCAAATTTATAATTGAGTATAGGGGTAGTTTATGTTTAGAAAATCAATACTTATTGGCATGCTGTCTATGGCTTTAGTGGCGTGTGGAGGGGGCGGTGACAGCTCTCCAACACCGGTCGCTACACCAACACCAACACCAACACCGACACCGGTCGCAACACCAGCCGCTACACCAACTCCTACACCAACACCGGCCGCTACACCACTACCATCGGGCGTTGGGAGTTTGTTGTGGGAAGATAATTTCGACGAGTTTAACTCCGCATACTGGTCCAAAATGTCTGGAGACGGATGCACCTTGAGTAATTGTGGTTGGGGAAATGAAGAGTTGCAGTCTTACTCGACTGATTTAGTGTACGTAGAGGAAATTGGCGGAGAGCCTGGTAACTTTGCCCTAGTGTTAGAGGCCAATGATACGGCTATTGGTGACAGTGCCTTCGGTTCTGGAAGAGTTGAGTCGGGTGATAAGGTTAGTGTTCAATACGGGATGATTGAGTTTCGTGCTAAGGCTCCTGAAGTTGGTATTGGTCTGTGGCCGGCACTTTGGATGCTGGGTGCATCTGGTAAAGAAATTCCCCCTGTAATCTGGCCATCCAATGGTGAGATTGACGTAATGGAAATGGGTCATCACTCGGATGAGCGCCAGAGGCAAGGGTTTGGTGGGCAAGATATCAATGCTTACGTGGGCGGCAATGTCATTTGGGATGAAGGGGGAAGAGCTGATGCAGCGTTTGATACTGGTTTTAACAATCCATATCAGGCTGATACCCCTCTTTATGATCGTTTTGTAATTCATCGCCTTTACTGGACGGATGAAGAAATGCGTCTTACCGTCGAAGATGAAGGCGTAGAAATTGAACTGTATGCTGGGCCTTTACCAATTGCCGGTGCAGGTTTATCTGAATTGCGCGAGCCCTTTTATCTCCTGATGAATCTCGCTGTAGGTGGAAACTTCACCGATGCAGTAACCTCTGGTGATGTGACCGCACCTGTTGCGTCTCCTGATGCCGCTAAATTCCTGATCGATTATGTTCGTGTATATGAATACAATGGGCAGGGTACGGTTACTATTGCTGATCCGAGCGAGAAGCCACCTGCTGGCGTCTATGGCGTTTTCACTGATGAGACGGTGACAAATTTTTCTTTGCCTGGATATTTGGCGCCATGGGACGACCAGTTTACCGTGGGAACGGGAGAAGCGGCATTCGAAGGCGACAACGTGACGACTTGGGTGTGGGGGCCAGGGCCTAATACCGAGTGGTTCGGAGGTGGTGCGTTTGAAAATGAGATTGCCAGTATCGATATGAGCAACTATATCGATGGTGAACTGGTGTTTAACCTCAAGATGCCAGCAGGTGTAGGTTTTAAAATTGGCATTGTGAGTTCTTCGGGGCCACAGTACTTAGTGGATTTTCCTGCGAATACGACCGCTTATGGCTTAGTGCGTGATGGTGAGTGGGGAGAAGTAAGAATACCCATAACGGAGCTCGTTGGCGGAGATGCAGGCCTGCTGATATCGGTGCTTCACACTTGGGCTATTTTGAACCTCGGTACGCCGCCAGCGACAAGTTTTACATTCTCGGTTGACAATATATACTGGGACGCGTCGTTGTCAGACTAATTTATTGTAATGTTGTTTTGATCTACAGGGCTTCAATTCTGGGTATTTGAACAAGCCGGTGAGTCCATCGCCTCGAATAAAAGCCCTCTCGGTTTAACCTAGGGGGTTTTTTGTTTTTTGCTTATTCGCAAAATCGAGCTATTTTGTTTTAATAATCATCAGGAGTTCTCGTTACGCAGGTGGTAATTTTTAGTCAGAAAGCCAGATTTTAAATATAAAACAAGACCAGTAGAAGCATCTACACGTTTAACCCATCTTCAGTGGCCCAAAATCAAAAACCCATATAAATCAATGTGTTAAAATCCTCACTTCCATTTTGATGCACTACAGGTGATTTTTTAGGCAGCCTTCTTCACGCTTTTTGGCGCCCCTAATGAGTCGGCTTTTACTCCCAGCGCACTGAAAATGTGCTGGTGAGCGGGTTCACCCTTTGTTGTTGATCGAATGTGTATCTGTGACCCATCTTCTGTTGGCATGGTAACGCTGACTCTTTGTTGGCTCACCATGATGTTTCTTATACTGTCCCAGCTCAAAC
>JBLHGN010000292.1:0-4496 GCA_047616325.1 Lentisphaeria bacterium
CCCGCCAACTTATCCAGTGCCGGCACCACACCGGATGTACTGAGAGTTACTCGCCGCTTGGACAAACCATAGGCATAGTCATTCATCATCAGGTTCATGGAAGCAACAACGTTGTCAAAATTGAGCAGAGGCTCACCCATACCCATCATCACCACATTGGTGATTTTGCGAGGGCCTCGCTCTTGCAGCTGACCAAAAGACTTGGCGGCCTGCCATACCTGACCAATAATTTCAGCGGCGGTCAAATCGCGGTTAAAACCCTGTTTACCGGTTGCGCAGAAGCTGCAATCGAGGGAGCACCCCACTTGCGACGACACGCACAGCGTGCCTCTGTCACCTTCTGGGATATATACCGTTTCAATGACATTACCGCCGCCAACCTGAATCAAAAACTTTCGAGTACCGTCTACGGAATCCAATTGCTGAATCACTTCGGGGGCTCTAATTACGGCAATCGTCTGCAATTTTTCTCGCAGAACCTTACTTACGTTGGACATTTCGGAAAAATCGGATACCCCCAGTTGGTGAATCCATTTAAGCACTTGCGTGGCTCGGAAGCGTTTCTCGCCCAAGGTATCAAAAAAAGCCTCGAGGCTAGTCTGGCTCATGCCCATGAGGTTGATTTTTTGCTGGCCTTCATCGCCACCGGGGGTAATTTCCACTTCCGATATCACTGCTTATTCCTCATATATTTAAGATACTGATGCGCCAAAACTAACGCGGGCAAATTTCCGAATTGTCAAAAAAATAGGCAATCTCACGCGCGGCAGATACACTTGAATCCGAACCATGTACGGCATTACGACCGAGCGAATCGGCAAAATCTTTGCGAAGTGTACCCGCTGCCGCGTTGCCTGGGTTGGTGGCCCCCATCAATTCGCGATTTAAAGCAACGGCATTTTCGCCTTCAAGCACTTGCACCACTACCGGACCCGAAGTCATAAACTCAACCAATTCACCGTAGAAGGGGCGCTCTTTATGTTCCGCATAAAAGCCACCGGCGCTGTCTTCTGACATGTGCATCATTTTAGCGGCTACAATTTTTAAACCCGCCGTTTCAAAGCGGCTGTAAATTTTACCAATTATATTTTTGGCAACTGCATCGGGTTTTACAATAGAAAGCGTGCGCTCGATAGCCATTAAAGTATTCTCCAAATGATTGTTAATAAAGTAAGCTGCAACTGTGGCAGTTGGAACGGGAAGTGCGCACCTAAGCTTCTAAAACTGGCGCTTTTGGATATATTCAGATAAAACACGGTCCAACAAAACGGCGCGATTATACGCGCTAAGCAGCTAAATTAGTACGTATATGCACTAAAAACCGGACATTGCAATGGTTTACCGAGTACCCTTCCCATGAGAAACTTGCTTATAAGCGCCCATACGCCCTCCCCGAACACCCTAACACTTAGCGAAGCGCTGCGTGAAGGTGTATATGACGACGGATATAGCGGTGTTATCGATGACCTTAATATTGTCTATAAAAGCCATTTCGACACCACGCCCGATGATATTCGTCGCTGTGATGGCCTCATTCTGCTTACCACGGAAAACTTTGGCTATATGAGTGGCGCACTGAAAGATCTGTTCGATCGCTGCTATTATCCGCTACTGGACACCAAGCGAGGCCTGCCCTACTGCCTGGTAATACGAGGTGGCCAAGATGGCACAGGGGCGAAGCGCTCCGCCGAATCCATTATATCGGGGCTGGGCTGGAAAGCCTCGCAAGAGCCCCTGATACTCAAAGGCGCGTTTGATTCCGCTTTTTGCCTTCAGATACGCGAATACGGGCAAACATTTTCTCTGGGCTTGGCGGCTGGCATTTATTGACGGGGGATACGGGCAGAAGCAATACTCAGCTTCATAGTTTTCTTTCCAGTGCTGCGCATCCACTTTAAAAGATAGTTCGTATACCCAAGCATCCACATATTTAGATAAAACCATACGCCCTACTGCTATCGAGATCACTCTCTTCACAATTCAAAAGTGAGAATGCCAATGAGAAAGACACACATCCTTACATCTTACCGCTCTGCACGTCTATCCGTGGCCAGAGCAACACTTTCTATAATAACTTTAATAGGAGCGACGTTTATGAGCGTATCATCTAGCCATGCCGATGAGGCAGCGGCCTGCCCAGTATTTCTCAACCATGATTTTCGTCAACTTCACAGCGATAAGACAATAAACCTATGTGAAAATTATAGTGGCAAACCGCTACTTATCGTCAATACGGCCAGTCACTGCGGCTACACTAAGCAATTTGGGCCGCTGGAGAGCCTTCACCAAAAATATAAAGATCAGGGTCTGCATATCGTTGGGTTCGCATCCGACGATTTTAACCAGGAAGACAAGGACGAAGCCAAGGCGGCAGGCATCTGTTACAAAAACTACGGCGTAACCTTTACCATGCTGGCGCCAACGCAAATAAAAGGCGAGCAAGCCAACGAGGTATTCAAGTACTTGGCGGCAAAATCACAGCAACCGAGCTGGAACTTTAACAAGTATCTCGTATTAGACAACGGTAATTCTGTTGAACACTTCGGCAGCAGCACAGAACCTCTCGACTCGGCGCTAGAGAACAATATTTTAGCGGCACTAAAGTAATATCCCCGCTCGACAAAAACCTCTATACACAAAAAATCCCTTCGAAATAAATTGAGGGGGGTTTTTTGACCTCATATTAAAAATTTAATCCCAATTGGTTTTGACTTTGGCGCCTAAAGACGCTCCTTATTTTGTCTTTTTAATATAGGTGTCGCCATTTACGGCTCTCAGTTCAACAGCCGAGCCACCACCATTTATCTCACCACTGCCCCTTACACCGTCTTCCTGCTCTGACATGCTGATGGGAAAGTCGAAATAAATGCGATAATTGCTGCGTGAATGCTTTCTCGAATCGATGTCTGTTGAAATTATAGCGGCGAATTTTTCTGGCAAATATACCGTTACCGAACCGGCAATGGCCTCTAGGGTAACGTGGGTGTCCACTTTTCTATTAACTTTTTTACTAGATTCAATTAATTCGGCCTTTATACTATCACCAGCGGTTTCTGCTTCGATAAAACCTTTGGCCTTTGAGATGGATATACTACCGTCTGCGGTGCTAGCTTTAACGGGGCCATTGCTGCTGTTGATGTCGATACTGCCACCAGAGGTTTCCGCTGTTACCGACATACCGCTTTCAACATAAATGGATCAGCCAGCTGTCTCCGCTTTTACCTGCCCTTGAGTGCTGCCCACTTTAATGCTACCTCCGGCCGGCTCAAGATAAACATCGCCTTGGCTATCGCCCACATTAATGCTGCCACCTGCAGTTTCTGCTTTCACTTCTTTACCACCGGCGGCGTCTAAACCCACATAGCCATCAATATCGCCAACTGCAATACTGCCACCACTCGTCTCGGCCTTAACCTTGCTTTGCAGAGCTTTTGCAGAGATAGATCCACCGTTTGTTTCCAAGTCCAGACTGAATTTTTTCGGCACCATTATTTCGAATCTTACATCGACGCGTGAACGCCAGCCGCCGTCACCAACAACCACTACGCGACTATCTTTCATTTCACCTTTCTCTTTAAAGGCGTCGAGCCTTTCTTTATTCTTTGCATCTTTATATACAGTGACATCCACTTAATTTTCATCCCAGGACTTCACTTCAATCTACCCTTGCGAACTGTCCACCTCCAGGGTGCCGCCAACACTCACAGGAAAACTTTCGCGCACGGTTTCGGTTTGGCCTTGACATCAAATACCACACTAGAAACCACCAGAGTCATCCCTATCACATAGGCCTTTAACATGCTGCTCATAACACCACTCTCTTATCTTTCAGGTAAATACTGCACATTAAATTTAAATATTTTTTTGAGATTTAGCGCTCTGTACTTTCGCTTCATTTTCATTTTCATTTTCATTTTCATTTTCATTTTCATTTTCATTTTCATTTTCATTTTCATTTTCATTAAAAATATCGCTATTTTTAAATTGATATTCCGAACTCAAGCCCAATAGGTGTTTGGAGCGCTGACGGATAAATAAATTACTATCGTTAACAGCGTGGTTTTTTAATGTCGTTAAAAAGTCTTCGTCGGGCGCCTGCGATAGCGCTAAAAATGCCTCCACTCTAACAGCAGGATTCACTTCATTCACCAAGGTTACTTTTACGGCCTCCCTGACCTTTACGTCGTAAGGCAGCTGCACCAATTGCTCTACCGCGCTATATCGAACGCCGAGGTTGAGGTCGTTTAGGAACGTGCATGAAATATCATTCGGATTCCAATAGACTATGATTTGAAGTAAAATTCTATTTTTTGGGGGAAATGCTAAATGAGTTCGCACTATAGTGAAGAGCACGAAGAAGAAATGGCTGATTTCTACGACAGCTTTTCTGAAAAGGATCGTCGACGTTATGCAGCCGTTGAGGCGAAGAAAATTGGACATGGAGGTACCACATATATTTGTTCGTTATTTGGCTGTGATGACAAAACGGTTAAAAA
>JBLHGN010000293.1:0-4490 GCA_047616325.1 Lentisphaeria bacterium
AAAAAATGAATGGTTGGACATAGAGTCTCTAAAATCGCGAGTTATACTCATCTATTTGGTAATAGCTATACTCTAATTGGCAAAATTGACAAATATCCTTACCATAACTCTAAAATTGACACTGCGTCGGTTTGCATCGCAATAAAAATATAGAAATGGCTCGTGCGGAACGATACGCCAGCCTATCATTTTATACGTTGTATGGGCGTTTACCCTGTGGAAAATTTGCTTGAAATTTCTGGCGGTCGTCTAGGTGTGATTGGGATAGCACACGTTAGCCGATATATGCCGGATTACTATTTCAGCCCTCGTTTTGCCGATATAACATCCTTTATTGAACGGCCAGTTGACACTCATCGACGGGTGCTGCTCGACCAAATTATTTCTGAAACACTTCCGGCCTAGAGAAAAAACACTGTCATTTTCAAAAGCAATTATAACTGTTGCAGCGTTAGCACTTGCCGAGATGGGGAAACCCCACGGAAAACCGTGGGAAGTCACACTATATTACAGATTTTGATTGAGAGAAGCGCTGCCGCAACTAGTTTTTGCCTCCTGTTTTTCATAAATTATAAATTCGTCACACAGAGTTTACTACAGGTCATTTCAACTTAGATGGCCTCATTTTTCTTCGATTCTCAGCACCATGTCATTAAAGTCCCCATCACCGATATTGTATAAATCTTCAAGATAAATCGACGAGGAGCCATCTTCATTTTCTATAACGTGAAAATGGTCTTTATGGTCGCTGCTCAGTTCGGTAGAGTGCGAGAAGTACGCATGCCCCTGATACTCTTGCCCGTCTATCATAATTACATTAGCTTCACTGAAAGCAACTTCAGATGCTACAGAAACGCTATTTGCGCGATTCGGCAACAACATCAGTAAGGGTTTACCATTTTCGTCTAGTGAAACCTCAGTTTGCCGGCCTAAGGCGTTTTCATCGTTTGAATTTGATACCACAGATCGGAAGTTTTTGGGCTTACCATTTTCGTCCAGATCATAGGTGTAGAGCACATTGCTATAGGCGACTTCTTCTGATTCAAAAGTGGCCTGTGCAAGGCGGCCTGTAGGCTCGTTAATACCGTCAGCAGGGGCGGCATCATAATATATGTTATCAACTTCCAATGAGCCGCTATCCGTTGTGACAATCGTAAATAAAGAAGATATTTTTTCCCAGTCAATATCGTCACCGAAAGTACTCAAAGGCATGACAAGGTCATGCCATTCCCCATCATTCTGATAACCGAAGCCATCCGCTGATAGCAACGGCGAATAAGAGCCATTTACATAGGCAAGTTCTGTATGACGAATTTGGATATCGAAATTTTCCATGTCGCCTTTTACAGATACTCGAAGCGTGCCATTTTCATAGTTACTGAGGTCAAAACGCCCTTCGAAACCGTCATTAGTATTTCCTTCAATTGCGATTCCTGAAAAGCCTCCATCTTTTACCACATCTAATTGGTAAGCTTCACCGCCATCGATGTTACTGCTTTCAATTGTTGTGAACTCAATGCTCTCGCCCTCACTACCGCCTACGAAAGAACCCACTTTTACGCCAAAATCCGTCTGCCCAGTAAGATCCAATTTGGATTCAACGCTAGAATCACTTGTAAATATGCCAAGTTTATCGCTCGTTGGCACACGCATGGGCACGATGGAATCGATACCCGATTCATTTTTGTCATCGATGGTGAGATTTTCCCAAATAGGTTCCTGATCGTAGGATTGATAAGCTTCCTGTAAACTAAAAAACGCTTCCTTGGGATTGCGATCGATATCAACAATACCAAAGTATTCTTCATTAAAGGCTAAGTCAGGTGGGGGCGCTGTTCCGCCTTCAAGGATGAAGCCACCTTGGTTTTGTGCATTGGGATCTTCATCATGCCGAGACTTCCACCATTCGTCGTTCCACGAAAAAGGAGTACCGCCAATGGCAACAGCATCGGGCCCATCATTGTAAGCACTCAAATGCTCCCCTATGTCATCTGCTTGGCGTTTTAGTGCGTCTGCCTGACCTGGCTCATCAACGTAGCCAGTGGGCCCATCTTCATCGGTAAAAGAAATTCCACCTTGGGGGCTCTGAGGCAGTTCGTCTACGTTCGTCGTATGGTAAGAATCTGCACCATACTCAGAGATAAAGACGGGTTTATCGGTGATGCTAGCATAGGTATTAAAAAAATCGCCATTTTGCTCAAAATCGGTGCCGCTGTAAACATTCAAGGCAAAAACATCGGCATTAATTCGATTGGCGTAGGCCGGAAAGGACGATTGCCCGCTGAAGTATCCCCAACTGGCCGCTATGGCATGGTTTGGGTCCACTTCTCTTACCGCTGCGATGACGGCGTTTACGGTATCTACCGCATCATAAGTTCCCAGCGAATCATTAAACAGATTATTATAATTGAATTCGTTGCCTACCAACCACATTTTTATGCTTGGGTGATCTTTGAAAAAGTCTACATAGTCTCGATAGGCCTGATCATCCGCGAGAGTGTCATTGGCATATACTGTCATAACTACACCAATACCGTGGGCATAAAGAACATCGAGGGTGGTAAGGCTTTCTTCTGTCATCGGTAAGGTAAAATACGTTTTAACTGTATTAATTCCAAGCTCTTGCATCAATGCCGCATCTTGATAGACCCACGCCATATAATCTGGTTTTGAGTCGTCCGCAACGGGATTGTCTCCTTTGCTATAAGGGCTCCAGCTTATGCCTTTAATGACGTAGTCCTCTGTTGGGGTTAGCGTACCATCCTGAGTTTCATAGCCAGCCGCGAAACGGTAGTTATCGGCGGCAAAGGTATAACTGCCCTTCACTCTCTCCTCTGTTTCAATATTAAATGGGGTTGTGTTTAATGCCTCGGCTATATTTGCCACGCTTAGCCCCTCAGATTCCAGGTATTTAGTGAGTGCCAGCTCGACCGCTGTTGCTATTTTCAGATCGGCTTCTTCTGGCGAATCGGCTTTCACCGTGTACGCATAGAAAGTACCCTGAAAATCATCAATAGAGGGGTCGAATTCACTCAGCATTTGCACATCTGGAAATTCAATATTTTGCGTCAGAGGGTTTGCTTGCCAAGCATTTTTATCGACCTCTACCCGGCCGATAAAATTACCATTTTCGTAGTCATAATCGTTAAATGAAGATGTAGTAGCACTACCATCTGGAGCTACCTCTGCCTCTAGTGCCCGAAGTGTGGCATCTGTGCCAATATTTTTATTTTCTAAGAGGACCTCACTGTCCGTTATAGTGAATGCTTTGGTATGGCTGTCTAAGATCTTTTGCAATCCAGCATTACGTATGGAAGATGCACGAAGGTCATTTTCATTGATAAATTGTTGTGGAATAAAGTCGCTAATTCGTCGACTTTCATCGATATTCATGGGTGTCACTCCGTTAATTTTAATAGATGTAATTTCCCGTCAATTGACCACACCCTTCGATTCAACGTCCTTTGTATTGCGGGGTAGCCATATTAAAATAAAACCTACCCATTAGACATATAACGAAAGCAATAGAAGAGCGATAAAGCCGAGGTTGACAAGTGTGTATTGGCACCCAGAATAAACACCCATTCTTAACCACCGTGAACACTATTTCGTTCAGGCTCCGTTATTTAACCACGCAAAGTAAACCTGCTTTATTGACTTTTCGCGGTCACACTAAAGATCGTTTATGGCGTCGAAATGACAGACCGCTCGACTGTTTTTTGTTGCAAGTCGGTTAAGTAAAAAACCATTGGGTGCTATTGGTGATGAGTCAGTTTGCTAGAAGTATCGTGGAACTTGGTGTTCATAAGAGCGATCTAGATGGCGCCACGCTATGACGAATGTTTAACCTAAATTAATCAGTTGAATCTACTGCCCCGCCTAACGCACATAAAATAACGCTATTGTAAGGGCTATAGCGTTCACACTTCCCAAGAAGGAAAAAGCGAAAAGTTAGCGAATATCAGTCATTTAGATTGGCAGACACACTGTCGAGGCTTGTTTGATTTTCCGAATTTTTATTACATCTCGGATTTGAATACGCGCATTCACCATACGCAAACACAAATCATCTAATTCAGAAAACTGATGCAAGCACTATTGATTAGTGCGCGTATTTTGTTTACTTGTGGTGCAATTCTCACTGCGATACCAACTTCATCAGTAAAGGCGGCTTGCACCAATCCAACAAGCATTCCAGTTTGGTCGAGTATTGCGCTACCGTCCATGCCGGGAATTAGCCTTATAGCATGGAAGGCAAAGCATCTTGGGCACTAAATTTCGTAGTGTTACCGAATAAGCAGTCACGCTCGTGTGGAGACATTTCCTCTATGTCAAACATATCAAATGACACTATACTAGTGTCCAAGTTGTAGAGTTTTTTAATTATTTGATGTACCTGAGCGCTTTCCATTCTTGCGAGAAAACCATTATCGATGTCAATTTCACTGCTGTGTGGACAGCCCGCCAGAAAATATTTTTCACTATTAAGT
>JBLHGN010000294.1:0-4483 GCA_047616325.1 Lentisphaeria bacterium
CGGAGAATATTTTTGATTTTGTAGCCAACTGAGCGTGAATCTCAAGGCCAATTACCACTTCCCATTCCATGATAGAGTCCTCTTATTTTAAGCCAGTTGGAGTTTTAGTATGCCAGTCAGTCGCATTTTGAAATTGATGGGCGCAGTTTAATAAACGGCTTTCATCAAAGTAGTTACCGATTAGCTGTAGACCGACGGGAAGATCATTGATCATTCCCGCGGGCACCGACATGCCAGGTAGGCCTGCTAAGTTTGTCGCCAGAGTATAGATATCTTCTAAGTACATGCTGACAGGGTCTTTGCTCTTCTCACCAAACTTAAACGCTGGGCTTGGAGCAACAGGACTCATGATGATATCAACATCATTAAACGCAGCCACAAAATCGTTTTTAATCAAGCGACGAACTTGTTGTGCTTTTTTATAATAGGCGTCATAAAAACCGGCAGATAAAGCATAAGAACCTAACATGATACGGCGCTGAACTTCGTCACCAAAACCTTCACTACGCGAACGCTTATAAAGGTCTTCGATATTTTTTGGATCTTCACAGCGATGACCAAAACGAACGCCATCCATACGAGATAGATTGGCAGAACACTCTGACGGTGCAATCACGTAATACGCGGGTACACACAAATGCGTATTCGGTAAGCTAATTTCTTTTAGCGTAGCGCCCATTTTTTCATATTCTTTGATCGCATCTTGAATGGTTTTTGCCATAGCAGGATCAAGGTCAGAACTGAAATATTCTTTTGGTAAGCCAATGGTCATGCCTTTCACTGACTTATTCAAATCAGCACGATAATCGGGCACAGCGCAATCGATACTGGTAGAGTCTTTTTTATCAAAGCCCGCCATCACGTTCAGCATCATGGCCGCATCTTCAGCGTTGCGAGCAATGGGTCCACCTTGATCAAGGCTAGAAGCGTAAGACACCATGCCGAAGCGAGAAACGCGACCGTAGGTTGGCTTAATGCCCGTTACCCCACAAAAAGAAGCAGGCTGACGAATAGAGCCGCCGGTATCAGTCGCCGTAATGCCGGGCGCTAAGCGTGCAGCAACTGCCGCCGCTGAACCACCGGAAGAACCTCCCGGTACATGCTCTTCGTTCCACGGGTTTTTAACCGCACCGTAAAATGAACTTTCACTCGAAGAGCCCATCGCGAACTCGTCCATATTGGTTTTACCCAAAGAGACCGCGCCAACCTTGTTGAAGTTATCGGCAACAGTCGAGTCATAAGGCGCGATGAACTTGTCTAACATCTTCGAACCACAACTGGTGCGAACCCCTTCGGTGCAAAAGATATCTTTGTGCGCCATCGGCACACCGGTCCATTCGTTAGCATTACCTGCAGCGCGTAATTCGTCAGCTGCTTTTGCTTGGATTAACGCTTTTTCGTCGGTGACGGTAATGAAACTATTATATTGGCCGTCTAAATTTTTGATGCGATCCAAGAAATGTTGAGTGACTTCAACACTGGAATATTCGCCGGCTTGTAAATCTTGAGAGATTTGAGCCAAGGTTTTGTTATGCATAATGTGTCCTTAATTCTTAGCTCTGTTATTCAACAACCTTGGGTACTAGATAATGACCGTCGGCGGTACTTGGGGCAATCTTTTGGAATTTCTCGCGCTGATTAACTTCAGTCACAACATCGGCACGTAAGCGTTGAACGGCGTCCATCGGGTGGGCCATTGGTTCTACGCCATCGGTATCAACTGCTTGTAGCTGATCCACTAAATCCAAAATATTGGACAAGTTGGTTTGAAACTCTGTGATACTTTTTTCGTCTATCTGCAAGCGCGAAAGGTCGGCGATTGCGAGAACCTGATTCGTGTCCAAAGACATGGGGTTGCTCCACTGTTTAAGCAGCTGCTGGCCATCAAGGCTAATGCCGCTTGTTGGCCACGTTATAAAGGGCATTTTAAAGGCGATAAGTTACCACATATAGTTGCAGGATTTTAGCGCTTATTGATTCAATAATGCCTGTGAGCAAACTAACTTGGTAATTAATACGCAACTTGTGATATGCGAGCTTGCCGAAAGCCTGTGCCATTGCTAAAGTTACAACAATTTTGTAGTAGCGTTCCTTGTCGTCTTGCTCGGGAACACCTTATTCAGTGAGAATTTGCGAATGTTTAGAAAAATAAGAGGTCTTTTTTCCAGTGATTTGTCTATCGACTTAGGCACTGCAAATACCCTGATTTATGTAAAAGAGAAGGGTATTGTATTGAATGAGCCATCAGTTGTGGCGATTCGATTACAAGGAAATCAGAAAAGTGTTGCCGCAGTAGGAACCGATGCCAAGCGCATGCTAGGCCGAACCCCTGGGAATATCCAAGCTATACGTCCACTTAAAGATGGTGTAATTGCCGACTTTGAAGTGACGGAAAAAATGCTGCAGTATTTTATTAAAACAGTGCATCAAGATGCTTTTTTAGCCCCTAGCCCTCGTGTTGTAGTCTGCGTACCTCATGCCGCGACATTAGTTGAGCGCAAGGCTATTCGTGACTCTGTATTAGGTGCAGGTGCGCGTCGCGTTTATTTAATTGATGAACCAATGGCTGCTGCTATTGGTGCTGGCTTGCCGGTTGATGAAGCTCGCGGTTCGATGGTCGTCGATATCGGTGGTGGTACCACGGAGGTTGCGATTATTTCTTTGAGCGGTGTTGTGTACGCTGAATCTGTGAAGGTTGGTGGCGATCGTTTTGATGAAAATATTGTTGCTTATGTTCGTCGTAACTATGGCAGCTTGATCGGTGAAGCAACGGCCGAGCGAATTAAACAAGAAATCGGCACGGCTTACCCAGGGGGTGAAGTACGTGAAATCGATGTGCGCGGACGTAACTTAGCTGAAGGTATTCCTCGTAGCTTTACTTTGAATTCCAATGAAATTCTAGACGCTTTACAAGAGTCGTTAGCGGCAATTGTGCAGTCAGTTAAAGCGGCTTTAGAACAAGCACCCCCAGAATTAGCCTCTGATATTGCTGAGCGTGGCTTGGTATTAACCGGGGGTGGTGCTTTATTACGGGATCTGGATAAATTGCTTAGTGAAGAAACAGGCTTGCCTGTTTTGGTCGCTGACGATCCATTAACGTGCGTTGCTCGTGGTGGTGGCATGTTCTTAGAAAGTGCGACCGATGTTCAGCTAGAAATGCTAGCAGCGGATCGATAAAGATAATTTTTTTGTATTCTATTCAAACGGCTATAAGCGTTATTTTATCGCGCTTTTAGCCTTTTAATCCTTATCCTGTAAGCACTTTCCTTGTATAGTTGACCGCTACCAGGATCGAAAAAGGATCAGGCTATTAAATCCCCTGTTGAAATAACCCCATTACATGCTTCTCGTTTGGTCGGCATTCTTTGTTTGTCTTTTGCCCTCATGTGGTTCGATAACCATAGCCAGCTTTTTAAGCCTGTGCGCTATGCGTTGGGTTATGTGCTTTATCCCCTTCATCAAATTTCCTCTGCGCCTTCCGTGCTTGCGGGTTGGTTTGGTGACTCTGCTAAAAGTCGACAACAGCTTGAGCTTGATAACGCAGAACTGTCGGCGCGTAATCTGATTCTGGGCCAAAAAATTCAACGTCTTATTTCGCTAGAAACCGAAAACATTGAACTTCGTGAATTGTTGGGCACTTCTGATCGCATCAGTGAGAGCGTCATTGTGGCTGAGTTAGTCGCAGTTGATCCCGATCCTTTCAGTCAGCATATCGTTATCAACAAGGGCATTGAAGATAATGTTTTTATTGGCCAGCCGGTATTGGATAGTCATGGCCTTATGGGGCAGGTTGTTGATGTTTTACCTTATAGCAGTCGTGTTTTATTAATTGCCGATTCAAATCATGCGATTCCTGTGCAAGTGAATCGTAATGGTGTGCGCGCTATTGCGGTGGGTTCAGGTCAGCTCGGTGAACTTAATTTAATCTATGTGCCCGATACTGCAGATATTGAAGTCGGCGATTCGTTGGTGAGTTCCGGCTTGGGTAATCGCTATCCAAGAGGTTACCCCGTGGCGAAAGTTGCCAAAATAGAACACTTTCCCGGTAAAGCTTTTGCCGTGGTTACCGCCACTCCAAGTGCGCAATTAGATAGAAGTCGTCATATGTTATTGGTGTTCAGCGAAAAAGCAAATAATGTGCCCCCTAGAACATTATGGGAGAAAAAATAATGACTACTAGAGCGTATTTGTTTTTGATATTCACTTTGGGTATTGGATTCATTTTGCAGTATTTTCCGTTGGCTGATTTTATGGATTGGTTCGTACCTGAATGGGTACTTATGATTTTTATTTTTTGGCAGCTGCAAGCGCCAAATTTGATTACTTTCTGGTGGGTATGGCCAATAGGGTTATTGCTGGATGTGCAGCAAGGACTTCAGTTAGGCAGTTCTGTGGTTGGTTTTGCGATTGTTCTGTATGTTCTGCAACTGATGTATCAGCGCCTAAGAGTTTTTAATGTTGCCCAGCAAGCCGGCGTTATCTT
>JBLHGN010000295.1:0-4465 GCA_047616325.1 Lentisphaeria bacterium
AATATATCGAAGAAAATGAGGCAGCTGGACAAAGATACACGAGCAGTCTTGGGCTATCTGAAAATGACGAAGAATACACAGAGGGCCTGTAGTGCTTGACGCCTGAAGCTAGAACAAATTCGCCCTGCGGTTGTGCCTAGCGCTCTTGCCAAATTAGACATTCTGTTGTATACAAACGTGTGGAAAATTTTTTGTTAGCGCTTTGGTTTCAAAAAATGAGATACCGAATATTCGGAGAAAACCTGGAAAGCGAGGAAGTGTGTGATTAGTCAATCATCGGGAAGTCCAACTTTTAAAAGTGAGCATCAGATTGCGAGAATGTCGGAGGTTCATAATTTTAGTAGTGCGGAACTCGATAATTTGAAGATTCTACACCAAGATTCGAGTAATAAGCAGTTTTTGAAGGTGTTTCGCGAATTGCGCACTCAGATATACGCCAAGGCCAATAACAAAAATTTCACCTGTCTTGTTACCTCCGTTTGTCCATCGGGTGGATCATCTTATGTGGCTAGCAATCTGGCGGCCGCGATTGCTTTGGATACGGCGAAAACTGCTGTATTGGTTGACGGTAACATTTACGATCCGTCGATGGACAGCTTGCTTAGTGTTGAAGCAAACCTTGGTTTGACAGACTATCTTTCTGTACAGGAGATGGGCGTAGAATTTATTCTTTACGCTTCCGGAATTAAGCGTGTACGAGTCATCCCGGCGGGAAAGAATACCAGCGGGGCAACCGAGAAGCTGTCTTCAAACAAAATGAAGCTTTTTTTAAAAGAAATAAAAAGACGTTATCTAGACCGCTACATTATAGTCGACAGCCCGTCAGTAGGCGATTTTTCTGCCGATACGCGCATTATCGCGGAGCTCTGTGATTTTGTAGTGCTGGTGGTACCCTATGGCAAGGTTACTGACTCAGAAATTAGGGCTAGCATCGAAATTTTGGGTCAGCATCGCATTGCCGGTGTGGTTTTTAATAACGTGTAAACTTTTGTCGACTTAATCCTAGCTCTAACGTTTAATCGTTGGAAATGGGAAGGTTGTATTTTCTCATCAGGTCGTACAATGTTGGACGAGTAACACCTAAAAGTTTTGAAGTGGCAGAAATGTTGTATTCGGTCATGGTAAGTGAGCGCAGGATGGCGGCCCGCTCGGCGTTGTAGCGAACCTCGCGCAAATTTAGGCTCAAGCTATCTTCCGAAATTAAACCGAGATTTTCTGAGGAGACAAGTTTGTCTTCACACATGACCACACCGCGCTTTACCCGGTTCTCCATTTCACGAATATTGCCGGGCCAGGAATAGGCTTCGATGGTTTCGACGGCCTCGGGTGTAAACCCATGAATGTTTTGGTTATTTTGTTCTGCAATACGTTTTAGAAAGTGGCGAGCAAGTAGCAGTTTGTCGCCCTGCCTGTCGCGCAGAGGCGGGATCTCAATTTCCATTTCGCATACGCGGTAGTACAGGTCTTCACGAAACGTGTTTTCTTGTACCATCTTTTTTAGATCTTTGTTAGTGGCGCATACCACTCTTACATCGACGGGTATTTCTTCTCTCCCCCCCACGCGCTCAACCACACGCTCTTGTAAAAAACGCAACAGTTTGGCTTGCAAAAGCAGGGGCATATCGCCAATTTCATCGAGAAATAATGTGCCACCGTTGGCCGTTTCTACTTTACCCAGAGTGCGCTTGTTGGCGCCGGTGAAAGCCCCTTTTTCATAGCCAAAAAGCTCGCTCTCCATCAAGTTTTCAGGTACTGCGGCACAGTTTATGGCCATCAATCTATTGTTTTTTCGTGGGCTGAGGTTGTGCAGGGCCTTTGCTAGTACTTCTTTACCGGTTCCGCTTTCGCCCGTTAATGTACAGGTCACATTGGCTGGAGCGAGCTTTTCGATAGTGCGACATATCTTTAGCATGGCCGGGTCGCAGGCGATAATGCCATCCAGTGGCGATTGTTGTTGCTCTTGTATCAAGCGATGCTGAGTTTCTAGCTTATGAATGTGGTAAGCGCGCTGCAATATTAAGTCTAAGGTTTCTGGGTTGACCGGTTTTTGATAGAAATCGTAAGCCCCCATCGCCACTGCGCGAACAGCATTTTCGTAATCGGAGTTGCCGGTCATGACAATTATTTTTGACGACGGAGACAAGATGGAAATTTCCCTGATACAGCGAAATCCCTCGTCCACACCTTCATCATCTGGGGGTAGACCTAAATCTTGTAAAATAATAGGTGGTTCGTGAAGGCGAATAGCCGTAATGGCATCGTCGCGATTGCCGGCTACGATAACGTCGTATTGATCAAAATGCCAACGTAACTGGCTTTGCAAGCCGAGGTCATCTTCGATGATTAGGAGTTTTTGCTTTTCGTTTAATTTGCTCATAAATTATTTGTAAAACGCTGGCTATGTAGTCGGAATGGCTATTATAAACGTCGTGCCTTCCCCCTGCGAGCTTTCCACGTTAATACTGCCCTCGAGCGATTGTATATACTCTCTGGCCTGATAAACACCAACCCCCATACCTTTGCCTGATTTGGTGCTTTCAAAGGGTTTGAATAGTTTTGTTTGCACGAAATCTTGGTCCATGCCACTGCCGTTGTCTTCAATTAAAATAGTCACGATACGATTAGCTGTTGTAACAGAAATATCGACAAAGCCATGACTAGGTGTCGCATCTTGTGCGTTGTGTAGTATATGGGTAAATACCATCACAAGGCTATCAAAGTCCCCTTTTACTCTGACTTCTGAGAACGGCACCAGAGTTGGAACAGGGGGCGTTTTGTGGCAGCGCTTTATGGCTTCAATAAAGACATCTTTCAATATTAGTACTTTGGTCTCTTCGGGTTCGTTGTGTTGCAGCTTGCGTAATAAGTTGTTCATGCGCGCTACTGAATTATTAATGGTGTTTATTGCGTCTTCGATAAACGCGGGATTGTCTTTGTGTTTTTCCGCATTTTTAACCACAAGCGATTGCTGTGCGATAAGGTTTTTTAGATCGTGCATAACAAAGGCGGACAATTTATTAAAGGCATCAAACTGACGAGATTCGGCAAGTAACTCAGCTTGCTCGTGACGCGCGAGATAACTAGCGATCTGCCGGCCAACTGTTTTTGACAGGTCCAGATCCTCCCAGCTAACAGGATTATTTTCTTTTGAGTGGGTCAAAATAATAAACCCCACCAAGTCTTCTTCAGTGAGCAGGGGGAATACCAGCCAAATGTATTCAATTTTTTCCATCCACTTCGGTAAGCTTGCGTTGCGTGCGGATACCTCTGTGGTGGATGAATTTGGGTCAAATACCCATTGATCTTTTAAAGCTTCACAAAAAGCACTTGATTCAGGCTCAAAGGCTTCTGATATATCAAATCTAGTGTTTATTTGACGTACTGGCGCGAGTACTTTTGAACGTGCTACCCACAAGGCCCCCCCCTCACAGTTAAATAGATCTGCAGCCACCTTGATGGCGCGACTGGATGTGTCAACTTGAGAATTTGGCTGTGATAGCTGGCTGATGAGTCTTAACCACTCTGTTCGATAGTCATATTTGTAACTGAATAAATGCTTATTGATAAGAACACTGAGACTTTTTCTGAATGTCGAAGAAGAAAATAAGAAGCCGAGAAAACATAAGCCTCCAACAAGCAGAAGTGTATATATGACAGTGCCCCAGTTGCCCCCGTAGAGGCGCACGTAATAGCCGCCGAAGGAGAGTGCCGTCAGCATCGCGCCGGCGATGGTTAAGGAGGTCGTGTACAGTATTACCGGTCGAGAAAAGGTTAGTTTGGCTCCAATCTGAGAAGGTTCAGCGATGGTGGATACGCCCACGATCATTAAGATGATAGCTGCCATCGATACGGCAGCACGTGCCTGCCACAAATTTGAGTCTAGGTTGTCGAAGATCAGCTGCTGGGAAAACAGATAGGCATCGAAAACGAATATAATAGCCAAGCTCAAGCAAAGTAGTTTGATGAGACGAAAATGGGTGATATTGCGATATAATTGTTCGATGCTTAACAAGCATAATATTGAAAAACTCAGGCCCTGCCATATAATTATATTTGTTTGTAGGCCGTTTAGGGCGTCTGTAAGGTAGGTTGACAGGCCAATACCTATGCCCAACAGGGTGGCTACAAAAATGCTTAATTTATAGAGCTTTGGTAGGCAGTTTGAACAGTGTTTTGACGTTATGCTATTGATGGCATAAATCCATGATATGTAGTGCAAAGACTCCATTGAGAGTAGGATGCTCAGGGAGTCCGGTCCGAGAAAACCCTTCAGTCCAATGCTGGTGAGCCAGGCCGTCTGGGCTAGTGCCGCAAATGCCAACAGCCAGTCTAACTGCCTTTTTATCGCTTGATAGGTAAGTGTTCCAGTAAGAACAAGAGAGAGCACGGCAGCGCAGAGAAATGCAGTTTCGGTAACATTGCTAAATTCCATAAAAACTCGGATGCATGAAGTATAGGAGTGGCT
>JBLHGN010000296.1:0-4465 GCA_047616325.1 Lentisphaeria bacterium
GGTTGGTGATTCTACCCGAGCTTCAGTGAGCTTACCAGCCTAGCTGGCGCCCATCTCGCTAAAGCAATGCCGCTTTTAGGTGCTTTACCCAAGTTGCTCGTCAAGCATCACCCGATCTCGGCGTGCTATATTTAAAGTTCGGAAGAAATAGTAAAAATGACCACTGTGAGGGTTTTTGTGCCTACGACAGGCAATAGACACACGCCAATGATGCAATTTTTAGAGGGAGCAGGCGTCCAATGCACCATCCACGATTAGCCTATGTATTGCTTGCCGGAGGCGGTTCGGTGCGTTTTGGCCGATGTAAGCAACTGGCTACACTCGATTTTAAAACAACCTTGATCGAAAAGTCCCTCGCCACTGCATTGGAGGTTTCTCCGGGCGAGGTGTTACTGGGGGGAGGGGCTCACCGTAAAGAGATAGTAAAACACTGAGACATAGATCCACACCATACGCGCGTGCACTTACTGGTAAATGACGATTGGCGATACGGTATTTCCACTTCAATACAAATTGCTATAAGTGTAATTGGAGACGAATACGACGGTGTATTTATCTTGCTGGCCGACCAGGTGGGTGTGCAAGCGCAGGCACTAAAAGACATGCGCAACCAGTGGTACGACAAACCCGAATCGATTATCGACGCCAAGTACAAAAATCTGTGCGTAGCCCCTGCGATATTTCCGCGTGCTTTTTTCAGCGGCCTTAAAAACTTAATCGGTGACAAAAGCCCACGCGGAGTCATTGCGCAAAATATTGATAAGGTTTGTGCTTTTCCTATGCCTGAGGCCCACTGGGACATAGACACAGAACTGCAACTAAACGATTGACAAATCTACAACCTGTAACAATCTATCATTGATAACTATTTACTATTTCAATTAGCTTCGATATACGTAAATATAGATCATTTAAAAAGTGAACAAAACAGGGGCAATACAATTGCGTTTCTTTGAATTAAATCGTAGGCCCCTTCTTATATTTTTTTCTCTATCTCTATTGCTAAGCGCATGTACTACTCAAAAGCGTAGCCCCGACATTCCTGAAGAGATTGTTCAAGGTGACTACAGCTTTGCCAAAGACCAACTAGACAAGCTTATAAAAAGAGAGATGAAACAAAAAAAAATCGTCGGGATCAGCATTGCTCTTGTCGATTCCCATCAGGTTGTCTGGCGAGCGGGGTACGGCCTTGCCAATAAAGCTCAAGGTAAAAAAATCACTCCCTTCACACGCTTTCGCGTCGGCTCACTTGCGAAATTAATGAACACGCTTGCCATAATGCAATTAGTGGAAGCGGGGAGGCTTGATCTCGACCTACCCGTGCAACACTATTTACCCGAGTTTTTTGTGAATAGTCGCTTTGAAATAAATGGCGACATCACCTTGAGATCGCTACTCACTCATCACTCGGGCCTTCCATCTGACTATATAAAGGGAATGTGGAGCAGTGAGCCCGCACATTTTGATGAGGCGCTGAAATATTTGGCCCAGGTCTACGTAGCGCAACCAGTTAATACATCCTTTTCTTATTCAAACATTGCTCACGATATCATTGGAGCAATAATTGCTCGCACTACCGCTCAAAAGTATGAGGCGTACATGACTGCCGCTGTGTTACATCCTTTGGGTATGAAGAATTCCATTTTCTCTGCCTCTCACAAAGTACCTCCCACAGCTAAAAGTTACGACTTAAATAAGGAGATAACCGAACTATCAACAAGAGATGTTCCCGCCGCAGGGCTAAGCACAAACATCGAAGACTTAGCTGAATTTATGCGATTTTTTACCAAGCAAGCACCAGTCAAGACCAACGATAAATCAAGCCCAGCCACTTTCGAACTATCGAATGCTAGCGTTGGCGAGATGTTTTCGGATCAAGTCGCAGATATACCCTTGAATTTCGGTAAAAGAATGGGTTTGGGTTGGTACATATACGACGACGTATATACACCTAATATTAAAGTAGTAGGGCACAGTGGCGCTACCGTCGGCCAACGGGCTCTACTAAAGATGGTGCCAAACTTTCACTATGGCGTGGTTGTTCTTTCCAACTCAAAAAATTCCAGTGCAAGCTTGCATACCATTGCGAACAAAGCTTTGGCGCTAATACACGAGACAAAAACCGGTCGAAAGCCGCCGCTTAAGCGTGCCGCATGGCCCCTACCCAAAAACGTCGACTTAATCGATGGTGATAACCTTATCGGCTATTACTCCACCTCCATTGGCCTAGCAAAAATTAACAGAGTTAACGATGGTCTAAAAGCCCATATACTCGGACGAACATTCGACCTCGAGCAAAAAAAGAAAGGCGGCTTGTTTTATCTTTCCTACAAATTATTTGGTTTATTTCCAATCAAGCTGAGCTATTTTGGCAATATCGGTCTCTCGGTTCGAAAAGTTGATGGTAGAACGGTATTGGTAGGCGCCGGTACTCTGCAAAATAGATTACTGCTTGGCGTTAAAATCACGCCGACTCCAATAAACAAAGCCTGGCTAAGCCGTGTAGGACGTTATCGGGTTGATAATGCATTGGAAGCCTTAGATATTCCTAGAGGTGGTCTCCGAGTTAGGGAGGGCTTTTTGCTTGCCTATGCCACCACCGAAAATTCAGACAAACTCGAATTTGTTCTTCTGCCGAAAAATGACAAAGAAGCTATCATATCGGGTATTGGACGTGGTTTGGGAGAAACCGTTTTCTCAGTTGAAGAAAACGGTTCTGAATATTTGGAATTTTCTGGGATGCATTTTTCAAAGGTGAAGTAACAAGAGTTACCTAGCGATGGCTCTTATTGTCAATAAAAAAAATTCCGTGTATTTCTGGATGAACACTAGCTATAACGATAGCGGTCTCGGTTTTCGTCGCGCATATTAACCTCATCTATCTGGTCATTAAGCGTCCATAAATCGTATAGTATGCCTAGCATAAAAAAACCAAAGGTGAACAGATAAAGAATACCACTCAGCCATTTGCCCATATACATTCTATGTAGGCCAAACACGCCGCCAAAAAAGAGCAGCAACCAAGCGATGGTGTAGTCAGTATCTCCTTCTAAATAGCGTCGGTCGGCTTCTTTGTCCATTAATGGAATCAGAAATAAGTCGATAATCCAGCCGATAAAGAAAAAACCGAAAGTGAAAAACCAAATCGTTCCGGTAATCGGTTTACCATAATAGAACCGATGTGCACCTATAAAACCAAACAGCCAAGCGATGTAGCCAATTAGTTTGGAGTGTGTGTTGTTATGTCTCATTGCCTTACTCCCAATACATAAATAGTTTAGTTATCTGTTAAACTAACATTCCTATTTTTTCGTCATTGCTCGAAAACTCTGATCTTTTGTCTCTAAGTCGAACAAACGCAGCCAAACGGTAATAAATAATGTAAGACCTAACATCCACAATATAATATTGCTCACCATGGCATCTATTGCCAGACAAGCCACAGCAAATAAACAAAGTGTTGCACTGATTAGTGATTGCATATTCATAGTAACTCCCTTGCTAAACAGCTTTTTTGACCATATCGCACAGTTCAGGAAAAATCTTTCTAATTATTTTTCAAGATTGGCGAACTCTTTATCCAGATCATACTTTTTTGAGGTTACATATTGTTCCATGTCCTCTACACGGCGCAGCACTTTGTCTAAACGATCTTTGGCTCTCTTGATACGCTCACCGGAACTGTCTCGGTAGCGAAACACATTTTTTTTACGATAACATTTTTCATTTTCGTCGTATTCCATTGCAGTTTTTTCTTGCCCAGCTTTTCGAGGTGCCATAAGAATACACGCAATTATGTAAGCCCAAACTACAAGAGGGCCCATAAGTAAAACAAATGCCGCGACAAAAATAATACGCATTATGTTGTGGTCGATGCCGAAGTGATCTGCAAGGCCCGCACACACGCCACATATTTTTTTATCCTTGATATTACGATATAAATTCATGCCGTAACCATTTTTTCGACCGCTGTAGACTCGCTCGTAGTGTCCGCTGGACATAGTGTTCTCCTTAATTTCTTCGGTTAGATCGTTTGCGCCAATTGGGGTGCTCTTCAGTAAGTATTTCTTCGAGCGTCTCTACGCGCTCAACCAACTTATCCAGTGTTTCGAGCATTTCTTCTAAACTTGATACCTCTGTATCGCTGATTCCCTTCGTCATTTTGCTCTTATAACGGTAGTGCATCACTAACCAAATAGGCGCAACTATCGTTAAAAACAAAATAGTGGGTATAAATAGAAATTCCATCGCTTTATCCTAATACCACTCTAATATGGCGTTTTGGGTTTAGTTATAGCCAACAGCTTGGCGCAGCCAATTAGGCCTCTGATGAGTTGTTGGGCTTCATCTCTCGCTTGATGCGCGCCAACTCCTCATTAATTTTCTCGTCGCTTGCCAACTGGTCAATTTCGCTGGCGAGGTCGGTTCGCCCCACATCAAATGATTCCACCTGTCCCTCAAGTTC
>JBLHGN010000297.1:0-4392 GCA_047616325.1 Lentisphaeria bacterium
TTCGGCTACACAGACCTCAATAACATCTACGCCTTCGGAGCCGCCAATATCCGGTACCGTCACGTCCATGGTTGAAGTTGATGCCGCAGCGGCAGCTTGCGGAGCAGCGGCTTGAGCCGGCGCGGCACTGGGTGCGGGTGCAGCCAAAGCTAATACCAGCAGGTCATCCCCCTCTGATACTTTCGAGCCCTCTGCGACAACGATACTCACCACTGTGCCAGCGGCTGGAGAGGGAACTTCCATAGAAGCCTTATCGCTCTCTAACACAATGAGCGAATCGCCTTCGGCTACGGTATCTCCCACTGCGACACAGAGTTCGATAACATCAACCCCCTCTGAACCGCCAATATCGGGAATTTTAACTGGAATTTCTGCTGCGTTTTGAGGGGCTACTGATGCGGCCTGAACTGGCGCAGCTACAGCCGCCTCCGCACTAGCGGCCGGCGCGCTAGAGTCACTCGCATCAGTCTCGATTTCAATAAATAATGTACCTTCAGAAACCTGATCACCCTCTTTAACCAATACAGCAACAACCTTGCCTGCAAATGGGGCGGGCACATCCATCGATGCTTTGTCTGACTCGAGGACAATTAAAGAATCCTCAGCCGCAACTGTATCTCCCGGGGCTACACATACTTCAATAACATCAACATTTTCGGCGCCGCCAATATCGGGCACAGGGACTGTTTGTTTAGCCACTGAATAATTCTCCTATTCTTAACAAGTAGTCGGATCGGTTTTGTTTGAATCAATACCGTATTTTTTCAGGGCGTTAGCCACTTCTTTAGCATCGATAACGCCTTCATCAGAAAGCGCTTTCAAAGCCGCTACCGTCACAAAATAACGGTCAACCTCAAAAAACTTTCTTAGTTTAGCGCGCGTATCGCTGCGCCCAAAACCGTCTGTCCCGAGCACAGAGTATGAACCTGGAATATAGGCGCGCAGCTGTTCAGAGTAACTTTTCATATAGTCTGTTGATATAACGAACGGCCCCTGTGAACTCTCAAGTTGCTGAGTCACATACGCTTTACGCGGGGTTTCGGTGGGGTTCATCAAATTCCAGCGTGCAGTGCGGTGACCATCGCGGGCCAATTCATTTACACTGGTTACACTCCAAATATCGGACTCAACACCCCAATCTTCACGCAGCAGTTCCGCCGCAGCTTCCACTTCGCGCAAAATAGCGCCGGCGCCCATGAGCTGTACCCTTTTCTTCTTCGCCGCTTTCTTGCCTTCTTTAAGCTTATAAATACCGCGAATAATACCGTCCTCCACGCCCAAAGGCATCTCTGGGTGCTGGTAGTTTTCATTCATAGTAGTTAGGTAGTAGAAGCAGTTTTCTTTTTCGCCAAACATACGCTTTAGGCCATCTTGGATGATGACAGCCAGTTCATAGCCATAGGTGGGGTCGTAAGAGTGGCAGTTGGGAATGGTATTGGCCATTAAGTGGCTGTGACCATCCTGGTGCTGTAGACCTTCACCATTTAGCGTAGTTCGACCAGATGTTGCACCAATCAAAAAGCCGCGCGCTTGAACGTCACCGGCTAACCATGCCAAGTCTCCAATTCTCTGGAAGCCAAACATAGAGTAATACACATAAAAAGGAACCATGGGTACTTTGTAAGTACTATAGGCGGTGGCGATAGATATCCATGCCGACATGGCGCCAGCTTCATTGATACCCTCTTCCAGAATCTGACCTTTTTTATCCTCTTTGTAGTACATAATCTGGTCGTGATCGTGGGGCATATACTTCTGTCCCTGTGAAGAGTAAATTCCCAATTGCCTAAACATGCCTTCCATACCAAAGGTACGCGCTTCGTCCGGCACTATGGGAACAACTTTATCTCCCATGTTTTTGTCTTTCACTAAGGTCGACAAAATACGCACAAAGGCCATGGTAGAAGATATTTCACGCTCACCTGTGGATTTCATCAGCGCTTTAAAAGTATCCAGGTTTGGCACTTGCAAAGGTTCAAAGTCGGCCACTCGGGAGGGCAGGTAGCCGCGCAACACTTTGCGCCGCTCTTGCATGTATTTCATTTCGGGTGAATCTGGTGACGGACGGTAGTACGGTACCGTTTTGAGAACGTCATCTGAAATTGGAATTGCGAAGCGATCGCGGAATTTCTTAAGGCTCTCAATGTCTAGTTTTTTCACTGAGTGAGTAATATTTGCCGATTCACCAGCGGCACCCAAGCCATAACCTTTTACGGTTTGAGCCAAAATCACAGTGGGTCGACCTTTGTGTGAAGTGGCTTCACTATAAGCCGCATAAACTTTTTGAGGATCGTGTCCACCTCGATTGAGGCCCATGATCTCATCGTCGCTCATGTCTTTTACAAGCTCCAGCAACTCTGGATACTTGCCGAAAAAGTGTTTGCGAATGTAAGCGCCGCCGTTGGCCTTATAGTTTTGCAGTTCGCCATCCAGCACTTCGTCCATGCGTTTTTGCAACAGACCGGTTTTGTCGCGCACTAGCAATTCGTCCCACAAGCCGCCCCAGACAACCTTAAGCACATTCCAACCCGCTCCGCGGAAGACACCCTCGAGCTCTTGAATGATTTTGCCGTTACCGCGCACTGGGCCATCCAGCCGCTGTAAATTACAGTTGATTACAAAAATAAGGTTCTCCAGCTGCTCGCGTCCAGCGAGAGAAATCGCTCCCAAGGTTTCCGGCTCATCACATTCACCGTCGCCCAAGAAGGCCCAAACCTTGCGGTCTCCACGGGGACTATGGCCACGAGCTGACATATAACGCATGATGTTCGCTTGATAAATAGCCTGAATGGGTCCCAAGCCCATAGATACAGTGGGAAATTGCCAATAGTCGGGCATTAACCAGGGGTGAGGATAAGAAGAGAGGCCACCGCCATCGACTTCCCGCCTAAAACTATCTAATTGGTCTTCAGACAGACGGCCCTCCAAAAAGGATCGTGCGTAAATTCCGGGAGAAATATGTCCTTGAAAGTAGATCAAATCACCCTGCTCTTCGCCGTCATTACCACGAAAAAAGTGATTAAAACCAACTTCATAAAGTGTTGCCGACGATGAAAACGATGAAATATGACCACCCAAACCTTCATCGTTGTCATTGGCACGCATAACCATGGCCATTGCATTCCAACGTACCAGCGAACGAATCTTTTTCTCGAGATATTCGTCACCGGGAAGGCGTTTTTCATTCTTAACGGGAATGGTATTGCAGTACGGCGTGATAATGGCTGAAGGCAAGGATACACCGGACTTTGTCGCGGTCTTGGCCAACTGAGAAAGCAGATAAGCTGCACGCCCAGAGCCGTTGTGTCGGATAACAGACTCCAGAGCGTCTAACCATTCCTGAGTTTCAAGGGCATCAGTTTCCTCTAGCATTCAAGTCTCCTCTATGTTGCCGCTTTGTTGATTAATGGCAGCAGATCTAACAAAAAAAACCTAAAGCGATAAAAGCACTTTAGGAGTAATAGTGTGATGTTTCTTAAGTTACGTTGTTTGTGAAAAGTTAGCGACCACGCCCTGGATTTGGGGTATGTACCACCTCTGACCTCACAAAAATTGAAGCCTAAATAAACGCCCCGCAGCAAGCGCTTACCTAATAGCTGTCGGCTGCAAATAACTCACAGCCCATGCGAGAATACCCCAACTTGGCAAAAACCAACATTAAAATGTCGTTTTAGTAGAAAAACTTACCTTGTGCGTGGTGTGACAAAACTAATCAATTCAACTAACAATATTGTGCATACGCAGTAGTGTCACGATTCTACACACTTAAAATTCAACATTCCACAAGACTTTTAATCTTACTGAGCTCGGCACATCTCCAAAAACCTACAGTGCCTGGTCAATTGTCGAGCAAATATTAATCAAGGGTACACATATGCGGGCAACGCTTGCTTGAATTGACCGTAATCATTTATCAATATGATGTTTGGCGAAAGATCTTCAGCTTTTATGGAAGCATCACCGCCAACAAATATTAGGTGGCCGTTATCACCGGTCACAATAGCCCGATAAAATATTTCAAGCGTTTCTGGTGTGGCTGCCTTCACCGCTGCAATAAGTCGTAATGTCTCATCAAAACCCTCATCTTTCGCCAAGATACTTCCCCAGTATTTGCGCCCCCACTCTGCTTGGCTGCGGGGCGGCTGTTCTAGCTCGTGCAAAACTGCGGCACGACCTTGCTCAAAGTCACGACTTAAATACGACTGCGCCCGGCTCAAGAATTTGTATATTTTGCATCGGCGTTCCCATTGAAAGACGCGATGGTAAATACTCGATACCGAAGTTTTTATTAGTTGACACTCAAAACAAGTGCATATGTTAAGCGGCCTGCTGATACTTTAATGACTCAGTGGGCTCTTGCCTACCGAGGTCGCAGCCTGCCATATGTTTGCT
>JBLHGN010000298.1:0-4361 GCA_047616325.1 Lentisphaeria bacterium
CAAATTCTGAGTCATTTAATTCAATGCGTCTTATTGCCACATTATTGACCTGACTCAATTCGAACATGCCCGCGTCGGAAACAGCGGATTTAAACTGATTATATCGGAAATAATACCCCATAGACGCTCCTCTGAACCGGGCAAGAACACGGGCTGTCGAGCCACCAGTGCCCTCCCCCTGGAACGAGATCATAGGTCCGGCAACGACAATTTCATGCAACTCCACCGCTCGCATAACTTCCACGTGCTGCTGTTCGTTTTTGCGATAATCCAGTCCGATAGCCTGCTCATTTCCTTCTTGTGAGAACACCTGGGATACCACTAAATCAGGAGCCAAAGCGATATGACCTATATGGAGATCCAGTCTCACCAATTGGCTGGCGAGATCTTCAAATTCAGTGCGGGCAATGTCAGGATTGACCGCCACTTCGGCCCGCAACCCCCTAATAACAACGAGGTTAGCATTGATCAAACTTTCTAACTTGGCGGCAACACCACTGGTTTTTTGATAGAGAGACCATTCGATTTTTTCCCGGTCTTTACTTGTTTAATATGCACAATACAAATAGACAGGAAGTAGTCCTACAACAAAAGCGGCAAGAGCAGCTTTAAAGTGTCGCGTAAAGCTGAGGCGTGGCGCAATAAAAACCTTATTGGTTTTTGTGAGCGTTTATTCAAGTTCAGGCCAACTACCAACGTAGGGCTTTTGATATATCTAAAACCCGGCCCGTAAAAAACGCTCGGATTGTAACGTTTATTACTCAAGAACCAATAATTGTGTATTTTTCAACAATAAAACAACGTAAATCAGGCTTTCCCTGTGGCCACTCCAGCGACTCTAGTTAAATCAGGTGGCTATAACGCGGCCACTGACAAAAATTAATCGCCACCCAAAACGATGTTTAGTTTCTACTAAACTGTTTATTTGTAAACTCATGTGATACTGCTATTTATATCAATACTTCAATAGGTTCTACGGAGTATCAAATAAGCCTGCAGAGCCTGCACCGCAGGCAATAATTGTTCTCATTGCGGAATCCAATTTAACTTGTGGATACACAACTACCTGCGATTCGTGAACATGATAGATATTGCCCGAAGTTGGATTCGGGCCGGTGGGAACAAAAACCGTATAAAAACCATCGCCATGGCGGTCTGTCACAAACGCTGTCACCTCAGTGGAGCACTGCAAGCCAAATATTTTCACTCGCGCAACCTGACCGTTCGAAAACGGCGAATTTTCTGAAGCCCCGAAAATTTGTTGCACCACCTCTTTTACCATGCGATAACCGGGCGCCAGCCTTTGTAAAGTGGTGTCAAACATCGCGTGTAATATATTGCCCGCTTTGGTGCGAACAACCACACCTACTACAAAACAGGTGAGCAGAATTACAGCAATAGCAAGAATATCTGCCAAAAATTCCGAACCTGAAAATATTTTTACGGCCACATTAGTGAGCGGCTGAATTAGGTCGGTCACTGTTTTGAATAACCATTTAAAAAAGAACCCCAATATTGCGATGGGGAGAATCACCAACAAGCCACCAAAGAGTGACGCCTTAATAAAATTTTTCATACCAAATAAATCCCACGAATTAATAACGGTGCGCCTAAGACAATTGCACTTTAACAGACGCCGCCCGCTCCATTACCACACTATTGGCATGTTTACCGAACCAGACAACACGTCTTACAGCACTTCCAATGCCTCACTCAATTTTTTAACCGCCACCACCTCAATACCCTTAATTGTCTCCCTTGGCTTGTTGCCATAGGGCACAATTGCACGTTTAAAGCCATGCTTAGCGGCCTCGCGCAAGCGCTCTTGCCCACTGGGCACAGGGCGAATCTCCCCCGATAGGCCAACTTCACCAAAAACAATTAAATCGCGCGGCAACGCCTGGTCGCGAAAGCTAGATACTAGTGCCAGTAAAAGCGCGAGATCTGCACTCGTCTCGACAATCTTCACCCCACCCACAACATTTACGAAAATGTCTTGGTCGCCCACCATAATACCGCCGTGACGATGCAGAACGGCGAGCAGCATAGCCAGTCGGTTTTGTTCCAGACCCACAGCAACACGGCGAGGATTACCCAAACTTGAACTGTCTACCAAGGCTTGAATTTCCACTAACAGGGGGCGAGTTCCCTCCCATACCACCATCACCACTGAACCGGACGATACCTCGTCGGAGCGCTGCAAAAAAATTGCCGAGGGATTCGACACCTCTTTTAACCCTTGCTCGGTCATGGCAAATACGCCCAGCTCGTTGACCGCACCAAAGCGATTTTTATTGCCACGCAAGGTGCGAAAACGGGAATCGTGCGTGCCTTCCAGCATAATTGAACAATCAATTATGTGTTCCAGCACTTTAGGGCCAGCGAGGCCGCCGTCTTTAGTAACATGCCCCACCAAAATGAGCACCACACCGGATTCTTTTGCATAGCGCGTTAGGTAGGCGGCAGACTCTCTTACCTGTGAAACGCTGCCGGGCGCCGACTGTACGTCTGAGTGGTGCATTACCTGAATGGAGTCCACCACCATTAACTTGGGTTTAAATTTGATTGCACTGGCGACAACCGCCTCCACATCTGTGGCCGACAACATTTGAAGCTTCTGATCCGGCAGCCCCAGACGCTGCGCTCGCATCGCCACTTGCTGCAAGGATTCTTCGCCTGTCACGTAAAGTGCCGGATAGCACTCGGCGAGTATGCACATCGTTTGCAGCAATATTGTCGATTTGCCGGCACCGGGATTTCCGCCGATTAACACCACCGAGCCGGGCACAAAACCACCGCCTAACACGCGATCAAACTCTTCCATGGTAGAAGAAAGCCGCGGCAACTCGCCCAAATCAATTTCCGAAAGTGGTGTAATTTTGCTTTCTATACCGCCCGAATACCCCTTGAATTGGGCATTAGCCGCCTTCGATGAAGCCAAGCGTATTTCTTTAACACTGTTCCATAAACCACACTCGGTGCATTGGCCCTGCCACTTGGCGTAGTCGGCACCACAGTCGTGGCAAACAAAGGCTCTTTTCGCCTTACTCATATCCAGCCTCCGCTACCTTCTTATTGCCTCCGCACGTAGGCTCTGCAGCGGTATCGTCCCGCAATTTTTGGCGAATATCCATCCAAACGCGCCCCAGCATATTTTCTCCCCGCTGGTCGCGCCCTACACCCCAATAATGATCGTAAAGGGAGGTCTCGGCGATAAGCCTATCTCCCGTTTCCAGCAAATAGGTCTTCACCTCTGGATACATTTGCACAAGGGTAAATAATGCTCGCGTCATGTATACGCGACGCAGATTCTTCCAACCGGCTTTTTTGGATCGGTACCAGGGCTTTACTACTTTATGTGCGGCCTGTGCCGTGGTGGCGCCGCGCACTTTTTCTGCCAAACCGGGTGTACCCGCCAACATGACGCCCAGGTAGTGTTCGGCACTGAGCCATTGCTCGTCGTCAAGAAACAAACCGCGCAACGAAGTGGCAAGCATGTGTTCATCGTCAAATCTAGAAAATTTTACCGCAAGGTCAAACTTAGCATCGGGGGCAAACATACATTAGGGCTCCTCACCGCTGTTTAAATACAAAGCCGCCGATTACCAGCGCTCACTTCGATTATAATAATGAAGCTTTCGTGCCTACAATTAGCAACAGTGCAGAAATGTACGCGTAATGTCGAAGCATGTCGACCAACTATCACTACACGCCCCCGTTGCATGCAGACTTCAACCTAAATTCCTTAGTTGAATCGTAGCGAGGGTGGCTAATGCGTTGAATATAAAGCGAATTTTTGCTTGTTTTTGACAAATTCGTAGCCGCCCTACGGGTGCAGCCAAAAAAAGTGAAAAACGCTTTAAATTCAGTGCATTAGACAGACGTAGCAAATGCAACTGAGGAATTTAGGTTCAAGCAAGCCTATAGTTACGAAGGCAGGCTCTACCTCGCGTAGGGTTTGGCAAAAAGACTATTTAGCTCACCACCAGCCATTCATAACCAGCAGTTCTCGCTCAGCCCAGACCCCATATAGATCAAGGCCTTCAGCTGAGCTTAAAATACACCTTTCGCGCTATTTCTAAAACATCTTCCGCATTAAAAAGCTCAAATAAAGTTTGACAGGATTTTTCGATTTTTTGTCCTGGACAACCCTCCTTCTCCTCTCAACCCTTAAGGGCAGCCAGAGGCCGCATTGCCGTCACTATCCAGGTTTTTTGAAAACACCCTCGGATTACATCGATTAAAGCTCGCTATAGGTCTTACGCGAGACCGAAAAAACCCATGGTACTATCCAGCCGTTCGTTTTGGAGACGTCATGAGCCAAGCACCACTAAAAACAAAAAAGCATTTGGATTTTACGG
>JBLHGN010000299.1:0-4334 GCA_047616325.1 Lentisphaeria bacterium
CTTTTTTTGCTTATTTTTCTATTGTTTTCGGTTCAAGATGCGGACTCCAGAGGCTTCATTTTTTACATGTAGCATTCCTTTGGAAAAGCCAAGATATGCGCGTGATGCCCGTTAAAAGAGGAAACTTAATGTAATGTATTTACCATCGCGTCTTTCAATGGGAACACCGATGGCAGAAGTAGTGATTTGGGTGAAGTCAGTATTAGAACAAAAAGACCACCCAGAACAAGCGTATCGCGTTTGATTGGGACTGTTGAGCTTATCTAAATAGTATGATGACTGTCGGCTGAATAATGCCTGCATGGTCGCCAATCAGAAAAAACTATATCGACTAAAACACATCAAAAATATTTTGAAAAGCAATAAAATAAAAGTGAAAATTTCAACATATTGATTTATATAGGTTTTTGCTTTTTGGCCACTGAAGATGGGTTAAGGCAGGCAGTGCCAAAGCTATAGTGGCCGGGGGTATGGAGAGCATGAACAGTACGCCCTATCTTCTACCAAAAGGTCGCGCGGGCTACGGCATGGGCCACGGTCAGGTTCTTGAGTATATGATGTTTGATGGACTTGAAAACGCTTACGACGGCAAAGCCATGGGGTGTTTTGCACAAGACACGGCCGATGCAGAACACATATAGCGAGAAGCGATGGACACCTTTGCCCTTAGCTCGCTTACTCGAGCGAATACGGCAATGGCAAACGGATTATTTGATGCTGAAATTACTCCGGTGACGGTGACGGGGCGCCACCAAGATCAACTCATTAGCAAAGACCAAGGCCCAATTAACGCAAAACCCGAAAAAATTCCCACCTTACGCCCCGCATTTATAAAAGACGGTAGCGTAACAGCGGCAAACTCCAGCTCAATATCCGACGGTGCTGTGGCACTTATTGTGATGAGCGAGCAGGAAGCCCTTCGTCAAGGTTTTACGCGCCTCGCAAAAATAATAGGACACGCCACTCACGCTATTGCGCCTGAGAATTTTACGCTTGCACCCATAGGCGCTATTGAAAAACTATTAATTAAATTTAATCTAAAAAAGAACGATATTGACTTTTTGGAAATTAACGAAGCATTTGCCATGGTAACTATGCTGACCATATCCAAGCTTCAACTTGACGATAAAAAAGTTAATGTCAACGGAGGTGCCTGCGCCCTGGGTCACCCGATTGGAGCATCGGGAGCAAGAATGTTGGTGACACTGCTTCACACCATGATAAATCACGACGATATGTCGTCACGCATAAAAAATGTGCGCGGTATCGCGACTTTATGCATCGATGGCGGCGAAGACTGCGTATTGGCGTCCGAGTTACCCTGGGAACACCTTTGCATTGAATACCTTTTGGTCTGAATACTTCTCATAGGGTACACTTTAAGAATATCGCTCTTGCTCGGTTATTGAGCCGAACCTCATTTATAGGGAAGTCTATGAACGATCAACTTGCAGTTATGACCACATCGCGCCTACAACACTTTGAGCGTTTTCAGTCAGACCTCGACCCTGCAACGCAGTTACAACATTTTTTAAAAGAGTCACAGATGCCAGAAATGTATGGCATAGCCGGGCATGTTATTAGCGAAATGAGAAGTCGTATTGGCCATTCACCACTAGACATGAAAACAATTGCCAGTACTATGCACATGTCAAAACGCACACTTCAGCGCCGCTTAAAATATCAGGGCACTAGCTTTATGGAAATACGCGATCAATTGCGTAAACATTATGCCATTTTGTTTTTGCTCGTTCATTTAAGGAACGTAGACTACATTTACACTTCGCTGGACTTTTCAGATCGCGCCAGCCTGACAAATGCATTTAAGCGCTGGACAGGTTTGTGCCCACGCACTTTTAGAAAGACTTATCGCGACTATATTTAGCTTTTAAACGTCTACTCTTGCCTTTCAATAAATTGCTTGACTTATGCTTTTCTTCTAGGCGATTAATGAATTGTTTATTATCTAACTATCGTATCCTTCTCCTTGCCTTCTGCCTATACCCTACTCGCATTCGACACATTCTGAGATTTACACATATTTAATAGGTGTATCCTTATGTATACTATTGTTTACTTTGCTGACGCAAGACAACCATCACCACACAATATTGTTTTATTTTGCGAGGCGTACGCTAAGTAAATTCGATCTATGAGCTAACAACACGAAAATATTTTTTCCATTAAAAATTCTCTTTTTTATCGAGCTAATTTAAACTGTTGCAAGATTCACCACTGTAAAATACCACACCAAATATAGGCACGATTAAAATGACAGAAGTTGAAGTTATACGGTTGAAATGGACTCAAGAGGGTGAATGGCGTTTGCGCGCGCCCGCCTTTGGCGGCAATTATGAAATTACCCGCTACGGAAGAAAGTTTGGCGTGCGTTGGCGCATGGGAAATACAGTGCGTAAGTTAATATTAGACAATCAATACTTTGACGAAATGGAAGAGGCCAAAAATAGAGCACAACTCGATTTCGAAGAATTTATAAGCGCTGCCCTTATCAACTAGCGCGCTCTTGCGCGCCCTGTTTTATAACATGCACCCTCAATTTGTTGGTCATTATCGAGGTAACAAATGCCGTTGCCGGTATCCAGCCCGTTAAGAAATCCTCCTTCGTAACGACTACCGTCAAGACCAAAATAAGTACCGAAACCGTTGTATTTACCATCTTCGTAGGCGCCTTCGTAGCGCGCTCCGGTTGGCCAAATCATTTCACCATAGCCGTGCTCTTTACCCTGCTTAAACTGACCCGTAAACACAGCACCGGAACGATAGGTTAGCGTTCCCTTCCCCATGTCTTTCTCCGTTCTTAAACTCTCCCGCGTAGCGGTTACCGGAAGCCCAGGTGTAAGTGTCGTAACCGTCTCTAATTCCGCCTCAACACTCACCTCTGTAGACACTGCCATCATTCGATTTTAAGGCTGAACCCGCTCCGCTCACCAGCAAATTTTTAGTGCGCTGGGAGTAAAAGCCGACTCATTAGGGGCGCGAAAAAGCGTGAAGAAGGCTGCCTGAAAAATCACCTGTAGTGCATCAAAATGGAAGTGGAAATTTCAACATAATGATTTATATAGGTTTTTGCTTTTGGGCCACTGAAGATGGGCTAAGCGCTATCGAGACTTTGGAATTAGTCGCCGCCCAATGTCTCTATAAAAGCCTCGCGACCTAAAATTTGGCACTACCAGAAGTATTGCGTTTAAGCCCTTGTTTGTGTATCGTGTGCCGCCTTCAAGAGGTGAGGTGTCCGAGTGGCCGAAGGAGCACGCCTGGAAAGTGTGTAAGGCGCAAGCCTTCGAGGGTTCGAATCCCTCCCTCACCGCCATAAAAAGTGCAACCCGCGAAAGCGGGTTTTTTTGTGGCTTCGAGAGAAGAACGAGGGCCCTCGACAGGGTTCAATAAACCTGCCTGGAACAGATTTACGCAGCGGCGCACTTTGGCGATAGGTCTCGGCCCGAGTCGCTGGAGACTGCGAGTAAACAAACGTCTGGAGCGTTTGGATCCGTGCAGCGCCCAACGGGCAAAGCACAGGGATGCGCCTTGGATACTTCCTCACTGCCATAAAACTCAAGAATAGTCGCTTACATAAAAAATCGGGCATAATTCCACGTACACAAGCCTGCCGCACCCTATAGCGAGCCTACCCTACCCTACCCTACCCTACCCTTTAACCGGTGGATTTCAAGAGAGCTGTCGCCTGATGTGTAAAAATTATGCGGCCTGACTCCCTACTACCTTGCTTCTCCCTTTTTCGGGGTTGAGATAAACTTCATCAATATGATTCCAGCTTCTAATGTCGCCGCTACAGCGTTCTGGGTTCTTTGTTCTAGCGGATTGGTACACAGCCTTACGGCTCATCAGTATGTCGATGTATTGACCTGTATGGCGCTGTATTGGCGTAACAAACTTGATCGCACTATGTAGGTGCTTGTCGTTATACCAGTCAGCAAATCCATCAACCCATGATCGTGCTGCCGCTAAATCCTCGAAGGCTTTCTCTGGACATTCTGGCCGATATTTGAGGGTGCGGAAGAGCGACTCTGAATACGGGCTATCATTGCTCACAGATGGACGGCTAAATGAGGGAGCCACGCCTAACTCCTGCAGGGTGGCCAGCATTGTCGCTCATTTCATTGGGCTTCCATTATCGGAATGTAAAATCACCTGATTGCGCTTAACGTCTTCACGCAGACAAATATCAGTCATTTAATAGTATGGGCGCATATTTTATTTCGTTCGTCTGTTTTACCTCGTCTGAACCTAAACCAACAGGCAAGGCACCTACTTTTTTTGGGCGTAACAAATACCACTGTTATGCCCAATAGCGC
>JBLHGN010000300.1:0-4278 GCA_047616325.1 Lentisphaeria bacterium
GGCGCGGGTAAACTTAAGCGCCTATACGACTCACAGAAAATCTCCGCTCAATTTTGTTTCGTTTCGGGTTTGACCATAGCTCTGATACTTGCCTTAAGCGGTAAGTGGATAGGATCATTTTTTAGTCAAGACGAGCGTGTGATTCAAGCGACCTCGGCATACCTTTTGATCGTGCCCGTAAGTTATTTTGCCTACGGCGTTGTTATGGTGGTTAACGCTTCGTTTAATGGCCTGGGTAAACCTATGCCTGGTGTGGTGATTTCGTCTTTTCGGGTTATTGTGGTGTTATTGCCTCTGGCTTATTTGGGGAATTACTGGTTTGGTCTATGGGGCATTTTTTCGGCGATAGCGCTTGCAAACCTTTTGGTTGGTGTTATTGGGTATTTTTGGATACATAAGACTATTGCTCAGGTTGGTCGGCTTGTTGCCGGTAAAGCAAAGTAATAATGCCTTGGCCATCTTAGCCTACCTCGCCGGCAGCGTCCCGTGCTTGGCCCAAACTATGGTCGCAATAAAACCGGCAACGATTTAAAACCCTGACAGACCAGCATATCGCCCAAGCAGTGTGGCTTGAAATTCGTTATAATCGCCCCCTTTTCATCTGGCTGCAGCGAATCCATGACATTTAGCACCAATACTCCGGCATTTAAGCGGAGACGCACCTTTGCAATTATTTCTCACCCCGACGCGGGTAAGACGACTATCACTGAGAAGCTGTTGTTATTTGGCAAAGCTATTCAAGTGGCGGGCTCGGTTAAGGGTAAGCGGGGCCCTCACGCAAAATCAGACTGGATGTCGATGGAGCAGGAGCGAGGTATATCGGTTACTTCGTCGGTGATGCAGTTTCCCTACAAAGACCGCATAGTTAACCTTCTTGACACCCCCGGTCACGAAGATTTTTCGGAAGATACCTATCGCACCTTAACCGCCGTAGACTCGGTGCTAATGGTGATAGACGGTGCCAAAGGGGTGGAAGACCGTACCATAAAATTAATGGAGGTGTGCCGCTTGCGGGACACACCAATTTTGTCATTTGTGAATAAAATGGACCGTGATATTCGCGACCCCATCGACGTCATGGACGAAATTGAAGCCGTGCTAAAAATACAAGCTGCGCCGATCAATTGGCCGCTTGGAATGGGCAAAGAATTTAAGGGAGTTTACAACCTATACACCGATATCATTCACGTATACAAGCAAGGTCAGGGTCATACTATTCCAGACGATACCACGATAGTGGGTTTGGATAATCCCGAGTTTGACAAGCTTATGGGGGTATATGCCGATGACACCCGTGAAGAAATTGAATTGGTGCGTGGGGCCACTCACCGCTTTGATGTGGGCGCCTATTTGGAGGGCCGTTTAACGCCGGTGTTTTTTGGTACAGCATTGAGCAACTTTGGTGTGAAAGAGATGCTCGATGGTTTTGTTGAATGGGCGCCGTCTCCGCTAAATCGTCACACCAATGTTAGAGAAGTGGCCGCCGATGAGAAAAAGTTTAGTGGTTTTGTGTTTAAAATACAGGCCAATATGGACCCAAAACACCGAGACCGTATTGCCTTTATGCGAATTTGCTCGGGCAAATATAATGAGGGCATGAAGATGCACCACGTGCGTCTCGCTAAAGATGTGAAAATTGCCGATGCAGTGACGTTCTTAGCCGGTGATCGCAGTCATGTCGAAGAGGCAATATCGGGAGATATTATCGGTTTGCACAACCACGGCACCATCCAAATTGGAGACACTTTTACCGAGGGTGAGCAGCTTAAATTCACCGGTATCCCTCACTTTGCACCAGAATTGTTTCGCCGTATTCGTTTAAAAGACCCCTTAAAAACCAAACAACTACAAAAAGGCCTTCAGCAACTTGCAGAGGAGGGTTCGACTCAGGTTTTTTTCCCGCATAACAATAACGACATTGTCGTTGGCGCAGTGGGTGTATTGCAGTTTGAGGTAGTCGCTTATCGATTAAAAGACGAATATAAAGTTGAAGCCATTTACGAACCCGTAAATGTTGCCACCGCACGATGGGTTGATTGCGAAGACGATAAAAAGTTTGCCGAGTTTAAAAAGAAGTGTGCAGACTTTCTCGCTATAGATGGCGGGGGACATCTTAGTTACTTGGCGCCGACTCGCGTTAATTTGAATTTGAATCAGGAACGCTACCCAGATGTACGATTTCGGGCGACGCGTGAACATTGATAGGCACTATGTGAGACGCGATGTGAGGTGCTGTAAAGCGGGCCACGAAAAACGGGTGAGACTTTATGACTAAGCAAGGGTCAGCGGGCTTATTATCTTTGCCCGAAGATGCACCCAAAATGGGGAATCGCTTTACTCAAGCCATTGGCGGAATGATGCTCAAAGCAATCGGCTGGCGAATTGAAGGTCGTTTGCCTAATGAAGCCAAGCTGGTGATTTGCGGGGCACCACACACATCCAACTGGGATTTTGTCGTCGCGATGTTTTTAGTTCTGGCTTTGGGTGTAAAAATTTCTTATTTAATGAAAAAAGAAGCATTCGTGTGGCCCTTTAAAAGAATTTTTTTGTCCTTGGGCGGTATTCCCATCGACCGCAAAGCCTCGACTGATACGGTGGAACAAATAGATCAATGGTATAAAAGTCACGATCGCCTTTGGGTATGCATTACCCCAGAGGGTACACGCTCAAAAGTGGATACGTGGAAAACTGGTTTTTTACGTATTGCCGAGAATGCTCAGATTCCCGTGTTCTTAGTTGCCTGGAACTATCCTACTAAAACAATTTATCTCGATAAATGCTGGCCGATTTCCGGTGACCACGTTAAAGACGCAGCAGAAATAAGAGGGTATATTAATCGCGTTTATACGGGGGCGAACCCCGAGAATCAGTAGTAGAAGTAGCCATAAATAAAGCCCATAAATAAAGTCTATAAATAAAAAACTAAAATCTCAGCACTTCGAATAATAGGAAGCCCCATGGAAGCAAACTCATCTATAGTTAGATCCCTTTTTATTATGGCATCTTTTGTGATTGTAGTGGCCGGCATGCGCGCAGCGGAATCGTTGTTGGTGCCTTTTCTTTTGTCACTTTTTATTGCGGTTATTTGTACTCCGCCACTTATTGGGCTAAAAAAACGGGGTATCCCCAATGCATTGGCCATGCTTATTGTGATTTCTACTATCGTCATCTGTGGTGGTGGGGTGGGGCTTATTGTTGGTTCGTCCATTGTTGATTTTCGTCAGGATCTGCCCGAGTATCAAATCCGACTAACGGCGCTAACCGCAAACGTATTTACTTATCTAGAATCTATGGGCTTATCGACAAATCTATCGCAGTTGAAAGAAAGCTTTAATCCCTCTGCCGCACTATCAATGGCGGGCAATACATTAGCTCAAATTGGCAATATGATGACCAATGCCTTTTTAATATTTCTCACCGTTGTGTTTATTTTGGCAGAAGAAGTGGGCTTCACTGAAAAATTAAAAGTGTTTAAAAATTCTGATAAAACGCTTAAGGCCATAGCCTTGTTTTCTAGTGGTGTTAATCAGTATATGGCTATTAAAACCTTGATGAGTTTACTTACCGGCTTTTTGATATTGGTATGGCTTTGGATACTTGGGGTCGATTATTTTATTCTTTGGGGACTGCTGGCATTTTTGCTTAATTTTGTGCCTACCCTGGGTTCTATAATTGCTGCGGTGCCCGCTGTGTTGCTCGCCTTGGTGCAGTTGGGCGTGGGTGATGCCATGTTGGTAGGGGCTGGATTCTTGGCAGTCAATTTCGTTGTTGGCAACGTGCTGGAACCTAGAGTTCTAGGGCGGGGTTTAAACTTGTCTGCTTTGGTAGTGTTTTTGTCTTTGGTTTTTTGGGGGTGGGTGTTAGGGCCAATCGGCATGTTACTTTCAATTCCATTAACTATGACGGTTAAAATCGCCTTTGAAAGTTCTGAAGAAACGCGTTGGGTGGGCATTATTCTTGGATCAGGTAGCGACTTAACCCAAACGGCAACAAGTCCCTCATTCCCCTTATTGCGTTCATCCAGCGATAAGGTCAGCCCAGATAAAGCTAGCTCCGAAAAAAATAGCCCGGATGAAAATAGTCCCAATAAAACTAGCTAGTGCCCATACGGAAACATGTAAGATATTGAAATACATGAAAATATTTAAATGTTAGTTAAAAACCTCTTGAATTTGTTATGTTTAAGGTGTGAACAAAAACAGCAAAAACAAGAGGATTTAGCATGCGAGAGACCCGCGTTGCTCAAGTAAGTATATTCGAAAATTATTCAGAACACGA
>JBLHGN010000301.1:0-4259 GCA_047616325.1 Lentisphaeria bacterium
TAAATCGGCTTTGTCCTGCTGATAAGCCTCTACACTTCGAGGCTCAATATCCCCCTCCAGTATGAGTGCTGCAAATTTGACGCGTTTTTGGTTGCGCTTTCCTACTTCTTTTCGCACTTCTCCATCAGGACGTCGATAGACGGGATTTATCACAGGGGTAGTATCAGGTATATTTTCAGTAGAGCAATCAACAAGAGCGTCTAGGTTGTAGTTTTCACGCATATATCTAAAGAAGTTCTCCTGAGTCCATTTGGCAAACATCGTTGCCGCAATAACCACCTCAACCGCAACGTAATTGGTGCTCAGAGCACTGCTTTGTCGCCCACTGTGCAGGTTGTTCTTCGTCAGAGAGTAGGCCTATTTTATCACGTAAGGTCTTGGCTTCAGGTATTCGATTCAAACCAAGGAGTTTGGCCCATTCACCTGGGGAGTCGTAACGTAAAGCCTCTATGTTTTTTTACGCGAGCTAAGGCCATAAACGCCACCTGAATTCAATTCACGACTTATCGTTGAAGGGTGGCGGCCAAGCTCTTGTGCAACCTTTTTTTGTGTATATCCTGCTTTCAAAAATGACTGGGTCTGGTATCGTTCTATTTCGGTCAACTGTGTATAGTTCATTAGCAATTTCCTTTGGCGAGAAAGTGGCGTGGAGTATACCAGTTGGCCACTTCCAAAAAATTGCACTTACGAGTTGAATTCAGGCGCCTATTACTGGCCGGATAAATCCCGAGGAGGTGAGGTCGTTGAAAGGATATTGGGGCCAATATTCTATGGGATTCTGATAGTGGACGGTTGGCAGGCCTATAATAAATTGGTCTGTTCGCGACAAACCTGTATGGCACACATTTCCCGGAAAATAAGGGCCTTTATAGATGCTTACCCTCAATATCGCTCGCTGTTAACGTTCTATTTGAAACTCCGGAAGATTATCCGAGATGGACAAACACTGCAGGAAAAGCGCAGTACACTTGATGACTTAAGCTTCCAGAAACGACTCAATAAGTTACGGGGCCGCCTCAGGGACTTATTGGCCTGGAAAAATCCCAATGTGATTTTAGCCGATGCTATAGCAAAGGTTCGCCGGCAAGAAAACCACATCTTAACCTTTGTGGAGCATAGTGCTGGCGAGCATCACAACAATTATGGTGAATACATCATTAAAAAATGTGTACTCAAACGCAAGGTGTCGGGTGGCAGCAAATCGGTAAAGGGTGTGCGTGCCTATGCTATTATACAATCCATTGCCATGACCTATTTTTTACGCAAACTCTCTTTCTGGCATTTCCTGAAAGTAAGCCTGACACAATATATTCATAAAGGAAAACCTATGTCGCTTGTAGACTATGAAGCCCGTTTCCCTGCAACATCCAAAGTCGCTTAAATATTTCGTAGCCAATAAATTTATAGAAACTCTATTCTTTACTTAAATCCAGTTTGAACTCACGAAAAATAATATCTATAATGCCGCCACAATAAAAGTACAACAGATTCATACCACGGAGGTTTTATCTAGAATTCATGTCATCGCCGATGATGAATCATTTCATCGAAAAAACCCATTTTATCAGGAATAGATACACGGTCGTTATATTGTCACTTACTCCCAGCCGAAGATGGTCGCGACGAAGACACCTGGGCGATTCATTTTATAGATTGCCAGAGCAGAGGTTTGAATCTGGCGAGAATGATTGGAGATGATGCCAGTGGCTTAGTATCGGGTCATAAAACTGTTTTCCCGGAAGACCCATGTCGCTATGATAGTTTTTATTTATCACGAGGCCTAATGGAGCTACGAGGCTATTTCAGAAACCGACTAAAAACAGGCATTAACGAGCGAAATAGCCTTGAGAAACAATCGCAAAAATAGTCCGGAGATGAAAGCGAATATAATCAATGGATCGACGCACATGACGATGAAGCGCAAATTCATTACATTCCCCAAACGCTAGATACCCTCATTAATTGGCTGGCACATGACATCTTAACTAAGACCGGCCCCACTAAAAAATAACGACGTGAGCTGTATGATTTCCTAATGGTCGAATTTAAAAATCTAGAACGCTTGGAACCTCATCGAATATCGGCAATGTGCACTACCTTAGAAAATAAACGAGAAGCGGCATTTGGATTTGCGGATGTATTGGAAGAAATATTCACGGTGACCAGTCAACAATTTTCCGTTCCAATTCAGCCTGCCTAGGCCATGTGTGTGTGTTACAGCGCTGCCATGTCATGGAACACCATGACACTCAGCGTAGTGAAACGTAGGAAAAAGAATTGGGCTATCAATCCGATGGCATCGAAGACGTCGTTATTGTTGCTCTCTACTCGACAGAACGTACAAGCTCAATGATTAAAAACCTCAATAGACGCGTGAGAAGACACCTTTACTATCGTCAAGAAAGTGGACACTGTTTTTTGAATCATCTTCGGTTCTATCTAAATCACACACCTTTTTTGCGCAGTACCCGGAGTGGAGCGCCATAAAAAACTCCGGCAGAAATACTGTCAGGAAAACCGCATCCTCATTAGCTGGAGATGTTGGGCTACGAACGCTTTAATCGCACCGCCTAACACTCAACGCCTTAGATTATAATACACACTGAATCCCGGTAGGCTTAAACTCGTCTACTGGCACCCAAAACACGCCGTTTTTGAACCGTGCCGTATTTTCAAACCGTAGCAGGCTGGAAGCTGACTCCACGCTTACACTGATGTATTTACAGAGGGGCGCCTAGCCCGAGACTGACAATACAGTAAATTATTTTCAAGTGCCCAGTTAATAAACCCATTTTCCACACCAGCCCAAAGCAAAAACTTAAGACCTGTATAGTTTCTATCACTTAATACCAAAGTAATACATTTGCGCCAATGTAATCCCTACTTTACTCTAATCACCTTATTTTACGGTCAAATTATGACTATAGCTAGATACACAACATGTAAAATTCAGTTTAAAGTGGTCAATAACGATTGGTAGTCAATCTACGCCTATATGAGGCCCGAGTTCACTAATAGCTGGCCATTTACTTGACAAAATGAGGTACTTGCTATGACGTACGGAATAATTGATCGCTCAAATACGCTCTCTCATTCAAGCGCGCTTGCCTGGAATGTTGGCATTTTGCCCATACCACTACGAATACCTAACCCAAGTTCCAAATATCGTTTACTTACTCCACTTGACCCAGAGAATCCTTACGGCGGAGAGGTAGTAGAATTTCGGGTGGATGACTTAGAGGCTCTGAGTGGAAAAATCGAACGAGGAATTCAAGCGCGTTACCGAATATACGGCGACATGGGAACTTCAACCTTTAGGCCCAGCTCCAGACTTAAAAGTCAAATAGGTGAGCTAATAGAATTAGCCAGAGAGATTATTAACGTAGTCGATACCGTGGTAATAAATGGTCGCCTACAATTGTTTATCGATGAGGTAATCGCACGCGTGCAAAACGCATTAAGTGTTGTACAGCCACTCCGCTATGCCTATCTGCACGATACTCGAGTTGAAAAGGAGGTAAAGAAACCTTTGAGGATGACACAAAATTTCTAAGGTGATCGAGCTTGCAAGTAATTCATTGTACCGCGCTTTACATTATATATAATCCGTATTGAGCGCTGCAGAAATAATAGATTGCTCCAGATAGCGATGTATTTTTACGTAGATTCAAAGCGTTTCAAACGGCGCATAGCCATTCTAGGCAACGTTTTCAGTAACGCTGAAGCTGATTAAAAAAACAAGCAAGGTGGGATAATCTATTGCTTGCTAGGACCTAAAGTCTCATGGAGGATGGGCACCGCGAGCGACTTCATTCTAACTTCAGTCGTCAGGCACTACAGGCCCTCTATGTATTCTTCGTCATTTTCAAATAGTCCAAGACTGCTCGTGTATCTTTGTCCAGCGGCCTCATTTTCTTCGATATATTCTTGCCCCCCCTGGATTTCAGCAGCCCAACCGCAAATCGTCTTAGACGTGCATGTTTTCAGGGCCATGTCCCACCCTAAGGAACGTGCATGAAATAACGTCCGGAATTTACGAAGTGACCGGTCTCACTTTATAATTTAATTTCCCCAATACCTGATCAAAAACAATCGTACCGGTGTCGTAAATTTCCTTACACGCCTTTTTTCTTGTTTCGTAAACTTTATCGATGATATTCGCAGTCACCTTTAGCCCTTGTTCCGTATGCGTATTTCCAATCAGCTCCCTGACAAGCTCATGATTTTTAAACACTACTCCAGACATGGCTCGAGTAACA
>JBLHGN010000302.1:0-4259 GCA_047616325.1 Lentisphaeria bacterium
ATCAAATTTAATAAAATTTATCTGTTACGGACACGCCCGTAGTTTCGAACCACTTGGTCGAGGGTTAGACAAAATGGCAGGACAATCATTTTGCTTCGCGCAGCGACCCCGAAGGGGCGAATGCCAAGGATGGCAAGAGTGACCGTATGGCAACCAAGGTGCATCGCGCAGCAACCCCCTATAGGGATGACATGACTAACCATACGGCAGAGCAGGCAAAGTGCATCGGAGGGTGCAGCCCGCCCAGACAATGGAGTATCATTTAGCTCTTCAATCCCTTACAGCTCTCGACTTAGACGGAAATTTACTTGCCATGCAGAATGAATTGAACGCCAATCTTGCCAACCTATCGTTACAGTTTCCCTCGGTAGTCGATGCCGTGGCTGAGGTCGTGGCTCTCGAAGCCGAGTTAAATTTGCCCAAAAAAGCCGAACACTACATGTCTGACATTCACGGCGAATTTGACAGGCTTGACCAAATACTGCGAGCGGGTTCGGGGGTTATTGGTTTTGCTATCGATCACCTTTTTCCTGGCGAACTTATTGAGGAAAACAAAAAGCGGCTCATATCTATAATTTGTTTTCCTGAATTGTCGTTAAAAAATAAATGGCTAGAAAACGATAGTAGCGAAAAAAAAATTGCTAGTGATTATTTACACCTAATTAAGGTGGCGGCTTTTTTTAGTCGGCAGCATCCAAAAAACCACGTTCGTAGTTTGTTAGTGGGTGGATTTTCTTCCATTATTGAAGAGCTCATCTACATCTCCGACAATTCTGACGATACATATAGTTATCAAGAAGATGTACTAAAGCTGTTGGTGGAATACGGATTCATTACTAATTTTCTGGTATCACTATCGGATTTTATTCGCAATGTGTCGGCGGCCAAACTACACGTGATTGGCGATATTTTTGATCGTGGGCAAAAGGCTGAAAAAGTAATGGACGCTTTAATCGTTTACAAAAATGTCGATGTGCAGTGGGGGAACCATGATATTATCTGGATGGGCGCAGCCTCTGGAAGTGCGGCCTGCATTGCAAATGTCGTAAGAGTTAGCCTGCGCTACGGCAACACTGAAACGTTAGAGCAAGGCTATGGAATAAGTCTGAGAAAACTAGCCTCCTTTGGTTTGACTCACTACAGCCATGACCCCTGCACGCGCTTCATACCAAAACTGGGCTATGGGCGGCACCTTCCCGAAGAAGAAGTGAATGTCATCGCTAAAATGCACAAGGCCATCACCATTATTCAGTTAAAACTCGAAGGCCAGATTATTAACAATCGTCCGCAATACAAAATGGATGATCGTCTATTGTTAGACAAAATAAATTTTGAAAAGAATACAGTGGAGGTGGATGGCGCGAGTTATAGCCTTGCTGATTGCAGTTTTCCCACGCTGGAAAGTGAAGACCCCTACAAGCTAACGACAGACGAAGAATCGCTCGTAAATGATTTGCTAGGATTTTTTGTAAATAGTGAGCGGCTTCAAAAACATGCCGCATTCTTATTTTCTCACGGCAGTATGTATTTAACCAGCAATCAATACCTGCTTTATCACGGCTGCATTCCCATGAATAAAGATGGCACTTTTATGGATTTTGTAATTGATGGGCAGACCTATAGTGGTAAACCATTTCTAGATAGAACCGAGTTTGTGGTACGCCAGGGAGTCAATCGACAGTCAACAGACGAAGAGCGTAAATACAGCCAGGATTCCATGTGGTATTTGTGGAATGGTGCCCAATCGCCCTTGTTCGGCAAGGAGAAGATGGCAACCTTCGAGTCTTACTTTATCGACGATAAAAAGGCCCAATATGAAACACGCAATGCCTACTACGACTTTAGAAACGACGAAGAGGCCGTAAAAAAAATACTCGTTGAGTTTGGGCTTTCTTCCAAAAAAGGACGGATTGTAAATGGCCATGTACCGGTGAAGGCCATCAAGGGTGAAAGCCCGGTCAAAGCCGGTGGGAAATTGCTGGTTATCGACGGGGGATTTTCAGATTCCTATCAAAGCCAGACGGGAGTTGGCGGTTATACCTTAGTATCCGATACCAATGGCGTATTTCTTGTTGCCCACAATACTAATGCTGAAATGCACTATTCGAAGAACGACATCATCATGGAATCAGACATACAATGCCTGGAAGCCTTCGAGCGGAGAGTTCGCGTGCGCGACAGCGATGAAGGCGAGTTAATTAAACATAGAATCCATCTTTTGCTGTCTTTAATAGACCACTACCAAGAGGGTTCGACAAGATAGTTTTTATCACCGCACCGTGCTTCAGTTTAGATTCAGCTTAAACCTACGATAGTGACCAATAGTATAGAACTCAAAAATACATGGCGTTCACTTTTGTAGGTCACAGAAAAATGAAAAACCCTTCGCCATTTAAACGTATTATGCTGTTCTCCTGCCTTGTGTTACTCCGCCCTTCATCTTCTGTCATGCGTTGCGGCAATCGCCTCGGCACACCGGTGACGCCCAAATTGAAGTGCTGGCATTATGCGGGGAGCCATCCAGCATACAAGCCCGAACATTATATAAGCATCGCTCACTCTCCCAAGGAACTAATGTGGCATCTAAAACCCAGAAGAATGCCACTGAATTTACCCGGAAAAAATTAGAAATTCAAATGCTTGAGATAGAAGAATGGGCTTCCAGCTTCGGCTCGAACCGACTGTTAAAAGGGTCTGGTTTTATCAAGGTGCCGTCATTAACATTGAAAAACTTGGCTAAGGATTTTTGCTTTTCAAGCCGCTAGGCTTTAGAAAGTCTTCTGAGAATTCACAATGTAAGAATCACTCACAAACCGCCACAGCCTATCCCTATACATATATACCTAATCGATATAAAGGGCTTGCCATACGAGGTGAGCGCCATAGCCCACGCCAATCACCGCATTAAAGGGTTCAATTAACTTTCATTCTTTCAAGACGGCAGCTCGCATCGTCTATACTTCTAGAAAACCAAGCACGAGATGTTATGAACTTAAGCGACAAAGAAAAGCAAGCTGTTATAACCGTATTGAAACTCTATAGATCCTGGATGTATCAAACCGTTAAGGATCAGAACGACCTAGAAAAGCACAGCAAGGCCCACCTTGTAAGCTCGCTTACCACAATTACCAGCGCTCAAAAGAAAATTGAAGCAAGCCTACTTTCCCTAGACGATATTGTCGCTGACATGGGCGTCGATTCATCCCCCGGTGTAAAAACCAAGAATATTTCCAGTGCGAAAATACTTATTGCAGACGATGACGGTATATCCCTAGAGCTGATTTATACACTATTAGAAGATATTGGTTTTAGTCATATAGAAAAGGCCAAAAATGGTCAGCAAGCTTTCGACAAAATTTCCGAAGCTCAAGGGAGCTTTGACCTCATTATCTGCGATTGGCGCATGTCAGAGAAGACCGGCCTAGAAGTTCATTCTGAAGCAAGCAGTCAGAGCTTGCTCAACGACACCACATTTATTTTACTCACCGCCATCGACGACGAAGTTCTTGAATCTCGCGCCCGCAAACAAGGAATAAATGACTACATAACGAAACCTGTGGATATAGATGCGTTCGAAGAGAAAATGAAAGTGTTATTTGATAATTAGGATACGCCTTAAAATAGTAATTCTTTTGTGAGGGGCAAAATCACCGCGCGCAGAAGCGCAGCGTGAAAATGCAAGCTAAGTATTCGAACTCAGAATTATTGCTGTAATAGTGTACTTATCAAAACGTCCTGAAGCTTAATGTTTGCCCTAAAATTCCAGCTCAAAACAACAGTTAAAATCAGCCAACACCCTCATAGAACTTTGTGTTTCTACCAAGCCAACTCTGCGCTGATTTATTATGTTGATGCACGCTAGGACATTTGAATCAATTCGAATACTTCTAGAGAACCACCTATATCAAGGAAGGGACAAGCTTTGGCAATGGCAAGTGCTTGCTCCATGGATTCGGACTCAATAATGGTATACCCCGACATCAATGGGCTGCCGCCTTCCGTCATGGTTCCATCAGAATTGACTGTGGTAGTATTTTCAATGGATTCATAGGGCTAATAGCAGCGCTGCCCAAAGAAGCTGACCATTGTTGGTACTTTGCAAAATATTGTTTGCCTTCTTCAGGAGTAGAAGGTTGGTTACCACCTATATATACAATAACGTACTGTGCCATGTGCTTACCCTCTCAAATTTGTCGATTATTTTACTGCTATTATTTTACACGTAAGTGTCACCCATTAACGTGCCTTTAGTGCACACA
>JBLHGN010000303.1:0-4238 GCA_047616325.1 Lentisphaeria bacterium
TGTGGGTGTCCAACTTTATTTTGGTGGTACAAAATTTGGGGGTTTCGGCTTAGTTAAAGTGCTTGTGTGTGTTTTGGCCTATGGCGCTGCCTAGAAGGCAAAGCGAGTGGTTTTAGTTAGTATCACAATTATTAGGCGAGCAACGTGGTTGGGTTTAGGAAAAATCAAATCGTTCTGTTCCGTTTTTGCTTTATTTTATTTCGAATAATTTGACATTCACGATTCAAGACCTGACACCCATTATCCTTTGTGCTGTTAATTTAGCATGCCACCCCTCCATTAATTTGATCGTCAACCGTAGGGTGGGCACCGCCCACCACTTACATCAGAACACCGCAAAATACCGCGCGGGCGTTACGGCGTAATTCACGGCTCAAGACCTTACCCGCATTATTCCCTCTGCCTCTAATTAAAAATTAGAAGCGACAACTAGCCTGACACAGGGGGACACAGCTGTAGCTTGCGAGCATCCTAGTGATTGGTTTTGTTACCACTTTTATTTTCTACGATGCTATTGAAACTAAACCCCCTATCAATTTTGTTAAGCTCATCTGATACAGTCTTTGATAGTAAAGATGTGGAGATTTCAGAGTAAACCACATGCCTCATCAGTGTCTCTGCATAGGTTTGCTTATCTTTATATTGAGAGTAAAAGGCAAACGTTAATGCGGCAATCCCGGTTACTGTCGTTTGTACTGTTGCAGATTTAACCCACTCCCAGCGGCTTAATTTCGATTTAAAAATAACGCTAAAAGACGGCCAAATTAGTACTAATAAACCAAATATAATAGATATGAAAAAGAATATTTTATTCAATAATGCATAACTTCTTGCTTTAATATAAACATCGTATGCAAGAAGATGTTTAATTTCAGCTTCTCCTTTATCTCTGGGGTCTGCTTGATTCATGCGTTCCTCTGAAAAGCTAATAAGTAGAGATGCGCTAGTTTGGTTAGGATCAAAAATACTGTCCTTATTCTCGTCCGCATTAACATTGAAACTTGTCAATATTAATATCAATAAAAAAATATAGCTCTTCATAAATTTTCCCAGCACATAACGCCTACATTTGGCGAATTTTGGTTATTGCTTTGTCTTTTTCAAGCGACGACAAAAATGTCGCTTTGATAACATTGTTATGTTTTATCTCGCAACAGACATATGCGTGATTTTCGCAGAATTTCCATGGTTACACTGGAGGTCACTTGTATCATAAACTACGATAATTTTTTTACCTGCAATAAATGCTGCAAGTGCAATTGAAAAAATATCCTTTGCATCTTCATCATTGGCTGGCCACCAGAAACTTCCAGCGCCACAAACTTGGTCCGTTATTGTAGTTCTAATGACATGTGAACCGTTATGTGAATATACCCTTGTTACCTCACCTTCGCTTGCAGACCAGCCCGCATTTGCATTTAAAGACAGTAGAACAACAAAAGCCAGAACAATACATTTATACATTTTCAGTACTCCTAAACGGTTTTTAAACATAACGCTAAGCTCACCTGTTGCCAAAAGTGGCAGTTCTTTTGCGTTTTCAGCAAAAGAACTGCCACTTTTGGCAATCAGAGTGCAGCGTCTTGTTAGGCTTTGGTTATGTTAAGCAGATTTCACCTCAGGAATAATGGACTTCACCCTATTCGATAACTTATAGACCAAAGAGCCTCTTACGGTGTGCCAATAAGCAGATAGTAATAAAAGGGATGCTCCAATAAATACACCGGTTAAAGCAAAGCTATAGCCGACGCCACCATATGCTTTGATTATGCTTGAAAGGGCGTAAATAACATAAACCAATGAGGAGACCATAAGTGCGCGGCGATCGATAACAATAGAAATTGAAGTCATTAATATGTACAAAATAATGACGACAGCCATCGTAGACAGGTTTTCATTTCCAGTCAGCACACCTAAGCTAGAAAAAATTGGATGTATTATCAGCGGTGCAGCAAGAAGATGTAACCAAAATGCTATGTCAGAGCTACGTTTAACCCTTTTCGTATCAGATGAGTCCCAATACATTGCAAGAAAAAACGTTAAGACGCCGCATAGAAGTAAAACCCCCAAAACCCAGTCCTTAGTGTTAGGAAAAATACTTAGTACCAATGAAGCGGCCAGTCCGACTGCTGCAGCTGTTCCAACAGCTATGGTGATAGGGACTTTAAAACGCACCCAATGAATACATGCAGCGATAGTAGAGATTAAAGCTGCGGATATTAATAATACTTCCTTGCCGAAAGGAAAAAATGACATTGAGAATGAAAAAGCGCCCCCGACAAATGTCAGTAATAAGGCAATCGCCGGAAGAGCCATTTTTCTTTTAAGTACAAAAAACTCTGACAATAACCACGATAAAACAGTAAATACTAATAGACCAATACTCTTACTTTCAGCAATAGAATTCAAAGCCCAAGCAGAAGAGAAAAGGAGTAAGAAGCATGCAATCACAACGAAAATGTCATTAAATCCGCCAATAAGCTTGAAATTCTCTTCATCAACAGAGGGTGAGTGTCTTGATGTGGAGAGCAAGTCTCGGAACTCATCAACGGCAGTCGTTGAAAAAACTCCTTTTTCTACCGCTAAGTTTAAGTCTTCTTCGGTGTACATAACTTGATTCCTGGTAGAGCCTAACATTTGTATAGCACGCCCCAGGCGGCCTATTTCGGGGCGCGACTATTTTTTATTGCAAGAATCGAAAATCACCCTCAATCCCCGCCACGTAAGGGCTTGCGCCACTTTTCGATCTATAGGGTCAGAGTCGTTGATAAAAATACGGAATCCGAACGTCTGCTTTGGCTGAGAAAAAGTCGCGTATTTAATAATTCGCCCAATGGCCGCTTTGGGTCGGATGCGGCCAATCACACCCAAATTTCTCGGCAAGCACCAAATTAGAGGGACACCAATAATTAGAGGCAATAATTAGAGGGACACCCACAATAAGAGCTTAACGTCTCAAATGCGACATACCAGTAGCAAGATTCGGTATTACCCACAACGCATTTTGTGGAATTTTGAGTGCCACTGCTAGATCGTCGACACCAACAAGTAATCGGCCCTTAAATTTTTGACCTACATGTCGAAGAGCTTTTGCAGAAGCTATCCAAAAACAGTTTGGGCCGCCAGTATCAGCTATAAGCTTAGCTACTGAGACTCCTTTCGCTGATTTGATCATACTGGCGGCTTTGCCGACGGCAAAAACAGCAACAAATCTTAATGCGTCTGCTCCTACACCTTTCAAGCTTCCTTCTTTTACACCATCACCTAAACGTAAAAGATCTACAAAACCCGCTCCAAATGTAGTGAAAGCTTTGGTTGTAGACGCGGCGACCATTGCACCAGTGCTATAATTTGAATCCTCTACCCACTGGTCTAGGATTTCGTCTGTTTCTGATCGTTTTTTTTCAAACCAATCTGCAACTTCAGTGAAATACCACATAATATCTTCTCCTTTTAATATTAGTTTAAATTATTCATATTTGGCTAGTTTGACCTAACGCCAAGCTTAGCGGAGCCGAAAGTGGCGAGTATTTGATGTTAAAATGGAGCGAAGCGGAATAACATTAAATGCTCGATGCTTTTGGTTTCCGCTGTAGCTTTTTGTTAGTTGTTGTTTTATGAAACAAGCTCCAATATGTTGACTTCATATTTACGCTCCGAATACACACATACCACATTGAAAAAAAACCTATGAATATCAACAAATTCATGGAACTCTTTTTTCAACACAACCTTTATATTGAAAGATATTCTATTTTTTTCATGCACATCGTCTTCAATAAAATTATAATACCGATAGACCCACGAATTATAATCGCTGAATATTGGCCACCCCTCTTCATCATCAGGTGAAGCGGGAAGATATTTGTCCGCCAGTACAACTTTCATTCGATACTTAACGGTTTCCAAATTTTGGTCTGAAATAATGATAGCGTTACGATCCTCTTTTAATTCTAGAATAAGTTTTCATCAGTCATCCTTATAATCCGAAATATACTTTTAATTAGATAGACGATGAAAGCAGCTAATGCTCGGCTAAGCTGCCGAAACGGAGTTGATTGTTGTGTGCCAGCGTAGCGGAAAAGCACAAAACGAGCAACGCAGTGGAGGTCAGATTGAGCCGCTTGTTAGCCTAACAACACTACAACAAGGAACAACACCAATAGAATTACGACAATTGCCAACCATTTAGTGCCATTATTATTTGAGGTTTCAGATGAATATGGAAGTTTGTGACT
>JBLHGN010000304.1:0-4216 GCA_047616325.1 Lentisphaeria bacterium
CTTATTCCCCTTTTGGATACACTGATCGAAAAGTCTGGCGAGTATGGCGCAAAAGAGATGGTGCTGGGTATGGCCCATAGAGGACGACTCAATGTTCTGGTGAATATACTCGGAAAAAATCCTTCGGAATTGTTTGAAGAATTTGAAGGGAAAAAGTTAGTTCACACCTCCGGCGACGTTAAATATCACCAGGGGTTCTCCTCCAATGTAATGACGCCCGGCGGAGAGATGCATTTGGCAATGGCGTTTAACCCCTCCCACTTAGAAATAGTTGCACCTGTTGTTGAAGGATCAGTAAGGGCGCGACAGGATCGGCGCAACGACGCTGTGGGCAATCGTGTGGTGCCAGTCGTTGTGCATGGCGACGCCGCTTTTGCTGGGCAGGGTGTGGTTATGGAGACATTTCAAATGTCTCAAACGCGCGCCTATAAAACCGGTGGCACCCTACATATTGTTATTAATAATCAGGTAGGTTTCACCACCAGTGAAAAAGAAGATGCCCGTTCTACTGACTATGCAACTGATGTTGCAAAAATGATAGAAGCGCCTATTTTTCACGTAAATGGTGATGACCCAGAAGCTGTCGCATTTGTCACCGGTCTTGCTGTAGATTATCGCAACGAATTTAGAAAAGATGTAGTCATCGACCTGGTTTGCTATCGTCGTAGAGGGCATAACGAAACAGACGAGCCTTCGTCGACTCAGCCGCTTATGTATAAGGCGATTAGAGCGCATAAAACAACACGGGTACTCTACGCAGAGCAATTGGTTCTAGAAGACGTAATTACAGAGGCAGATGCAGAGAGCCTTTCAAATAATTACCGCGCGGCCTTAGATCGCGGTGAGCACGTGGCGCGAGGCTTGGTGAGTGTGCCTGACTCGTCATTATTTGTGGACTGGACCCCATATATCGGACACGATTGGGTTACGCCCTGCGATACTACTTATGACCTGAAAAAACTCCAGCAATTAGCCGAAAGTATCAGCCATATTCCCGACGGTGTATTAGTGCAGCGGCAAGTGTCGAAAATTTATGATGACCGCCGTAAAATGGCGGGAGGGGCTTTACCGATAAACTGGGGAATGGCGGAAGTCTTAGCCTATGCCACTGTGCTCTCACAGGGTCACCAGGTGCGCATCACAGGACAAGATGTTGGCCGCGGTACTTTTTCGCATCGCCACGCCATTGTTCACAATCAAAGGGATGGTGAAACATACACACCATTGAAAAATATCTCTGAGGGTCAGCCTGAGTTTGCCATATACGACTCATTTCTCTCTGAAGAGGCAGTGCTTGCCTTCGAATACGGGTACGCGACCACTGCACCCCACGGCTTGGTGATATGGGAGGCGCAGTTTGGCGATTTTGCCAACGGCGCGCAAGTTGTTATAGACCAATTTATTACTAGTGGTGAGCATAAATGGCAGCGTTTATGTGGTCTGACCATGCTTTTACCTCACGGGTATGAAGGTCAAGGGCCGGAGCATTCTTCGGCGAGGTTGGAGCGCTTTTTACAATTGTGTGCAGAGCACAATATACAGGTGTGTATACCTACGACTCCGGCACAGGTGTATCACATGATTCGTCGACAAGCGATTCGTCTTATGCGGCGGCCGCTTGTGGTTATGAGTCCCAAGTGGATTCTACGTCATAAGCTTGCCACGTCTACTCTCGAGGAATTGGCAAATGGCAAATTTGAACCGGTTCTTACCGATAGTGCAGTCGAACACGATAAAGTAAAACGTATTGTGCTTTGCAGTGGCAAGGTGTATTACCACCTGTTTGAAGAGCGCGAGGCGCGCGAACAGTCTGATGTGGCCTTGATTAGAATCGAGCAGTTATACCCCTTCCCAGAAGAAGATTTAAGGGTGGCGTTTAAGCCTTATGGGCACATTACCGATGTGGTGTGGTGTCAAGAAGAGCCTATGAATCAAGGTGCTTGGTTGTCCAGTCAAGACCGCATGAGACGTACTTTAGAACGCATTAATCCAGACACATTCTTGCGTTACGCCGGACGTTCTGCTTCATCTGCGCCAGCCGCTGGCTATATGTCTACGCATTTGGAAGAACAGAAGAAATTTGTAGACGCGGCTTTGGATACAAGTGTTTAACCGTTAAAAGACATGGGTGATTGGCGACGTTTCGCCGTCACTAAATCCCTTAAAGAGCGGATGTGGCGTAAGAAGCCGAGGCACTCTTTAAGAATAATCAAAAGACCCTAACGAGCCTTCAGCAAAAGGACAAGATTGGAATGACCATAGAAATTAAAGCACCCACTTTCCCGGAATCAGTTCAGGACGGCAGCATAGCCACTTGGCATAAAAAGCCCGGAGAGCCAGTTACCCGAGATGAACTTTTGGTGGACATTGAAACCGATAAGGTCGTATTGGAGGTAGTGGCGCCTGCCGATGGAGCGCTTGCTAAAATCAATAAAGAAGAGGGCGACACGGTTCTCAGTAACGAAGTTATCGCGTTATTTGAAGCGGGAGATGTTGCCAATAGTGTCGATAAGGTTGCAGAAGAGCCTGTCAAATCGGCTACTACTGAAGATGTTGTAGCCGCCCCGGCCGCACGCAAACTTGCGGACGAAAAGGGTGTTTCCCTGGCCAGCGTTAGTGGTACTGGTAAGGGTGGCCGAATTACTCGTGAAGATGTTGCTGCCTTTGTGAAAGCGGGGCCCGTAGCCGCACCTATTGCCTCACCTGTAGTTGCCACTGTGCCAGTAGCACCGAAAAAGAGTGCGGCAGCGAATTTAGATATTGGCTCGGGTGACAGGGTAGAAAAACGAGTCCCTTTGACCCGAATGCGCGCGCGTATAGCTGAGCGCCTACTAGAGGTTACTCAAACCACCGCCATGTTGACGACCTTTAACGAGGTCAACATGGAACCAATAATGACCTTGCGTAGCAAATATAAAGCTCAATTCGAAAAAGCGCATAACGGCACTCGTCTTGGCTTTATGGGGTTTTTTGTCAAAGCTGCGGTTGAAGCTTTGCGTCGAATTCCAGCCGTCAATGCATCATTGGATGGCAGTGATATTGTCTACCATGGCTTTCAAGATATAGGCGTGGCGGTTTCTACCGAAAAAGGACTGGTAGTACCAATTTTGCGTAATGCTGAAAACATGGGTATCGCCCAGGTAGAAAACGGTATACGTGATTTTGGTTTACGCGCCCGCGATGGTAAACTGGGCATCGAAGAAATGACTGGGGGCACATTTACCATTACCAATGGTGGTGTTTTTGGTTCATTAATGTCTACGCCGATATTAAATCCTCCTCAGGCGGCGATCTTGGGAATGCACAAAATCCAAGAGCGGCCGATGGCAGTGGACGGCGTGGTAAAAGTATTGCCCATGATGTACCTCGCACTATCCTACGACCATCGCATTATTGATGGGAAGGAGGCTGTGCAGTTTCTCGTGGCCATTAAAGATATGTTAGAAGACCCTGCACGTATTCTTCTGGAACTCTAAAAAATACAACCGAGCTACACAACAGCTGTCTATTGTTGATTCCGCTGTTGGGTAGTTCTCAATCATTTATTCTGTTCAAATTTCTATTTATTAATTTGAACAACCTTGGGGATTACCTATGTCCAACAAATTTGATGTGATCGTTATTGGATCTGGCCCAGCGGGGTATGTTGCGGCCATTCGTGCGGCTCAACTGGGAATGAAAGCGGCCTGTGTTGAAAAGTGGAAAAATAAAGAGGGTAAGGGCGTAAACGGGGGCACCTGCCTTAACGTTGGCTGTATACCATCCAAAGCACTTCTAGATAGCTCGCACAAATATCACGAAGCAAAAGAAGATTTTAATGTGCACGGTATCTCTACCGGTAAATTGAAACTCGATGTGCCAACGATGATCAAGCGTAAAGAGGACATCGTTAAACAGCTTACCGGGGGCATTGCGGGCCTGTTTCAAGCAAACAAAGTGACATCGCTTTACGGTAAAGGCAAATTGCTGTCAGGTAAACGTGTTGAAGTTATAAACAACGATGGTAAAGAAACCATCTATGAAGCGGAGCATGTCATTCTAGCCTCTGGCTCTATTCCGGTAAATATTCCGATGGCCTCGGTCGACTACGACGTAATTGTTGATTCTACAGGTGCGCTTGAGTTTCAAGATGTACCCGAGCGATTGGGTGTGATCGGTGCCGGCGTAATCGGACTTGAATTGGGCAGCGTATGGGCTCGCTTGGGCTCCAAGGTTG
>JBLHGN010000305.1:0-4202 GCA_047616325.1 Lentisphaeria bacterium
CATCGTCACAACCTACCGGACGCTTGTCATCGAACCGGCGTTAACACTAGTCGAAGGCATACTTAAACGCGCAAACGAGAACCAAGAGTGGCGGGTGGATGACCCCTTTCACACGGCTCGGTTAATCATCGCACCAATCATTTTTTCTGTGATATGGCGAGTGGTTTTTGACGATACGACAATCAGCGCATCTACAGGCTCTGCCGTATCTCTCCGGCCTAAAGCGGAAAGCCCTGACAAAGATTCCTATCTAGAGGCAAATAGCGGTAGCGCCCAATTTGATCTAGACACCCTGTTTTCGACTCATACAGAACATTTTTTGAGCGCCCTATCGGCCCCAGCCACTGCCCAAGCCCAAGCCCAAGCCCAAGCCCAACAGAGGTAAAACAATAATGAAAGTTGTAAGCGCTGCGTTTCTATACACAGCAACACGATTCACGACAATACTTGGCACGGCAATACTTATAGGTGCCTGTAGCAAAGAGCCTGCCCAAGGCCGTTTCACCGGCTACTTTAAGGCCGAGCTGCTGTATGTCGCCGCTCCAGGCGGCGGATGGATGGTCACAAGCGCTATCGCTGAAGGCGCCAACGTAGAGCCGGTGACTTGCTGTTCCAACTGGACGACGAGCGCCAATTGGCTTTTGAGGAAGAAGCCAATTACCGTCTCGAAGCAGTACAGGCCCAAGAACGCGACGCTAAATTAGGGGCACGCAACGACGAAATATCCGCCCTCGAATCTCAAGACAATGAAGTTCAAACCGCACTAGCGTTTGCCAAGAGCGAGCGCACCCGCTGGGATTCACTGGTACAGCAGGGCCTTGCGTCGGTCTCTCGCAAAAATAAAGTAGACAACGAATACGAAGCCGCGCTGGGGCGAGTTAAAGCCATCGAAGCCAATATTCGCTTAGCAAAATTAGGGGCGCGCAGCGAACAGATAAACACCGCCCAAGCCAATCGCAAGGCAGCCGAATCCGCGCTGGAGCAGGCGCAGTGGGCATTAGATCAGAGGCAAATAATGGCAAGAGTTGGCGCCCGAGTAGAAGAGATATTTTATCAACAGGGCGAATATGTGACTCCAAGCTCAGCCGTGCTTGCACTATTACCTGACAGGGCCTTAAAAGTGCGTTTTTTGTGCCTCAATCGCAACTTTCGCAACTGAATCTAGCCGATCCGATTACGGTTGGCATTGACGGTATCGAGACGGCTCCAATCGCTCGCATATAGCTAGCTCGGCTGAATTTACCCCGCTGGTTCTCTACGACAAAAATTCGCGCGCAAAGATGGTGTTTCTTGTGGAGGCTCGCCTGCCGCAGAATGCCACAGCTCACCCAGGCCAACCCGTGAATGTGACGCTGCCATGAGAGATCTGGCGGTCGACGTTCACGGATTGGTAAAGCGCTTTGGCGATAAGGTGGCCGTAAATGGCCTAGATATTCAGCTATCCAAAGGGCAGGTTTGGGGCTTCTTGGGCGAAATGGTTCTGGCAAAACCACCACCATTCGCATGATCTGCGGCCTTTTGCGTGCTAGTGAAGGCCACGGATTGTGCCTCGGCTTTGATATTCTGCGTTAAGCGGAGAAAATACGCCGCTTAACCGGTTATATGACGCAGAAATTTTCGTTTTGGACAGACCTTACACTCAGGGAAAACCTGGAATTCATCGCCCGCCTCTACCAGCTGCCCCAGCCCAGAGAGTAAGTAGATAAAACCCTCGAAAAACTGGGCTTACAACACCGCCAACACCAATTGGCCGGCGAGCTTTCTGCGGGCTGGAAACAGCGCCTGGCGCTTGCGGCGGTAACCATGCGCAGCTCACAACTACTGCTTCTAGACGGACCCACCGCCGGCGTAGACCCGCGGGCACGGCGCGATTTTCGGGACGAGATTCACACCCTTTCCACGCAGGGTTTAACCGTATTGGTATCTACCCACTACATGGATGAAGCTGAGCGCTGTGACCGTATTGTGTATTTAGCCCACGGCAACCTCATCACTCAGGGCAAGGTGCGCGACATCATTGCCAATGCCAAACTCACCATGTTCAAGGCTCAGGGAGGTGGCATTCGCCTACTAACTGAAAACTTGCGCGCTGAACCCGCCGTTGCCCACGCCGCCTATTTTGGCGCAGCGCTACACGTAAGTGGCCATGAAAAAAAGGCGCTCGTTAGCGCGATAAATAAATACGCAGCCGATGTGAGTTGGACCGAAGTGGAGCCCACCCTAGAAGACGCGTTTATTTCCCTAATGGAAAACGCCGGCAGTGACAAGAGATCGTACCAATAATGGCAAATACTCATTTCTCAATATTTTCACTTAAGGCATCCTGGTCGCGCACCATCGCTGTGGCCTTAAAAGAACTCATTCAAATGCGCCGCGATCGCATGACCTTCGCCATGATATTAGGTGTTCCAATAATGCAGTTGCTGCTGTTTGGTGTTGCTATCAACACCGACCCGAAACATCTGCCCACAGCGGTGATAGGCGAAGAACAAACCCCGGTGGTACGCACCTTACTTAGTGCACTGGAAACATCTGGCTACTACACCATGACAAAGAATCTTAGCGATGTGCGCGAAGGCGAAAACTTATGCGCGGCGAACGTCCGCAACTTTTAATTGAGGCCGATGCGTCGGACCCCGCTGCGGCGTCCAACGCCATCAACCGAGCCGAGACTATAATCAACCAAGCCCTACTTCACGACCTTAAGGGCGCCGTTGCCCGAACAAGTCCAAAACCCGGCCCTGTAGACGTGGTGGTTCATGCACGTTACAACCCAGAGGGCATCGCCCAATATAATATTGTGCCTAGCTTGATCGGCATAATCATCACCACGACCCTCGAAACCGAGCGCTGCACGCTTGAAAACCTTTTGGCTATACCGGCTAAACCCAACGAGGTGATGGTGGGAAAAAATGCGCCCTATGTGGGCGTAGGCGGAATACAAACACTTATTGTGCTGTTGACCGCTCACTTTTTATTTGCGGTGCCCTTTGCTGGTTGCCTGGTTTTGCTGGTCGCCTCGGTTGCACTTTTTCTGGTGGCCAATCTCGCCCTAGGCTTTACCTTTTCAACGCTTGCCAAATCGCAAATGCAGTCCATGCAACTGACCTTTTTCTTTTTTATACCTTCGCTGTTGCTTTCGGGGTTTATGTGTCCTTTTCGCGGTATGCCAGCTTGGGCACAGGCCATTGGTAAAGTATTACACCTCACCCATTTCTTGCGCATTGTGCGCGGTGTAATGCTAAAAAATGCCAACTTCTCCAACGTTAAATACGAGTTTCCGGCTATTTTAGCGTTTACTATTATGGTAGGTGTGGTGGCCATGCTGCGCTATAAGAGAACCTTAAATTAGTAGTTCGTACTGTAATTGACATATCATTTTTCGTAACTACTCAGCGAGTTAATCAAAAATAAATCAAAAAATAATTTGACACATAATTTTTCAATTTTTTATTTTTCCCTCAACTTCTATGTGAGCGGCAATACGCCGCCTAAGGCGCCTGTATCTCCCTTACAAGTTCGCCAAATAAATTGGAGATCTGTCCGCGAGTGGAAAATATAAATCCCGCACGACGCAACACAACGCAAGGCGAAAAAATTCCCTCTCAAAACCAGTGGTAGAATAGCAGTCGTTACTTACCCGACTTGGTTTACCTCTTTGTCATTAGAAACAATAGATATTGATGCAACGCTTAGTGAAGTTGAGCGTCTGCTTAAAGAAGACACGACTACATCGCCTGCATTAAAATCATTGGTATCGATTTTAATGGTAGTGATTAAACTGTTGACCAACCGTGTCGGTTTAAATAGTCGCAATAGCAGTAAGCCGCCGTCTTCTGATATCAACCCGAAAAAACAAGAACGCAAGAATTTCCAAAAAAGAGCGGTGGTCAACTAGGTCATGTCGGCACGACGCTGATACAAATTGAAGAGCCTGACGATATTCAGTTAGTACAAATTGGTCGGCGCACGCTACTAAAAGGCAATTACGAAAACACCGGCATAGAAAAGCGGCAAGTGTTTGATATTACTATTTATCGATGGGTTGTTATTGAATGTCAGGCTGAGGTGTTGATCAATAAGACAAGTGGGGAGCGCTATACCGCGCCGTTTCCTGAGGGGGTTAATAAAGCCGTACAATATGGCAACAAACTCAAAGCACATGCGGTTTATATGTCGCAATACCAATTGCTACCCTATAA
>JBLHGN010000306.1:0-4200 GCA_047616325.1 Lentisphaeria bacterium
AGGCCGGTGAGGCCGGGCAAGATACTCCCTACTCTGCATCTCCAATATTCGACTTATGGTACGCTCAAATTCGAACTTGGCGCGCCCCTCCCCATAGAGCTCCCGAACATCGCGCTCAGCAGAGAGAATGAGCTTTACATTGCGATCGTAAAATTCGTCCACCAAATAGATAAAACGTCTCGCCTGATCATCGTTAGCTGTGCCTAAGGCGGGCACACCAGACACAATCACGGCGTGATACTCTCGGGCCAACTCAATATAATCAAGCTGAGAACGGGGCCCGTCACACAAGGCAAAAAAATCGAACCAAACAACGTCTTCTGCCTCTTTTAGGGCCCTTATTTTGCGTCCCTCAATTTCAACATCCACATTGCTGCACGCCAAATTGACATCTGCGGCCAGCTCTTCAAAAAAACCATTCAACGCCGCGTCAGCCAAGGGTCCCGGCGGCGTATGGAAAAGTTGTGCCTGCTCGAGCGTGCGCAAGCGGTAATCTACACCGCCATCAACGTTTATCACTTGGGTATGCCGCTTGAGCATTGTGATGGCGGGCAAGAAGCGCGCGCGCTGCAAACCATCTAGGTAAAGCCCATCGGGTTCAATGTTGGATGTAGCCACCAGCGTCACACCTCGCTCAAACAGTGCCTCCAGTAAATTAGCAAGAATCATCGCATCGGTGATATCCGACACAAAAAACTCATCGAAACAAATAATGCGGACTTCCCCCGCCAGCTTTTCGGCAACCAGCTCCAAGGGATTCTGCTGACCGCGCAACAGCTTTAGCTCAGCGTGAACCCGGCGCATAAAACGATGAAAATGGGTGCGGCTCTTTTCCTCAAAAGGCAGAGCCTCGTAAAAGATGTCCATAAGGTAGGTTTTGCCGCGACCAACACCACCCCAGAAATACAAACCTCGAATGGGCTCCCGTCTGACTTTGCCAGCAAAAGGTTTTGCCAGCGCAGACGCAAGACCAACAAGCGCACGCCGAAGCAGAGACTTCCCAGCCTCACGACAGTAGCGCTCGAGCAAAACGTCATACAAAGCTTGCAACTGAAAAATGGCAGCTTCCTGCGCGCCATCCTTGAGAAAATTATTAGTGCTAAGATCGCTGCTATAGCGCTCCAGGGGCGTCTTCGACATATAACAAACAACCGAAAAGAAGTTATTGCCCTCTTAGGGCATCTCTAATGTGAACTTTTTATGTATTATAGGGCTAAGCTGTGTATGTAATAGCGGTTTACGTACAATTGACCAAATTTGGTTAATTTATTGTCGGTTTGGTTGCAAACTAATCAGCAGAGGTTTATCGAGATGTTTTCACTAGAAGCCCTCATTATGGTAAGTGCCATTGTTTTATGCTTGGGCGCCCTGTTCGGGGCGGTAATAAGTCGTACCATTTTGCCGCCGAAGGCTGAAAAGGACCTCGGAAAGCGCTTAATAGCCTCACGTGCCGAGCTGGAACAATACCAACACGACGTAGCGCAACACTTTGCCGATACCTCTAAGCTCATCGCCAATTTGACTAACAGCTATAAAGAGGTGCACGATCACTTGGCCAAGGGTGCCATTACGCTCACCAGCCCCGAGATTAGCCGACAGATACTCGAAGCCGGCGATAGAAGCCTTGACATAGAAGCCCAAAACGTACTGGACGAACTCAACTTCGAAGCCCCCAAAGACTGGGCACCAAAAACTCCAGGCCGGGCGGGCACGCTAAGCGAGGAATTTGGCCTAGACGATATTGCCGAGGAAGACGGCATTGAAGTAAGCTCGGTTAAATATAAAGCACAAGCAGCAGAGAAGAACTGACGCTATCCTCGCTCAGTTTTCTCTTGCACCTTGGACTCACACATAATAATAACGACAACAACAACGTCTAAACCAAAACCTGCGATCAACGTTAGAGATGACCTTTTTGAAAAATATTTTTCTATTCGCTCGCTGGCCCATCGCACTAGGGATATTGGTAGCAATAGGTGTTCTGCTATTTTTCCCGCAAACGTTCTACGTCAAACCCATCATAGTTTTCGGACACGACGCCAACCAATCACAGAGTGTCGCTAGCGATAGGGCGTCTTATGCAGACGCCGTCGATAGAGCATCAAATTCAGTCGTTAATATTTACACGCGCAAACAAATCCAACAACGACGCAACCCCCTGTTTGACGATCCGATTTTTCGACATTTTTTTAATATTGCCGACGTACCCAAACAACAACGAATGCAGCTTACCCTTGGGTCTGCCGTTATCGTAACAAGCGAAGGCCATTTAATAACCAACTTTCACGTGATTGCCGGGGCCGACGAAATTACTGTCTCCTTGCAGGACGGGCGCGAAGCGCGAGCGCAAATTCTTGGTGAGAATCGCGAGCGCGATTTGGCCATATTAAAAATCGATTTGGACAACCTACAACCCATCCCTATTCGTAAAGACAGCTCCTTTCGCGTTGGCGATGTAGTGCTCGCCATCGGCAACCCTTTTGGCGTTGGTCAAACCGTGACACAGGGCATCATCAGCGCCACCCGCAGCCGCGATCGCGCACTAAACATTTCCGACTTCGAGGACTTTATTCAGACCGACGCAGAAATTCACCCCGGAAATTCCGGCGGTGCACTTATAGATGCCTATGGCTACCTGCTCGGAATAAACACCGCCAACCTTTCTCAAAAAACAGGCGCTACAGGGGGAATTGGCTTCGCCATTCCTATCGACATCGCTATGAAAACGCTAAAAGACATCATCCATTTTGGCCGTGTAGTGAGAGGCTGGCTGGGCGTAGAGGCGCAACAGCTGAACCCACGACTGGCTCACGATGCCGGACTACAAAGCGCCTCGGGCTTGATTGTCACGAGAACTGTAATAGGCGGGCCAGCCGACCGCGCCGGATTAAAAGTGGGCGACATTATTGTTAAAATAATGGGAGAGCCCACCAACACTCTGGCCATCGAACAGCTTATTCAAGAATCCAGGCCCGGTGATACTGTATCTATCGAAATTATTCGAGACGGAAAGGTGTCATCCCTTAGCGTGATATTAGAAGAAAAACCCTTAACTAAGGATTAAATAGCCATAATTTTCCGTGCTTATGACTGGGCCAAAGATCAATCACCAAAAAAAGGCACACTTCAAAAACGGCGTGTTTTGGGCACCAGCAGACGAGCTTCAACCCACCGGGATTCAGTGTGCATTATAATCTAAGGTGTTGAGTGTTAGGCGGAGTAAAACGTTCGTGGCCCAACATCTCAGCCAATGAGGATGCGGTTTTCCTGACAGTATTTCCGCCGAGTTTTTTTATGGCGCGCCACTCGAGGCACTGCGCAAAAAGGGTGTGTAATTTAGATAGAACCAAAGAAGATTCAAAAAACCGTGGCCACTTTCTTGACGATAGTAAAGCTGTCTTCTCACGCGTACATTGAGGTTTTCAATCATTGAGCTTGTGCGTTCTGTCGAATAGAGAGCAACAATAACAGCGTCTTCAATGCCATCGAATTGATCGCTTATTTTTTCCAGCGTTTCACTACGCTGAGTGTACTGGTGTTCCATGGCATGGCAGCGCGGTAGCACGCACATGACCCAGACAGACTGAATTGGAACGGAAATCTGTTGACTGATCGCCGTGATTTTTTCTTCCAATACATCCGCAAATCCCAATGCCGCTTCTCGTTTTTTTTCTAAGGTAGTGCGCACTGCAGATATTCGATGAGGCTCCAAGCGTTCTAGTTTTAAATTCGACCACTATGAAATCATACAGCACACGCCGTTCTTTTTTAGTGGGGTTGGCCTTATTTAAAATATCGTGTTCCAGCCAACTAATGAGGGTATCTAGTGTTTTGGCAATGTAATGAGTTTCTCTTCATCGTCATTTGCGTCACTCCATTGCTGATATTTGCATTCAGCTACAGACCATTTTTGCGATTGTTTCTCAAGACCATTTCGCTCGCTAATGGCTGTTTTGAGGCGGTTTCTGAAGTAGCGTCATAGCTCCATTAGGCCGCGTGATAAATGAAAGTTATCATAGTGACAGGTGACTTCTGGGAAAACAATTTTATGACCCGACACTAAGCCCTTGGCATCATCTCCAATCGTTCTCTCCGGCTTCAAACCTCTGTTCTGGCAATCCATAAAATAAATCGTCCAGGTGTCTTCGTCGCGACGATCTTCGGCTGAGAGTAAGCAGTGCTTGCACGACAAGAAAAAAC
>JBLHGN010000307.1:0-4198 GCA_047616325.1 Lentisphaeria bacterium
GCTATAACTTAATGCGTGTACTTGAAGAAACTTCAAAAATCCAAGATCCCGAGTTGATTCACCCATCCGACAAAAAATACACTAAAGCACTAGAAAAAAGGGAGCGTGTTGCGAAAAAACGAGGCGGTTTTGTTAATCCGTTATTTTTTGAGGCAAGGATAGTGCGTATAAGCTCATACACAATTCGGGCGGTGCAAGATGCAATACTAACCGGTAAGTCTTTTGTCTGGATTATGAGTGCGCTTGTAGCTCGACTAGTATCACGGCCGCATCAAATTGGGGAAAACTGATGCTACTGATAGCGATTGGACTATTGTGTTTTTGTTGATAGTAAGCAATATTTTTATCGATATTTGGACAACGATTCGCTAAGATTTCAAGCAATCCATTCCATGTAGGTGTATCAATATATCTTTGAGACATACCAGATCCAAAAAAAAGTATTGGCTGGACGCCCATCCCTTCCAAGCAGCTCTCGATATCATCGACGATTATTGATTGGTACTCTTGAAAATCCATTATTCAGTCTCAATTAAAATTTGATATTCCCCGAGAGGGGGTTAACGCTGCCAGCAACTGCCGGAGTGAATTGGCTTATTTTTTTCGTCTTTTCGCAAAAAATAAGACCGTTTACGCAGGTCAGATTGACTGGCCTTGTTAGCACTTTACTTAATTTTTAGTTTCATACTGAATTAGCCAGCAGTGGACAGTTTGCCATGGGTCACCTCTCTCACGGAAGGTTAAAAAATAAGGCCTATGTCGGTTCAGCCACCCAAAGAACCGAAATTTAGCCTCCACCGCGCTTTTATCCCCGTCCCATAGGGCCCATGTACGAAGAATTTCTTCTTTAGCTTTTTTCTTTAATATTCTTTTTTTTGGTTTCATTTCATAGCAATCTTGCCATGCATCCAAAGGATCATTGCGATTAACATCAGTCATTCTTCCTGGACTTGAAAGTGGTACGAACTCAACTCCTCCAGATGTTGCCTGGATCTTGGAGCAGTGCCGATACCAGCTAGTTCCGCGAAACTCAAACGGAGCTTCTGACTCTCGATCATCTGTAGATCTGTTGCAAGACGGACAGTAGGGCATATTTATTCCCTTAAGGCGAAGGCTTTCCTTTGTGATGAGTGCTAACGCCTTGCACAGCCGCACATGCTGCAGAGCGATTTTTTCGCATGAAATGTAGCGCAGCGAAACGCATAAAAACGTGGCGCAGCATGTGTCGGATGGAGAAATTTGTTATAGCTTTTCTATACTAATGTGAGCAAATTCCCGCCCTTCATTTGAAGATGACTTAATGTTTTCAACAAGCGTTACATTTTGCGTCTTTGCAATGTGTTTGAATATTTTACATGACTGTTTGTCAAATGCATATGCACCACCCATTTCCATTCCTTCTATCACTTCATGGAATTTAGCTTTACGCTTTTCAAAAACACTTACATCATCAAAAGCCGATTTCAAGAGCTTGTTCAAAGCTGATTGTGTGCTTACAACAATGCAGGATTCATCTTCACAATACATTGTCATGGACGGATGAACGGCAACGTAGCCAACTGTTTTATCTTCAAGATTAGACATGGCACCACTCTAAATATTGATGACTAGTAATGGTAGGAACTTCATTTACACAAAGCCCCCCATGCAGATCCGGACGTGCGGTTTTCCCGCATCCGGCTCCTCGGTTGTACTCGCTCTCGCAGTGCAAAACATCCATAGTTATTACCACTACACCTTCATCCGTTTCGTGGGCGCCTTACATACAGGTCTCACTAGATTCCTATACGCAATCACGCGCTTTAACTTTTTCCAAGTCATGCTCTTGCGACCACTGCGTCGATTCAGCCATTTATACAGCTTACCTACCGCATGAAAGTACACGGTAAATAAATCATCAAGATTTCCGACAACTCCGAAGTAGTTGTAATGTCCTCGGAGCTTTTGGGTGAGCTTATCCAGAAGCACCGGCGTTCTCTTGTGCCGATTTTTCTTGATGTACTCACTTAAGTCATTTTTGATTGACTGCAACCTCTTACGAGAGGTTCGCCTAAATAAACGTGCTTTACCAGCCTTATCATAGCTCCAATAGAACTCGAAACTCAAGAACGTAAACGTATTCTTTAGACTTGGCTCGAAACGACTAAATCGAATACGATTTGTCTTTTCGGTTGCGACTTCCAAGTTGTATTTCTCAAGACGCTTTGGCAGAACATCGTAAAAACGATCGGCGTCCTTAGCGTATTGAAAGGCACAAACAAAGTCGTCTGCATATCGGCAAATAATTGCGTCACCTTCACAGCTTGGTTTTACAACGTGCTCAAACCACTCGTCAATAACGTAGTGCAGATAGATGTTTGCCGAAATCGGAGAGATGCTGCCACCTTGCGGCGTCCCCTCATCTGGGTACTGTATCTCACCGTTCTCTTCGAGTATGCCTGCTTTTAACCACTTAGATATTAAACGCAGAAAACGTTTATCGTCAACACGTAACGCTATAAATTCCAGCAAGATATCATGATCGATATTATTGAAGAAGCCTTTAATATCCGCCTCTACAACATATCCAAAACGACCAAATTGCATTCTGACACTGAGGTCGTCTGCGCATTGTCGTGAGCCCCGTTTTGGCCGATAACCATAACTAAAGTCATAAAAATCTTGCTCGTATATGGCGCTAAGTATGTCAGTACCTGCAGTTTGAACAAGCTTGTCTTCGAACACAGGTAGTCCCAATGGTCGAGTTTTCCCTGGAGATTTTGGTATGTGTTTCCGTTTAACCAACCTCGCTTTGTAACTTTGCCTTTTTAAGCGGCCAATAAGATCACCTATATTTTCATCAAAATTATTTTGATAATCATTGTATGTAATATTATCGACCCCACTTGCAGCCTTCTTATTCATTTTACTGAATGCATGACGTAAGTGAGTTTCGTTTAAACAACGAGACAAGTCGCGAAAGCGATGCCTTGGTTCTTGTTTTGCTTTTCTGGCTATTCCTCTCAGTGCGGGGAGCTCATAGTATTCCCAATCTTCTGCGTCGGGGATGAGTGTCCTCTGCGAGCTACGTACTTCCGTCAAATCCTTCCCCATGTAATTGGCTCTCCCAATCTCAGAGTACTATGGTTGATCCGACTTCCATTTAACCATCGGTCGATATCCCAGTTACGGGTCTCACAACTTTCCTCACGCGAATTAATTATCAACGAGCACCAGCGCAGTCCTGTCTCCACAAAGTTTCGTGTCTCTAGCAATTCAATTCTCTGTAATAATGTCATGAGGGGAATAAATGGATCTCTCAAGTTCTCAAGTGCATCTCTATGTACATGCCACAACCTTTTGACTCCGGAGGCCCTCCATACCCCTCACCATGGCGGGTATTTCTGTGTTGGCTTCGGTGGGCGTTAAGCCCCTCGCCGACCTCAATTTTTGATTTCGAAGCTGTCTGCTATGCCAGTTCTAAGGGTCTGCGAAACCCCTACGGCCTATACATTTCTCTGTGTACGCTTCACTTGTATTGTTCGGGTTTTAGAGAAAAAAATATTGGTTTTTTTTCCCACCTTCCGCCACAAGCGCAACACTCGATACGGGCGGTTGGTTAGACCTTACCCGACAGGGACTTGCACCCTGCAAGACGCATCAAGATTAAACTTGACGCTACCGGGTAGGTAGGGGCCTTACGGCCCTTTCCCCCCTAAGAACTGTACGTGATAGTTTCCCATCATACAGCTCAAGCCCTTCGAAGGTCGATATTGCACGACCCGCCTATAAATATCCAACTCATCGCAACCATCATACCGCCAACAGACTGTTAAATGAAGGATTCAGTTTTGCACGATCCTTCAGTCGGTTAATTTGCTTAATCTTTTCCCTTTCCGCAAAATAATCATTGTACGCAGAGTCATAAGGGTGTGCCTCAGCCCTTATCTTTACATGGTAACGAATCGGTAAGTCTGCCGCCTGAAACAAGCGGACAAGTTTACACTCGCCTTTTGAACTAAAATATTCAGTACAAAATTCAACGCGACCTTTCGGTCTCGACATATGACGTTGAGCTATCCAGCTCCACGTCTGAGATCGATGTTCGCGCTTCAACCATTTACGAACCAGTAAATAGGTCTGGTTATCTACGTAACTCATACGCTCCTTAGACACTATCTTGCGATAGGTATAGGCCCAACCTCGTATAATACGGTTG
>JBLHGN010000308.1:0-4186 GCA_047616325.1 Lentisphaeria bacterium
TGCATTGTTGCCATAATTGTCGCCACTGCTCGTTTGGTAGAATATCGTCTCGCAGTTCTGCATGGTAGAAGGCCATCGGCTTTCGCGCCAAGCTGCCAATTAAATGGCGATAGTCAATCTGACGACCCTCATTAAGACCACGCTCCCACGAGTGGTAGGGATGAGCAGAATACCCCTGTGCATTGAGCGCTTGTGAAATCGTTTCATGTAGCGCGAACTCCTTACCATTATCATAGGTTAGTGTTGTTACATCAACAGCTAAGGGGGAAAGGGTTTCCAGTATTGCGTTCTTAACTGCCTCCGCTGTTTTGTTGGGAGCTGTGGAATGGCAGACACACTAATGTCTAGCGGGCTGGTTTGAAGGCAGCCTTGGCCGACAAAAGAGACTATATGTAGTTGTGCGGAAAACCCCCATAAAGAACACGTGTGACCAAAGCTATGAACAATGTTTGACGATACTGGTGACCAAAAGTACGTTTTGGCGAGTATAGATTTAGATGCGTTAAGAGAAACATATTTGAGCCCGTATAAAAAAGACACCTAAACCCTGTTAATGCTTACAAGTGAAGGTTATGGAAATAATAAAAAGCAGAAAGTTTACCGTCGACCATGCTTGGGGCGCCAAAAATATTACAAATATGAATGGTGTCACAGCGCGCTTACATTGGACCAATAAGCCGTACAAAAGGCACATAAACGATGGCGAAGAAGTTTTTGTGGTGTTAGATGGCACGGTGGAAATGTTTTATCTTGATTACGGCGTGGAGCATTCTGTGGTTTTAGGCCTTGGCGATATCTTATATCGCCTCATTCGGCACGGCGCACGTGGCGCACCCTATTGGTGAGGCGTGTATTTTAGTAGTTGAGAAAGAGGGTAGCGTGTAGGCTATTGGCCAATGCCAAACTAATCAAATTTCCTTGCAAACATGATTTAAAATTAATAGAAAATCTTTCTGGTGAGTAGCCGCATTCAAACATAACGTCTTACTAGAGGCAATTTGGGGGCAAAGCCCCTCTTTAAATTGTACCGTTTGGTCAAAGGCTTAACTTTTTATATATCCAGATTTCGTGTTAAAACTTCCGCTGATGTGATGATACGCTTTGTACGATGGAGCTCTGGGTGTTTTTCTTCGTCGGTATACCCGGCTGGGTCGCCAGTGCCCGAGTTTACAAGCCAAGAGTTTTCTGGCCTGCGCTTGCCCAATGCCTTCTTAAGTGCCTGTGGTGTAATACCCAAAGCTTTCGCCGCTGCATTGTGGGTGCAACGCGTCTTTACGACGTTTAAGTAATCAACAATTACAGTAATTTTGTCCTGCATTACAATATAAACCTCTTAAAATTAATATTTGAATCTGCGACCTTAAACACCCATTTTTGATGTTTGGTGTCTAATTGTCCAGAAGACGTATTTGCCCCAATGCGCCATTGCTAATACATCGCGTCACTTTCTGGCTATGTTTTGCCCAACAAAAGCAATGTAAAAACGCATGTAGGGCCCGAATTCAGCCATTTACCCTCATTCACTGAAGGTATCAGTAACCTTATTTCCTATTAGGTTAAGCTCACATCTTGCCGCCATTATGTATAGCTTTTAAGGTAAAGGCTAATCTCATTCAAAAATAGGCCGTAAAAGTCCTAGCTCCAGACAGGTTGGTATAGAGAATTATGCTCTATATAGCGAGAACGCGCTTGGCTGGTTTGCCATTTGGCAAACCGCATTTTTGTAGCTCTGATCGACCCGAGCGGCGTCATAATTATGTGTGCAACACAACTCCAAGCCAAAAAGAGTAGGGCGCTCTCAATCTTTTGCCCAAATAGCAACGACTATTTGCCACACACGATAAGCTAGTGTATCGCATTTGCCAGCATTTAAGTCAGACTAGCCTTTCTGTTGACCATCAAATAGCGTTAATCTCCCGATTTCAGTATATGTGTCATGTCAGCCTCTCAATCTTGCCTTTTTACTTTTCCTCTTGAGGGCCCTTGGAAATAGGGAGAACGCCATTATACGCTTGGTAAGCGGGGCCGGGCTTAGGTTATTTGACTGGCTTGCGTTACATTGGGGCAATGGACTTCTCTCTACGCCCCTTATCTCTACCCCCTATGCACTACTTTCCTCCGGCATACGGTAGCACAACTGACTAGCAGCGAGCATAACCGACTTGTGCGCTGAAAAGCTATAAGCGATGCCAGGAGGCTGCTTCAGCGGCCATTACCGATGGGCAGCTGATTTCGTGTTCCATGTCAACGTACTCGTACCACGCTTACAGGGCGCATTCGTTCTTACTAGCAAAGCTAGACCTCGTATAGGATTCTCCCCCTGCACTGAACAAATATATTGTACGCAGGTATAGTCATACCTCACATTGAGAGTAAGAACATACCGCGCTATGCAGCTAAAACAGCTATCAGTGAGGCCCATATCTAGAAAAGAAAAGCCTCAATACCAGCAACTCATGGAAGATCACCACTATTTGGGCGCTATCCCAAAGATTGGTGAGACTCTCTGGTACGTGGCGATCTATGAAGGGCAGTAGGTGGGACTGTTTAGGTTTTGGTTTTGGTTCATCGGCTTTTGGGGGCTCATTACTTAACTTCCGAGCCCAGCAGAGCATTTGGCTGTAAACCAACCGTGTTGGCTGGCGTAGGTTGTAACGCTTTGTTTACAGCTGTTGTAGGCATCGACGTGGGCCTGCCAGGCGTCTTTTTTCATTGGGCACTCCTATGGCTTTATGGAGTGCGTACGCTGACAGATTTAGACGGTGATTAGAATAATGGGGTTAAGAGGTCGCTTACTTTTTGTGTTGGTAGCCGTCTTCGGCATTTCTCTACCAAGTCATGCTGAAACAGACATAGAAAAACTGTCACCAGAGTTAAGGAGGTTGTTAAAAACGGAAATGGCCTCTCTGCAAGTTGGCATGCAGACAATCATACCCGCGTATATTGCTGGTGATATGAAAGAAATATCTCAGATTGCCGGCCAGATAAAGAATAGCTACATCTTAAAACAGACAATGACAGCAGCTCAAAAACATGAACTTCACGAAAAGCTCCCCGCGAGCTTTTCGGCCTTAGATAAGCAGTTCCATCAAACTGCCGGAATGCTGCAACACGTATCGGAGGAGAAACACTTGGAACTGGTGGGTTTTTACTTCTCAAAACTGCTGGAGTCCTGTGTTGGTTGTCACGGTCGGTTTGCACCACACCGTTTTCCTGGTTTGGGTGGTGCTACGGTTGAAATAATTAAAAAGGGGCATCATCATTAGTTTTTAACGACCAGGAGGGGAAGCTGTCACGTGGCTTACAGTAGTCAAGATGCTCAATTTAACATAATATATATTATACGCATATGCGTAAGATCTAGGCAGGGGGCTTACCCCCTATTTAGTGCTTGCACGATAAGAAATAACTCTTTTAAAAACAGCGCGTTAACCCAAATAAAACGTTCTAAGTTTTAGCTATTCGGCGTGTTCAATGTTGAAATGGCCATTGTTTTATAGTGTTTACCATATTTTACCTCTCAAACTTCGGCAACAGAGCATTACATGCGACGATCATTTCAATCACAACTTGAATTAGGTGCCACCCCAATCGAAGAAATTCGCTTTAATCCGCGATCAAGAGATGACATCCCCCAAATTCTACGCGCCTTCAATTTATCTATTCTTGCCCGACGACACGGGACGCCGTGTTTGAAGTACTTCAATGTAATATTGGCGTGGATGTGGATTTTGAAAACGGTCGCCCCGGTATGCATTTGTGGCTGCTATTGGTGTTGGGCACTTTGCGTTTAGGCTTAAATTGTGACTATGATAGTTTACATGATTTAGCCAATGAACATAAAACGTGAGTTCAAACTGGATTTAAGTAAAGAATAGAGTTTCTATACATTTATTGGCTGTGAGCGAGCAATAGGTTCAATAGGTGGTCATAATATCGTCATATTACACATATGATTATGCGGCCGCCTTCGTCGCCCCAACTTTTGGCAACTCAATATTCCAAGGCAGCAGCGCTTCATAATCTTCTATGGTTTCGCAATGCGGGATGGCTTCTAATAGGGTGTAGATCAGCTAGCTGTACGAATCTATCCTGGACTCCATAGCCAAATTGTGCAATCATTGGCTCATGAACACGACAATACGACTCCAAGGTCGAGATCTAACGCCAAATAATCTCGATTTTA
>JBLHGN010000309.1:0-4154 GCA_047616325.1 Lentisphaeria bacterium
GGCGCATGGACTATTGGGCTAACTACTACGCAAAACTGTTTAATTTTCGTGAAATTCGCTATTTCGACATTAAGGGCGAATATCCAGGTTTAGTGTCTAGAGCCATGACCGCGCCCGTTGGCAAAATGAGGATCCCTTTGAATGAAGAATCTGGAGGCGGCAGTGGCCAGATTGAAGAATACTTAATGAGCTACAACGGTGAGGGTATTCAGCATATTGCCTTTTCTTGCGACGACCTTTTGGCTTGTTGGGACAAATTAAAGGCCAATGGCGTTCCATTTATGACGCCCCCCGGCGGCCTACTAAGGTATGCTAGATGAGCGCTTGCCTGGCCATGGTGAACCAGTCGATGAGTTGCAGCGGCGCGGTATTTCGTTGGACGGTTCAACGGAAGGCAGTGACCCGCACCTACTTTTGCAAATATTTTCCGAAACTCAAATACGTCCGATCTTTTTCGCATTCATTTAGCGTAAAAAAGATGAGGGCTTTGGCGAGGGAAATTTTAAAGCCCTATTTGAATCCATCGAGCGCGATCAAATTGCGCGCGGGTCCATCTCTCCGGATCCTAGTAAAAAGGCGTTTGGTGTTGAGCCTGCAACCAAAGCGGCAGGCACCTGAGAACGAGAATATGGTCATTCCTGTAGCACTTAAAAGAATTCACCACGCTGCCTATCGATGTATCGACGCAAGACAAACGGTGGAGTTTTACCCGCGCCATTTAAATATGACGTTCCTACTTGCTATTGCCGAAGATGAGGTGCCTTCCACCAAAGAGCCTGACCCCTATATACACGTATTCCTCGATGCGGGAAGTGGCAGCATATTGGCGTTTTTTGAAGTACCTAATGCGCCGCCGATGGGGCGTGATACCAACACCCCTGTGTGGGTGCAATATATTGTTTTTGAAGTTGAAGCTCTGGATGTGTTGTTATCGGCGAAAACCAGTCTTGAGGAGGCTGGTATAGAAGTGGTTGGTCCTGTCGAGCACACCATTTTTAAATCAGTTTACTTTTTTGACCCAAATGGGCACCGCTTAGAGCTGGTCGTAAATACCGGTCAATCGGGGATGTTAGCAGAACTTAAGCGCGTTGCACCCGCGATGTTGGCCGAGTGGTCCGTCACAAAACGGGCGCCCAGCCACGCGGCCTGGCTGCAAGGAAAAGGCCAATTATTCGGCGATCCTGACAATCGAGATTTTACACCATGAAACTTGCTTCTCTAAAGGACGGTCGCGATGGCCACCTAGTGCTCGTCTCTCGCGATCTCCAATTTATGTACCCGGCACACCGCATCGCCGAGACCTTGCAGCAAGCACTGGACAATTGGGCCGAGGTAGCGCCAGCCCTGGAGCTTCTATACCTGCAGTTGAGTGAGAACAAAATAGAGCGCCAGCCATTTAACGTTGGTGCCTGCGCCTCGCCACTGCCGCGCGCGTATCAGTGGGCTGATGGCTCAGCTTATGTCAATCACGTTGAACTGGTGCGTAAAGCCCGAGGTGCTGAAATGCCAGAATCGTTTTGGCACAGCCCACTGATGTATCAGGGTGGGTCCGACACGTTTTTAGGCCCCTACGAGGATATCCAATTACCTCAATGTGACGGCTGGGGGGGTTGATTTTGAAGCCGAAGTAGCTGTGTTTGCCGACGATGTCACCATGGGGGTGAGCGCTGAGCACGCTGCTGAGCATATTAAATTGCTGGCTCTTGTTAACGATGTTTCTCTGCGTGGATTGATTCCTGAAGAGCTGGCCAAGGGTTTTGGCTTTTTCGAGTCAAAGCCTTCCAGCGCATTTAGCCCTGTATGCGTCACCACCGACGAACTGGGGTCCAGTTGGTGTGACGCAAAAGTATGTCTTCCGTTGTTGAGTCATTTAAATGACAAGCCCTTTGGTCGGCCCAATGCCGGCACAGACATGACCTTTAATTTTTCCCAGCTTATCTCTCATGCCGCTCGCTCACGTAACTTGGTTGCAGGTTCCATTATCGGTTCGGGTACAGTATCTAATAAGCTAAATGGCGGTCCAGGCAGGCCTCTAAATGAAGGCGGGCTCGGTTACAGCTGCATCGCCGAGATTCGTATGATAGAGGCTATCGAACAGGGCCAGCCACACACTCCATTTATGGTTTTTGGCGATCGTGTGCGTATTGAAATGTTCGATAGTTTTGGTGATTCAATTTTTGGTGCTACCGACCAGCAACTGGTTAAGCATAATTAGGTGCTTATATGCGTGTTCTATACACCTATTTTCGATCCTCTGCAGCCTACCGGGTGCGAATTTCTCTGGGACTGAAAGGGCTCGATTTTGAAGTTCGCGCTATTAATATTCGCCCCGGTGCGGACCAACAAAAGAAAGAACTTTTGTGGACCTAAGTCCCCAGGGCCGAGTGCCACTATTTCTCGAAAACGATGTTGTGCTGAGTCTGTCTGGTGCGATTATAGAGTACCTTGAAGAGGTGTATCCCAGCGCGCCACTTCTGCCGAGCGAGCCCCTAACAAGAGCCAAAGCTCGTCAGATACAAAATATTATTGCCTGTGATATTCACCCTCCAAACAATCTAGCTGTTCAGCAGTATCTAAGGTGCTCTCTAGGGCTGGATGAACGAGGGATTCAGGCGTAAACATTGGTTGTCGAGGGCTTTGGAATTGATTCTGTGTGCGTGCAGTGAAGGAAAATGTTGTGTCGGAGCTTCACCTACAGTGGCAGATATCTGCTTGGTTCCACAGGTTTGGAATGCTCACCGCTTTAATGTACCTTTGGGTGCCTATCCCACGCTTACAAAGATCTATAAGCACTGCATGACGCGGAAAGCGTTTATCGACACCGCTCCCGAAAATCAGTTAGACCGTCCTTGCTAAACTCTATTTGTTGCGCCTCCTTTGGTTTAATGAAAAAAAATGGTGAGAAATGTGAACCTGTGCATCAATAAAAAAGCAGGAGCATTAATTTTAAACTAAAATTGAATAAGAAGATGAAGGCTTTATTTCGAAAATAAAAAATATCGCTAAAAATTGAAGAGTTTTTATATAGGGCACCGCCGTAAGGAAAAGTCAAAAGGAGGTAAGTCACACAAAAATAGTTCTTTTAGCTCGCGCGTAAAGAAAATATTGAAATGTGTCATGGTCGGGGGTCGTTTGCGAAAATTCTTGAATTGGCCGTGTGCTAAAGTTGTAACTCGGGAAGTAAAAAGCAATGCGTATTATACTGTCTATAATTATCTTTTCCATGTTGGCCTCTGGCTGCATGTCGGTAAAATATCAAGGCACGCCTCCTAAAATCACCACAACCGCTTCACACCAGATAATTCACTCGGAAATATTGACCAACACTAATCACATGTTTATGCGTTTAAGCGATGAAGATGATATTGTTTATCGTCAAAACTATGGAGGAGGGGGTTCTACCGTAGGTCTTCTTTTTGGTGCCTTTGGACTTGCATCTAATATTTTTGGCATTCAAAACAACACCGAAAAAGATGTAAAACTTCTTCATAATAAGATTAATGTTAAGCCTGTCGATCTCTTTAAAAAGTCGTCGCGTCTGCACGATGTTGATTTTGCCAGTGGCAATTCTGCGCCGGTAAAAATATGTCCATTTATTTTTGTGACTAAAACTGAAGAAGAGAAATTGCTATTTGCTTCGGGTTTGGTAGTTGAAACTGCAGTGTCATCGTCGAGCAAATGGGTGGGAAAATACAAATATCAAACCGTCATTAAGATGTCAAAAGACGATGTTGCTGACGGCCTAAATGAAGAAGAGTATATAAGGCTTTCGCTGGCGCTTCAGCAAGGCTTCGATGACTTACTGGAATTGTATTTGGCCGATCGAGACGGCAAGCTATTACCCGAGAGAGCCCTGTCGTTTAAATCCGATTTTGTCAGCCCACGTTTTAATTTGGAGATGGTTGGCGAAGCCATGCCCAGTAAAGAAGGTAGGGTAAATATTCGCACGGCCGGAGTGGTGTATTCGTTACCGGAAGAATCTGTAACCTTGAAATATAAGAACTAAATTCGAAAAATAATTAGTTTTTATGAAGTGCTTTTTGTGTAAATAAAATTCAAAAGCGCAGTGTTTCGTTAGTAGGTTTGCCAGATTTTCTAAATATATTTTATCGGTATTATCAAATCCTGCTAAAGGTTCTGAATCGATATCGAGA
>JBLHGN010000310.1:0-4154 GCA_047616325.1 Lentisphaeria bacterium
TCCATACGTTGTTGAAAATGAGATGGCGATGGGTCTTGAAAGAACATGCAGGCGAATCCGCTCATGAAGGCATCGTGTAAAGTATGGGTGCAGCGAGGCTCACACCTGTGGTCTTCAATATCCACAAAGTGTTTTGAAAAAGCATGGCGCAATGCCGTAAAATCCAAATGCTTTTTTGTTTTTAGTGGTGCTTGGCTCATGACGTCTCCAAAACGAACGGCTGGATAGTACCATGGGGTTTTTCGGTCTCGCGTAAGACCTATAACGAGCTTTAATCGATGCAATCCGAGGGCGAGTTCAAAAAACCTGGATAGTGACGGCAACGCGGCCCCTGGCTGCCCTTAAGGGTTGAGAGGAGAAGGAGGGTTGCCCGGGGACAAAAAATCGAAAAATCCTGTCAAACTTTACTTGAGCTTTTTAATGCGGAAGATGTTTTAGAAATAGCGCGAAAGGTGTATTTTAAGCTCAGCTGAAGGCCTTGATCTATATGGGGTCTGGGCTGAGAACTGCTGACAACACACTATATGCGTATGCAAATAGAACATTACCAGTGTGCAGAGGTCTCATTTTGTTAAGTTAATCCCAGAAATGAGACAAAAGACTTAAACTTGCGCACCAATAGAGACGCTGTCCATTTTTTTTGATTACACTTAGTACTCTCTACCAAGTACACAATTGATGTATAGAACGCCAACTCACTCTCTAGGCCACCAGGTCACAACGAACTCAAGATGTAAACTTATGCTAGCTCGAACATCGATTCTCCTCATTTTGCCATTTATTCTCTGCACACTCTTCGCCGAACAGGCGCGAGCTCAAAATGAAATTATTGGCGCTTCCGCAGAAGCAACTTTCAGCGACGAACAAGAATTCTTAGCAGTGGAGCAGGCATTCCAGGTACTGCCCAGCGCTGAAGATACTTCACTTAGCCTGCTATGGACGATTCACTCGGGCTACTACCTCTATCAGCACCAATTTAAGATTCAGGCAAGAAATGCGAACACAGTAGAAAACCTTGATCTGACTTTTGAAAAAGGTAAATTTAAATACGACGAATTCTTTGATAAAGAATTGACTGTCTATTATCACAATACACAGGTGACGGCGCCGCTACCCGGAATTTCACCGCCCTACGAATTAAAGATTAGCTCTCAAGGCTGCGCGGACGCAGGCCTATGTTACCCACCTCGCAATCAGTATTTCGAAGTGGACAAAGACGGGCTAGTGACAGAATTTCCAAGCTCTCAGTTTATCACTGCCGCTTTCACTGCCAGTAATTCAAACCTGAAAGTGCAGAGCCCACCTAATACAAGCACCAACGAGAAAGACCCGTTTTTACCTTTCATTCTATTAGGCGCTATTCTAGGGGGTTTAATATTAAATCTGATGCCATGCGTATTCCCCGTACTTTCCCTTAAAGCCTTAAGCTTTGCCTCCTCTCACCTCAACCCACACAAACAGCACCTCCATGGCTGGGCATATACTGCCGGGGTAATGGGTTCTTTTTTGGTTGCCGCTTTTGCCATTATGCTGGCCAGACAGGCAGGGGAATTACTTGGCTGGGGCTTTCAACTGCAACAGCCCGGCTTTGTTGCGTTTATGGTCTACCTATTTTTTGTCATGGGTTTAAGCCTCTCGGGCCTGTTTCACGTGGGCACCCAGTGGATGGGCGCAGGTCAATCACTCACAACAGGCCAAGGATTAAGCTCATCGTTTTTTACCGGCGTACTGGCAGCCCTTGTCGCCAGCCCCTGTACGGCACCATTTATGGCGACGGCTCTGGGCTTTGCCCTGACACAGCCCATGATCGTGTCATTGTCGATTTTCGCAGCTCTCGGTTTTGGCATGGCTCTGCCCTTTTTACTTCTTAGCTACAGCCCGGCATTGGCAAAATTTTTACCAGCGCCCGGTGCATGGATGGATACGCTTAAGCAGGCGTTGGCCTTCCCGCTCTACATCACCTGCGTCTGGCTGCTATGGGTAGTCGCCAGACAAGCCACCAGCGATGGCGCTATTGCCGTTCTTCTAGGCACGGTACTGATAGCCTTCGGTATATGGATTATGCAACTTCCCACGCCAAGGCTGCCAAGCAAATTAACAAACAAGGGCCTCGGTTTAGCTAGCCTGCTCTGTGCAGCCTATATTGGCTATTCAGTGGGCGATTTCAGCAAACCAAACTCCGATATGTGGGAAAAGTATTCGGCAGAACGCCTCGACGAGTTACGCTCAGCGGGAACCCCTGTTTTCGTAGACCTCACCGCAGACTGGTGCATTACCTGCAAATTTAACGAGCGCGTAGCGTTAAACACCGATGCGGTTCGGCGTTTTGTGATTTTAAACGATATTGTACTTTTGCAGGGTGATTGGACAAACGCCGACCCCGAGATTTCAAAACTGCTCGAAAAATACGGTCGCAGCGGAGTACCCTTGTACATAATGTACCCCAGCCAGACAAATACTGAGGGCACTGTACTACCGCAAATCCTAACCGAAAACATGGTTTTGCAAGCGATGGCCCGCGCCCTGCTTTGAACTTCGCCAAAACGGGATAAACTTCGCTGAAATACAGCTAAATCACTCTTTCGGATAGACAGGATTAAAGGAATTAGGCACAATCCCCTCCCTGGGCCTAAGCTATGGTCTATTTCTAAGCTAGAAGAGCGTGGCGAATAAGCAAAAAGCAGGCATTGCCTGCCTTGACGCCTAAAACGTTTTTTCCGGCATTATTACGCTTTGCGCGTTCATCTTTACTATAGGGCTGTCGAGCAATGGCGAGCATACTGGTACTTCACGGACCAAACCTAAATCTGTTGGGAACGCGAGAGCCAGAAATATACGGCCACACCACATTAGATGATATCAACAAAGAGCTAGGCGTTCTCTGCTTCGAAAAAGGTCACCACTTTCAAGTATTGCAAAGCAACGCCGAATATGAGCTGATCGATCGTGTGCACGATGCCCGCAAAGAAGGCATAAATTTCATCATCATCAACCCCGCCGCGTTTACCCATACCAGCGTTGCCTTGCGCGATGCTTTAGCGGCAACCAGCATTCCATTTATTGAATGCCACCTTTCTAACGTCCATAGCCGCGAAAACTTTCGACACCACTCTTACTTTTCCGATATAGCGGTGGGAGTCATATGCGGTTTCGCTTCACAAAGTTATGAACTCGCGCTGACGGCGGCATTTCGCCACCTTGACACTCAACAATCAAGCAGTTAATCCCTGGATTAAACTATTAACATAACCATAACCATAACAAATGCTCGCACTAAGCCAGCACATTAAAAGAGGGTGTAATGGATATTCGCAAAATTAAAAAACTTATCGAATTATTGGAAGAATCCAACGTAGCGGAATTGGAAATACGGGAAGGAGAGGAGTCGGTTCGTATAAGCCGCGGCTCTTCTACACCGGTTATGCCAATGCAAACGGTATATCAGCAACCGCCCGCGCCAGTTCCGGCAAGCGCTCCTCCGGCACCCGCAGCAGAAGTTAAACCCGTTGCTGCCGGGCACCTAGTCGTTTCGCCCATGGTGGGCACATACTATCGCTCATCAAGCCCAGACTCCGCCCCCTACATCGAAGTGGGCCAAACAGTGAAGACCGGCGATATTATTTGCATTGTAGAAGCCATGAAGATGATGAACCAAATTGAAAGCGATAAGGCTGGCGTTATAGAAGCCATTCTGGTCGAGGATGGTGAACCCGTAGAATTCGATCAACCGCTGGTTAGAATCGTATAATTCACAAAGAGGACTTAAACATGTTTGACAAGGTTCTAATTGCGAACCGCGGTGAAATTGCACTGCGTATTTTGCGCGCCTGTAAAGCGCTAGACATTAAAACAGTTGCCGTTTATTCCAAGGCCGACAGAGACCTAAAACACGTAAGACTTGCGGATGAATCCGTATGTATAGGGCCAAACTCTTCTAGCCAGAGCTACCTTAACGTTCCCGCCATCATAGCCGCCATGGAAATCACCGACTCGGTAGCGGTGCACCCCGGCTACGGCTTTCTGGCGGAAAATGCCGATTTTGCCGAACAGGTACAAAAAAGTGGTTACACCTTTATCGGCCCAGACCCCGATGTAATTCGCATGATGGGCGACAAGGTTGCGGCGATTAAAGCGATGAAAGAAGCCGGCGTACC
>JBLHGN010000311.1:0-4153 GCA_047616325.1 Lentisphaeria bacterium
TTTCTGTTTGCCCTGATTATCGCCTACCCTATTGCGAATATGTACAAAGAGCCGGTATTGGCGCCCATCATTATGTTGTTCGGGCTGTCTATTTTTGTCAAAGGCTTTAGGTCCATTGCGCTGCTCGTGTATGACAAGCGTCTTGAATTAAAACAGCAGATTAAAATGGACTTAATCACTCAGACCAGCGGCCTATTGGTGATGATTGTGTGGGCCTGGATACACCCGAGCATATGGGCTCTGGTGGGCGGTCAATTTGTAACCATTTTCCTTGATGTATACCTAAGCTATAGGATGTTTACTGGTCATACCAGCCGGTTTACCTGGGAAAAAACGTCAGTTAGCCAACTGTTTGGCTTTGGAAAATGGATTTTTATTTCATCTACTATTTCCTACATAACCATTCATGGCGATCGCTTGATTATGGGTAAATTCCTCACTATGGAAGAACTGGGAAAATATTCGGTAGCAGTCGCCTGGGCGAGCATCATTATGATGTTGTCGGGGAGTTTATCCAACCGCGTGCTAATGCCCTATTTCAAAATGGCGCTCGACGATAATAGTAATTTTGGTAAAATCCATAGAGTTCGAAACTTGCTCAACTCGGCATTTGTGGGTGTATGCATCTGTTTGGCCTTGTTTGGCGATCACCTGATTTCCTTGTTGTATGACGATAGATACTCGAGTGCTGGCTGGATGCTACAGATTTTGGCGCTTGGACAGGTAGGGCGATCGCTGTCGGGCACCTTGATTCCGTTTATGCTCGCCACTGGAGATTCATTTAGTCAAATGAAGTTTAGTGCCGCTAGCGCCGTGCTATTGGTTAGCTTTATCACTTTTGGTGGGTATTTTGCTGGAGGTCCAGGTGTGGTGATTGCCTATGGGCTATCCACCTTGGTGGCGCACCCCATCATGATAGCTTATGCCTGCGGCAACGGTTTTAATTGTATTTTGGAAGATATGGGTTTTATGTTGTTGGCTCTATTTACATGTCTTTTGGGTTGGTGGCTTATGGGTTCACCCATACTAGAAGAAGTGCTTTTTCTGGTGGATCAATACTCTCAAGCAGCCTAGCAGCGCTAGAAAGAAGGTGTTAAGTGGCTCACCAGCCTAATTGTATTGCCTTAGTTTGCGCTTAGCTTGCTGTAAGCAAGTGATCGGCTAAACGCAGAGTCAACTGTACCAATGGCAACGTGGGGTTATTGCCGCCGCCAGTGGGGAAAACACTTGCGCCCGCGATATATAAATTATCAATGCCAAACACCTTAGTGTTTTTATCTACAACGCCGTGTTCTGGTTCAGCCGCCATTCTGGTAGTGCCCATGTGATGAGCGTGTGGCACCGCAAGAATCTCTTTAGTCTCATCCAAAATAAAATCGGCCAATTTAATTCTACCAACGTTGGCTTGGGCCATTTCTTTGGCCAGGCGAGAGGATAGTTTGCGGATGGTATTTCTATCGTAGTCACTCATGGATATATGGAGGTGACACTTCTTCATTCCTAGATCGTCACGGGTTTCAGTAAGGCTTACGCGACTATCGAGATTTGGTTCTTGCTCTGTTAATGAGGTAATAATACCCAGGCCTGCGCATTGATGAGCAAATAGGAATTGCAGACTTTCTGACAGGTCAAAATCGCAGCTCAAATCCTGCAACATGTATTTAAGTGGCGCCAAGCGGCCATTCTGCCGACCGCCGCGTTCATCCAATATTCTAAAGTATAGATTGGATGCGCCAATGTCGAATTCTTTTAGAAAATCAACAACAGGGAAAAAATTCATAATCGACTTACCGTTCCATACCGCACTGTTTGCCGCAAACTCGCCTATTTGAACGTTGTAGTGTTCCATAAAACAACGTCCAACCATATCGGATGCATTACCTATCCCTCGTGAATAGATATCGCTTGAGTGGAGCAGTAATCTAGGGTTCTCTATTGCCCCCATCGCCAAAACATAGGCACCTGCGTTGATGCTTTTCTTGTTTAAGGAAAAATCAGAGGCATCAACATGTAGAATCCGCCCATTGGGAGCGGCTTGAAGATGGGTAACATTTGCGTTTACGAAAACGTCGATATTACGGTGAGAATTTAAAAATACAGCGTATTTTTGTGCAAAACGAGTCGGCGCGCTTAATTGAAATGGATCGGGTTCAAAGCTATTTGATCGAATTGGAGTTTCAAAGCTGTCGTAAAACCCAAGTTTAGTATCGAGGTCTAGAATTTCCATTGCTGGTTCTAAATAACGTTCCATCTCGCTAAAAGGAATTGGCCACCCGGGTAGGGCAAATCCAGGCTTTTGCTCAAAATCATGTTCTACAAAAGGTTTGCAGCGTCCCGCCCAATGATTTGTTGTGCCACCCAAAAAACGTAGTCTTGTGAAGTTAGTAAGGTAGTCTGGCCAAAAGCCGCTGGTTGTCGCTTCGTAGAGCTTTTGAGATTCCGATGAATACTCTCTCCCTCCACCCTCCAAGAGAATCACAGTTTTGCCCGCATTAGCGAGTTTATTGGCCAAAGCAATGCCGGCTGCGCCTGACTCACATATACAAAAATCGTATATACTTCTAATTTTTTCTCTACCTGTAGAAAAATCGTACAACATTATCGGCTAGACTTATCTTTAATTTGTAAGTCGCTCGACGGCAGCACCCAACCATCAATCACAATACAATTTTCTGCTGCAAGTATTGTAATGTTGCTTTTATGTGGGGCTGGTAACTGGGCGACTAGAACCATAGGGGCAACACTTACGGCGGCAACTGTAAGCGAACTGTTTGAGAGAAAAGATCTTCGAGAGCACTTCGGGTTCATTTGTCGAGCCTTATAATTTTTTCTAATATATGCTTACCACCGTAAAACCTAATGTGAAACGTCATTCTCAATTGGAGGTGGTTTAGTATATATAATGCATACTTGCTGAGTTTTGTTAAATAAGACCAGTATATTATGGTAGCCCGTCCAAGATACTAGGGGATTATATTATTGACGCTTGGCAATTGTAAGTGGCTCCTCATCTTTAGCGCGTGCAATGATATTTGAACCTATTGCAAGGGCTATCCACATCCATTGGCCAGTCCAGTGACTGGCACTTGTGGTAATTAGATTGAACGCGAGTATGAAAATGGACGCAAAGGCAAATATTCCGAAGGCTAAAAGATCGTCGTTGCCTAAACGCAAGCAATCGTAGAGCTTAGATAGACAGGAAAGCACAGCAAACACAAATAAGATTAGTGCCGGCAAGCCATAACTTAGGGCGATGGCGAGGTAGGAATTTACAACGTCAACTATACCCTCGCCCTGTATTAACTCTTGCATTGCTGGATGACTTCTAGCATCCATATGTCCAAATAAAGGGCTATCCATTACAACTCCTGATCCAATTTTTAGCAATCGCATACGGTAATCAAAGTTTTCATTTAAAAAATCCTGCCCGAATAATACAACCAAGGCAATACAGCAAACGAAGCTTGTAATTAATAGTTGTTTTGGATCTCTAGACCGCTTTATTGCCCAAAGTAAAATCATTGATACGATAACAATCAAAACACTCCCGGCCATACCTGCACGCGAGCCCGACGCCATTGTGCCAAGTGTTGATATTAAAAAACCAGCCCAGGCAAATTTTTTAGAATAGTTTTCTTTCGCGATTGATCCGATTTTAGAGAGAAAAATAACCGAACAACAAAACGACATGTTGGAAAATAGCGCGTAAATTAAGGGATTCATAAAGGATGTTTGTGCGCGTAAAAAGCCGTTTCTAAATTTGTAGCCTGGATGCAGTTGGTTAGCAAAATGTCCAAAACGCTCAAGATCAGAATAAAGGTGCCAGTGCATTACCGATTCAACAATGCCAGCGAGGGACTGGGAAAGAAGAGCAAAAGAGACGGCCGTTAATACTAAAGCATAGTTTTTGGTAAAATATCGAATGGCCAAATAGGGCACAAAAACATCAATGACTTCCCATAAATCCGTTCGAAACATGGCGGTGTAATTTTCGATTCGGAAGTTGCATACGATCACCCAAAAAACATAGAAAACCACCGCCTTATCTATGGCATTAAATTTGGAAAAACTCGGTTCCCTTCGTTCAAACAAAAGGAGGGGAAGTAGTAAGGCTAAAAATAAAATCCGTTGGTGAGACAGCCCTCCAAGGTTT
>JBLHGN010000312.1:0-4148 GCA_047616325.1 Lentisphaeria bacterium
ATTAAATTGATCGCCGATAGCACGGAGCGTTTCAGCGCTTAAGTGTCGTTGTTTGATGCACGCATTTCTAGCTTCTGGTAAGCGATCGTAAAAGCCGATTGTGCGACTGCACTGGCCGCCGTCATTTTTACAGTAATGGGGTCTATCAGTGTGCCGGCAACAGTGTCCTCGGACGGCGGTGCTCGACAAGGGCATACTTTGTCTTTTGCCTGAATAACACCATAGCTAATGACCAAGCCACACTCACTCATCTCTTTAATGCAGCGCTCAGCCAGTGTCTGTGCCGAGCCCTTTAACGTTAAATAACATATGGTGTCAATAATTTTTTCGCCGATGGCTTTCACCGCAGGAAAAAGCGTGCTGATCGTTTTACCCGTACCAGTGGGCGCTTCGGCGAGCAGTTGCTGCTTGTCGCGAATGCAGGCGTACACCCACTTGGCAAAATTGTGTTGACCAGCGCGGTAATATGAAAAGGGGAAGAGGAGGCTCTGCGCCGACGTTAGCGTGTGGTGTCTTAATGCGATTAATCTGCGCATCCAATCAATATAGGGTCTTAGTAGGGCATTTATGTAATTGCATAAATCATCGCAGGGAAAGGTCTGTTCTTCGCTATGTTCCTTTTTGAACAGCCGGTCATACTAGGTCACTCTCACTTTAATACGAGCAATATTTTTTGTTGTGCCCAATGCAACTCCTGTTTTGCTGATGGAAGAAAATCAACAGGCAGATAAGTGGTTTTTATTTCTTCTATTATTGGGACTTGTTCGTGTTCATACAGTACATCCAAACGTCCTTGCAGCTGTACGATAAATTCTTCGCTGGCAATATTCTGTTTTAGGTGAACTTCAGTTTGCCATTCGTCTCCACGATATTTCTGAATTTTTATATGTCCGTAGGTGCCTTCTTTTGCTGATGGCCCGTCACTTTCAAACCATAGATCACCACTGCGAACACTGAAGTTCACCAGGTCCGTAACGCCGACGGTTATTTTATGCTTGCCATTCAACATTGATGACCCTATGGGGAATGTGATGTCGATGAAAATAATGCATCCAGCGCAACTGGTTTTTTTGTAACTTGTCTCCCGGACCCTTTGCCTCGATAAGCTCATATCCTCCTGTAGCAGGAAAAAACATCAGATCTGGGAAGCCGCTGCGATTTACTTGTAAGTGCTGCCACATTCGATCAAATATACTTTCCCCGTGTGGCATTGGAATACGGTTCAATGTTAGATCTATGACTTTTTTATCGATGTTTGACCAAGCAATAAAGGGGGTTGTAATGCCGCTTTTTTCGTTTATTTGTCGATGGACGGCCTGTTTGAAGTCGCTAATATTTGAAATGGTTTTCTGTGCCGCGGTAAAATATTCTCTTCGCTCCGCCATAAATTCTTCTTCATAGAGATCGTGGGGTTTGGTTTGGAAGGGGTGGGTAAACGCTCCGGGTATGAGTGCAAAAATAACCTTCCAATAGCACAGCCCGAACACGCAGGTAAACAGCCTGTTTTCGACGTAAAAGTAATCGGCTGAAGCCGAAAGATGTTCACATGTAGCCATCTCGACGCCCCCCGTTTTATTGATAATTAGGGTGTCACTTGAAGGTTGATAATGGTCTGGTGTTGGCCATGTGATAGCGGCTTTTTTTGAGATGCGAAAACCAAATGGTTTCGCAAAGATATACTCTTCTTCATTGAGTGTCTGCAATTTAAGCTTTTCGCAATACTCCAGACACTCTTTGTACCGCTTTTGCGTGGACAGCATCCTCGCTATTCGTTCTCTGGCATCGCTTCCCCCTGCTTTTTTTACATGATAAGTGCATCTTCTAGTTGGTTTAGTCGTTCGAGTTGGCGTGCCATTTTGATATATGTTCGGCGCAGGCATCTGGCGAGAATTTTGTCGTTGGCTTGTGGGCAAGGAAGGGCTCTAACAGCTTCTAGTATTGCTTCGCCAGTTTGCTGCAGTGTGTCGTCGAGATTGTTAGTAAGCCTGTAAAAAGTGAGATGCTGTTCGATATGCTCTCGAGCTTGGAACAGTCGGGGGGTATTGTCTATGTTATAGGCTTCGTAGATGTATAAACCGAGGTCGCGCAATACAAATTTGGTTAAATCTTGGTGGAGATTCCCAAAAAACAGTAATTTGAAAGTGTCAAAGACTTCTGAGTGTAAAATCTGATAAATGTCGCCGGGGAGTGTTGGACTGTATTCAGGAAAAAATGTTTTTAGGGCCACATTCAAATCCTGTCGCCGAACCTTGCTGAGCGAAGAGGCATCGATATCGTTGGCTGCGACTATGGCTAGCCACTCATTTTTGTTAAACAAACCCAGGCTGTCGTCTAGCTTAAGCTTGGGGTTGGTATCAATAAATTGCTGTTCCGCCAAAATCTGGGCAGCTGTCGCTGTGCTTTGTATATCTTTATAGTGAAGTTTTGATGCGCGAAAAGTTGTGCCTTTGCGCATTGTCATGCGCACGTAGAGTTTCTGTGTATTTTGATCTAAGCTTTTGAAATTATGGTGGAAGTCACGTTCGGGTAGCGACAGCAAATCCCAATAGTGATCGGTGACGTGATTGATTAATTCGGTGAAGTTGCTCAGGTAGTACCCCTCAGGAAGCACAACCGCCATCATCCACCGCTGTTGTTTTGGTTTTCTGTATGTTTTGGGGTGTTTGTTTTAGTTCAAAAATACATAACAAAAAAGGCCATCCCTGACCTTTAATCTGCTGTGATCTATCTATAGTGTGTTTTTAAATTTATGGCGCAACTTGAGACGTCGTCCAGCGCACAATGTCGCTGCTTAGGTCATTCAGGCATTTATGGGTGGCGGAACATACTGTGACGCCATAGGTGCCCATGTCTAAGATGTTGCTGGAGGAATTAAATTCCTTCAAGGATGCAATCGCGCAACTGTGTTTGGCACTGACCAAACCCCCTTTAAGGCTCTTGTCGAATATAGCCGCAGTGACCCGCACGCTGGGAAGGTTGCTGCGAATCCTATCTGCGCCATATTTGCGTTTTCTTTCCTCGCCAAGTACTAATGTTTCAATATCTATGGCGAGTACCGGAATGGAGGCATTGTGAATCTTATCAGCGGTGCCAACAGCCTCAATGTTTAGACCGTTAGACTTGCCGTGTTGTATGATTTTTTCTACCAAAACTCTGTCTATATCGCAGGGGTATTCGGATTGAGCGTATTTGTAACCCTCCACGTTAAAACCCAAATTTTCGTTTAAATAGATATTCGTCGCGGCTTCACTGTTTGGCGTTTCTGCTGAGCTTAATGTACTCAGGCAGCTTAGTATTGCAGTTAGTGATAGATAATGTATTTTCATCGCCATTTCCTTTTCTTCTATGGGATATGTTTGCATTCAGCTCACCGAGTATTTTTTATTGGCGAACTGGAATGCTTAAGTGCTACAGGTGTTATGGTAAGTCAATACTTTAATACGGTGCTGACCACTCGCTGAAATTGGCATTACCATTTGCTTACCATTAAAAATAATAATATTATCAATATGTTAGCGCGATTTTCTCTCGTGCTTGGATTTGCGGATAAGGGTCATATCAGGCAGAGTTAGCACCATGTACTGTCATTTTCATTGAGTAAGAAATCGCTCATTGTATGGTCATTTTGCCATAGTGCGGCGTGGTCCTATACTGGTGGCATAGGGGTGATCTCTCCGTAGTGTAACGAGGCTTTTAGTATTCGTACAATTATGAAAAATAATAATCAAAATTTTAGTGTTAGCGATGTAGTGGTATCTCCATCACATAACGAAATTGAATCGAAGGGCAAAGTCATACGCCTTCAGCCTCAAGTGATGGCTGTTTTTTATTATCTGGCACTTCATCGTGAACGGGTGATAGGCAACGAGGAGCTCATCGAAAATGTATGGCGTGGGCGGGTGGTGACCCATAGCTCTGTGCAAAAAAGCATCAATTATTTAAGGAAAGCACTCGTGGAGTTGATCGGAGAAAATCAACTGATCGCGCACTATTCTAAGCAGGGATATCAACTTCAAGGCGTGCCTGTTTTTTTTGACGCCGAGACGAAAAGTGATGGAGACTCCGGTTGGCTTAAGTTTTTACCCTGGCCCGTTAACTCTTACTTGGTATTAGCTCTTTCAATTATTTTTACGGCCTCGCTGGGTTTT
>JBLHGN010000313.1:0-4139 GCA_047616325.1 Lentisphaeria bacterium
GCTGATCTGTGGGAGATCGTTGCCGTCGCCCCTGGGCAGTATGCAGATGTACAACCGTATGGTGAAAATCTCGCAGCACCGCTCCGAGTCTACGAAAAATCAGCCACGCAAAGTCTAAATCAAAACGACTGTGTCGCTGGGAAGGTCATCCTCTTAGATGGGAAGCACATGTTTACTGGCGGCATACTCCCTTTCCCCTCGGAAGTGGCGGCAACCGTTCAAGACCTTATCGACAAGACTATTGCGGAGAATGTCGACTCTGCCAAGCAATACTACGCAGAAGAAAAAACACCAGAACCTGCCGATTTAGAAGAGGTGGAAATAGCCGCCGTTGAATCTCATCGCTCAACCATGCTCGTTAGAGTATGGCTAGCTTATACGTATCGTGCCTTGAATAGCCCTATGCCGACATTGGTTAACAAGGAGGGTGACATCTTTCAGTTTAGTACGGTACGTTTTCCCTTTGACAGCAAACATCACGACCAAATAGTAGCCTGTCTCCATAGTACGCCTGACCTCGACTATATCGAACAGAACAATGAATGGGTCTGGTTGCCCTGTGCGGCTGATGACATGCCGGATACGGGAGTAAGCATCCTTGGCCATGTCGAAGTCTCTGAAAATGCGGTGGACTTTAAGGCGAATTCCACTAAGCGAGCACAAAACGGCGAAGCTTACTTTAAAAATTTATTAAAAGGTCTTGTGAGGCAGCCCTTAACGTTACACGAAAGCGTAGAGAGTTCATTAGAGAGACACTCCAAAAATCCCACACAACCTGCCATAGATGCACCAGAATTAATCGAGCTAAAGCAACGATTGATGGGCCAGCATTACCGTAATATATTAGACGACCCCATACCCATGCTTGGCGGTAAAACCCCCCGCGAGTGTGCCAAAGATCCACAATCCCGCGAGCAGGTGACTCGTTGGCTCAAATCATTGGAAAAACGATCTGCTCCCCAGGATGTGACGAGTGAACTGGATTATGATTTTGAATGGATGTGGAAAGAACTTGAACTAACCCGCTGAGGCGAACGGTTATGAAACTTGTTAACAATCAACCCGTATTTGTAAAAGAATCGTGGGGGGCAGGTCTTGAATCGTGAATTACCCCGCAAAGCCAAGTTTATTACTGGATATGAGGGATCAGCTGAAACTTAAGGCCACTGCCACTAAAAAATAATCCTAGTTCAAATATGAGCAGGACACTCACACTACCATTTGTGTCCGCTTTAGAGAGAAGCTACCGACAACAATTAAGCGACTCCAGAGCCCGCTAATGGCCGAAAGCTGAGATCAGTGAAACGTAATTGCCTAGCGAACAGGCTTTGCTAATGCGCAATAAGCAATCACACGCTTCAGTTGTGCCCACGTCATACTTTTGCGACCACTCCGACGGTTTAGCCATTTATAAAGCTTTCCCTCCACATGTGAGTACACGGCATAGATATCATCAAGATTACCCACAACACCGAAATAATTGTAATGACCTCGGAGCTTCTCATTGCGTTTATCCATTAACAGCGGTGTTCTCAAGTGGCGATTCTTCGTTATAAACTCGGTGTATCCATCTTTTGTGGCATTTAGCTTTTTACTAGCTGTGCGCCTAAACACGCGTGCAATACCGCTGCTATCATTACCCCAGTAAAACTCAAAGCCTAGTGTTATTGCGGTGGGTGTCTTGTTTATTGCCCAATATATGCCTAGCCAGCTCCCATATGTGATGCTTTGCCCACGCTTCCCATTGCCCATTTTACTCGTGTGTTGCCCACCAGTTACCCATACTTAAGTGCGGTAAATGCCCTTGCTTTATGGTTTTTCCGGTCGTCAAAAGCGGTCAAAGTTTAAGGCGCCATAAATTGCGTTAGTGTCTGTTCGCGTTCGTTTCTCTCCCATTAAAAAATTAAATTAACTTCGTGCATGGTTGTGACTGTCACTTAAGACTATAGTCAGTTCGTCCTACTGCGTGTATAAAACTCGAGGTTTTTTAGGTTTAAAAAATACCAAGCCAATAGACATCAATTGTTAATTGTATTTTTAGCTTGCACGCAAATATAATAACGTGTTGGCTATGTTATTTTTCTGAGTGTTTTAATCGAGGGATGGTTTTATGAAAATTACGTTTACGTCTTATAGCTGTCGGAGTTTGGTGGCGCATGCCACCAAATATTGTTGCTTTATTTGTTTGGCATTTTCTGGAGTATTTCTCTCTAGCCATGTGCTAGCGGCTTCGAGCCCGGTGGGAAGTTACAATAAAAGTTGTAGTGCAATTTCTGTCGCTGGTGATACCTTATTGGCCACCTGTGAAAAATTAGATAGTAGTGTTAATAATACCTCTTTAAGCAATTTAGCCGCGTGTCTTAGTTCGATTAATCAATATGGTGATATTGGCAATATCGATGGAAATTTAATCTGTTTGCCGGATTTGCCTAAAGCCGATTCCGGTTTTAAATTCCCGGAATCAGAAACCACCGTTAATGCTTGGGTATACGGCAGTGACACCACAAAGATTGTAGATCACGGCTGGGGTATATGGGCAGGCCTAACGAGTGTTGTTGGTGCGGTAGATGGGGTTAACGTTTTGGCCTTTGAAACGTGGAATACTCCCACCAATATGATTTACCAAATCGAAACATTGAGCTCTTCAGTCGCGGGCAACAAGCAAAAACTTAAAAAAGCGGGAGTTACTGGTTTAATCGCAAAACCACCCCGTTTGGAACTTGCGTTGCCTCATCAGTTTAAAAACAGAAAAGATTTAAACGGAAAGTTGAAAAATGCTATAAAAGCCGCCACCCCTAGCGACGGCGATACCAATATCTTTGTTTCTGTCGCCTATAATCCTCCCGCAGCACAGCATGCCATTAGTAATAAACTCTTTTTACAGAGTACGTTAAATAAATATATTGAGCAGGGGTATACCGACATACCGAATTTCCCCAATAACGCCATTACCATAAAGCCCGTATATAAAGTTATTACCGCTGCAAATACTGTTAATGGTATTTATACCTTTCCCGGTTGGCCAGGAACGCCTGACCCCGCGCGGACATTCGCGGAAAGTGATTGGGATAGCTGCGCCTACATTGATGTGAATGGTAGCGGCCCAGGAGGAAACTCAATAGACCTTGGATGCAAAGGAAGAGATTCCACTAATACTTTTTTCCTAAGCAATTTTATTCACAATAAAATCACTTCCGATGACGCAAAATATTTAAAGTCGCAGCTTGGTATAACTGCCAGCGCGGGCGACTATGCTATTTTAGTAGGAATGCACGTAACCAGTCGCGAGATTAAGCGCTGGGCATGGCAAACATTCTTCTGGACTGCCAATACAAGTAATCCTTATTCGCCAAGCAGTGCATCAATTGCCGCTCAGCAACCATCGAGTTTAGCTGCCGCAGCAAAACATTACGCTATGTCTATTGCCTATCAAATGGTGGACCCTGCGCAGCCCATTACTGGTGGGGCAAACGTCGGCCAGTCTCACATTGCCTATAATCCACACTTGGAGGCCAGCTTTGATCAGCAGGTGTTCCAGATTAATCGCGCAATTGGTGGAACACAGTATAACGAGTTTGGCGTGCAAACTAATTGCATGACCTGCCACAATCTTGCGCAGTACGATCCAAAGGTTAACTACTCGGAGAATTCCGGCGCGAATCGAGAAACGCCTTATGGTACAGATTATTATATGAGTATAGATGATCAAGTGTTTGATAAGGTACTGCGATTGGATTTCGCGTGGTCTATTATTGGAAGCTTGAAATTAGATGATCAGTAAATGGAACCAAAGCCGATATAAAACAAAATAATGGGGGTCAGGTCTTGAATCGTGAACTACCCCGCAACGCCCAGTTTATTACTGGATATGTGGGATCAGCTGAAACTTAAGGTCAATATTCCTAGTTCAAATATGAGCAGGACAAATATGCGCAGGACACTCACACTACCATTTGTGTCCGCTTTGGAGACAACCTGCCGACAATTTATAAGCCGCGTCAACTTCCGCTGTTGTTAAGGGTTGTCGGACAGCAGCCCACAAGCACTGAGCTATCAATCTCGATCAGAACTTTACTGGGCTGATGTCGGACTGGCCCCAAGGGAGGAAACCGCGGGAATAGAACTATGATGGTGGTCGC
>JBLHGN010000314.1:0-4091 GCA_047616325.1 Lentisphaeria bacterium
CCAAGCGATTCTCAATTTTCGATCTCATCTAAAAAGCAATCTATTCGATCAGCTTTGGAATGTGATTTATGGCATGTATCGCCGACCAGTTTACCCTTACGTCTAGTGGCTAGCTGATCTACACCCCATCAAAAACATATTGCACGCGATGGAATCCCCCATCAAAGCTGTCGCCAACGCTGTGGCATTAATAAAATACGCGCGCCCCGGTGCAACTTCTTCGCTCAGTATTGTCTTCATGGCCTGTGCTGGAAAAACCAAATCAGGGTTAGAAATAAAGGTCGATGTCGGAGATTCAAACTCATTGATAACCACGTGGGAGCGACTGTGATGCAACTTCGCCAGGGCGTCGTCGGTATCTGACACCACCAGATCGCAGCCGAGCATTAAATCGGCGTCGCCGGCCGCTATGCGCGCGGCAAAAATGTCTTCCTGGGTTTTGCCTATGCGCACATGGCTTACTACAGCGCCAAACTTTTGCGCCAAGCCGGTTTGATTGAGGGAAGAACAGCCCTTGCCTTCGATAAAAGCGGCCATCGCCAATATGGCACTAACAGTAAGGACTCCTGTGCCACCGATACCAGACACCAATATATTCCAGGGTCGCTCCAATTCGTGCACAAGAGGTTCGGGCATACCCTCGAAGCCCTCGGTTTCCGCCACCGCTGTTTTTTTACGCAAGGCGCCGCCCGCCACCGTAACAAAACTGGGGCAAAAACCGTTTACACAGGAAAAATCTTTATTGCATGCGCTCTGATCTATAACGCGCTTGCGACCCAGTTCGGTTTCTATTGGCAATATGGACAAGCAATTCGACGCAACACTGCAATCGCCACACCCCTCACACACCGCTTCATTAATAATTACCCTAAGGGCTGGGTCGGGCATAAGTTTCTTTTTACGACGTCTGCGTTTTTCGGCGGCGCAGGTTTGATCGTAAATGATAACGGTGGTGCCGCTTTGCTCGCGCAGCTCGCGTTGAATATTATCGAGCTTGTCGCGGTGATCGATACTTAGGCCATCGAAGCGGGGAAAGGTGTACGGGTATTTCTTCGGTTCGTCGGACAGCACCGCGATGCGTTTTACACCTTCGCCACGCAACTGGTGAACAATCATGTCCACGGTCATCACACCGTCTACCGCCTGTCCGCCCGTCATGGCAACGGCGTCGTTGTACAAGATTTTATAGGTGATATTCACATCTGCCGCCAATGCCGCTCGAATAGCGAGAATACCTGAGTGGAAGTAGGTACCGTCGCCCAGGTTTTGAAAGATATGCTGCGTGGAAGTAAACGGTGCCTGACCTATCCAGGAAACCCCTTCACCACCCATTTGAGTAAAGGTATCTGTGTTGCGGTTCATCCATGTCACCATGTAATGGCAACCAATACCGGCCATGGCGCGGCTGCCTTCCGGCACCTTGGTGGAGATGTTGTGAGGGCAGCCAGAACAGTAGTGTGGTGCACGCGTTAGGTTATCGCGCGGCAGAGCCAAGGTGCGCTCTTTTTCGTTGAAAAACTCAAGACGCTCGCGAATAATCTCACTGTCATAAAAACGGCCGATGCGCGATGCAATGGCGCGAGCCACCATTGCCGGAGTTAGTTCGCCAAGATTGGTAAGCAGTTCCTTACCGAATTCATCGAACTCTCCTACTACACAAGGGCGCTCGTCTACGGGCCAGTTGTAAAGCTGCCCGGTGAGCTGGTCTTCAATAATGCTGCGTTTTTCCTCCACCACCAGAATTTCTTCCAGGCCCTTGGCAAACTCGTGGGTGCCCTTGGGTTCCAGCGGCCAGGTCATACCCAGCTTGTACACGCGCAGGCCAATTTGGGCGGCTTTGTGCGTGTCGATGCCCAAATCATCCAGAGCTTGCATCACATCGAGGTAGGCCTTGCCCGCCGTAATAATGCCCAGGCGGGCCTGTTTATTGTCTATCACTATTTTGTTAAGTTGATTTACATAGGCAAAATTGCGCGCGGCGTATATGCGGTATTTATTCAGTATTCGCTCTTGCTCTAAGGGAGCACTGGGCCAACGACCGTGCAAGCCCTCGGGCGGCAATTCAAAATCTGCTGGGATAATAATATTGACGCGACTTGGATCGATGTCGGCGGAAATAGCCGAGTCCATATTTTCGGTAATCGCTTTTAACGCCACCCAGCACCCAGAGTACCGCGACAGCTCCCAACCGAAAACGCCTAGATCCAATACCTCTTGTACGTTAGACGGGCTAAGCACTGGAATTGAAGCACCAATAAACATGTGCTCACTTTGGTGAGGTAAGGTTGAGGATTTACAGGCGTGGTCGTCGCCAGCAACCGCCAGCACGCCGCCATACTTCGATGTGCCGAAGGCGTTGCCATGTTTGATAACGTCCATGCTGCGGTCAACCCCGGGCCCCTTGCCGTACCACATGGCAAATACGCCGTCGTATTTGGCGCCGGGAAACAGGTTTACTTGCTGACTACCCCACACGGCAGTGGCCGCAAGGTCTTCGTTGATGCCGGGTTTAAAGGTAATATCGTGTCGGTCGAGGTATTTTTGGGCTTTTACCAGGCTTTGATCCAGACCACCTAAGGGCGACCCGCGATAGCCGGAAATAAAGCCAGCCGTGTTTAAGCCAGATTTCTTATCTCGCTGATGCTGCAACATAGGCAGTCGTACCAAGGCGTCGATGCCGGTCATATACGCACGGGCGGCATCGAGTTCATACTTATCGTCCAACGAAATACTTGTTTTTAACATGTACAACTCTCCAAGAACTTCCGGCCATTCGTTATTTTTTTTGAGGCGAGTTAGAGCAACTTAATTAGTGCGACTTAATCGAGGTACGCATGGTGTTAATTCTAGCCTTAAGCGTTGGGATAATTTTTCCTATTTTTCCACTACGCCCATATTTATTGAATTATAATTCCGGAATATTAAACATTATTGGATATATATTCCGTGAAGCTAGACCATAAAGATATTGAGATACTGAAACTACTGCAGTCAGATGCCCGTTTAACCACGGCGGAAATCGCCGACAAAGTGAATATGTCGCAATCCCCGTGTTGGCGCCGCATCAATCAATATGAGCAAGAGGGGATAATAAAAAGCAAGGTACATTTGCTGGACAGAGAACGGCTGGGCATGGAGTTGGTGGTATTCACCTCCATCAACTTATTTCTTACCAATAGAGAAACACTGGAGGCCTTCGAGAAGGCCATTGTTATCTTCCCTGAGGTGGTAGAGTGCTACACCATGACCGGCGTGATGGACTATATGCTAAAAACAGTCACCAAAGACATTCGCCACTACGAGCAATTTGCGCGTAATCATTTAGCACAATTGCCCAATATTCGTGAGATGCATTCCAATGTGGCCGTGACTGAAATTAAAGAGTCCACCCAGTTGCCGCTGGATACGCAACTTTAGATACACAACTTTAGAAAGCTATGAGTAGTTATACTTTATAGTGCGTCAAGAGACCGCTAATGTGATCCGCCAGACTCGACAGATCTTTACTGGCCATGGCTACATGGCTGGAGTTGAGTGAAGTATCTTCGGACGAACCACGTATATTCAATACATTCCTATTTATCTCGCTCGATGCCGAACTCTGCTCTTCTGCCGCGCTGGCAATTTGCATATTCACATTGGTCAAAATAGAAATTTGCTGTGCGATGGACTCGAACGAAGCCTTGACGGCTTCAGATTTTTCGACACAGTGATGAGACGACTCACGACTTCGCTCCATGGCATCAGAAACCTGAACGGTACCCTTTTGCAGTCGCTCAATAATACTTTTAATTTGCTGAGTAGAACCCTGGGTCTTTTGCGCCAAACTCCTTACCTCATCGGCAAAGCCGCGCCCCAACTCTCCCGCTCGTGCCGCCTCGATCGCTGCATTAAGAGCGAGTAAACTTGTTTGCTCGGCGATACATTCTGTCGAAGTAAGCATGCCGCCAAGCTCTTCGCTGTGATGACTAAGGGTCGTGACAAACTCCGACGCCGAGGTGACTTCTCTGGAGAGAGTATCAATTGACTGGATGCTCTCCTTGATTAACTTTAACCCTTCCGCCGATGTCTCATTGGTAGTTTGCGCTACC
>JBLHGN010000315.1:0-4062 GCA_047616325.1 Lentisphaeria bacterium
ACAAACGCCAATAGCTAAACGGCCCAAGAAAGTCGGCGTTTATTCGTTTTCTCAACGACATTAGCAGCCCAACAAGGGTCATGCCGAGCACAGTAAAACCTGTCACCTGTTTCCAGAATTTACTGGCCCATATATGCTCGAGCAAGGTCTTTGTCTGAACCGAGTCGGCCTCTGACAGCGCGGGGAAAATAGACATCGTCACTACGGCTAACAAAGCCAACAGGGAAATAATAAGTGAGGTTTTCCAAAATTTTTGTTTTTCAACTGCGACGCCCTCGCCGACTAGCTGTGCAAGCAAAGGTTTGCAGGAACCACACACCGTTACCGCTCGGGTTCTTGACTGCAGCGCCGCAAGGCTGCCGTTCCCCTCGGCTATTACGCCAACCAATTCCCCCTGACTGAGATTGTTACACTGACAAACAATACTGGCGCTCGGCCAAAGATTTACATTCTCTTGGCCACTATTGTTAAACAGTCGCACGCACACTAAAAAATAGATGAGCTGCCAAGGCCACACATAGCGCTGAGACTGATGGGTTTCCTGCACTCAGCTGTACTCGCCCCACTCCCCAATGGCAAGAGCACCGGCAAGCAGAGATGAAAGTTGAACGCGGTTGTAGGGTTCGTTGCCAAATACTTTTATCTTGCTGAGAGGCTTGCGCTTTAGTAACTCCGTGCAAAAACGTATGCCAACCGGGCCGGCACCTGCTAAGACAATATTTCCACCGGCCGCGCCATCCGCCATATTTACCGTATGCTGAAGTGGATCAAATCCTGGGCTCAACTCGGGATTGTAGGTTTGCACTAAATTTGTAATAGGGTTCATCTGGAAATTCACTATCTCGGTCGATCGATGCCGAGGAATTTGCAACGACCTTGCCAATTCGCGACCAAAGAAAATAATTACATATAAATCATGGCGTTAAATATATAACCACATACAGTGTAATTATTTACATGCCTTTAAATGACGCAGGCTCTACCCCACGAACCGCCAAGCGCACCGGAAGTATACGAAGATTCACCATCGAGGTAAAAACATGCAACAGAAATACGACTAGCGATCAAGGCCAATTTCAATAAAAACCAAAATGCTCCGCATTGGTGACCGGAGCGATCACAATTGATACATATTTACTGGCTGGCATCCTTTTAGCCTCGCGGCTTTAAGCCAAACAACACGGTGCATCCCGATGAATGTAGGCCCCGCAGGTAAAAATAAAGAATGGTAAGGGACATCTAAGAAAAAGTAGCTAGGGCCTACACTTATTTAGAGAATGGCTTTGTTCAGACAATGATTATAAGCACGCAATTAGAGTGCGCCATGACACAGGAAGACAACTACCGCATCCACCTGCGGGCCTTGCTGAAGGCCCCTTTTCTGTGAGATTCAACACCGAAATATGTGCGGGAATTAAGCGCAACGTATCGTTGAGCGGCGTTCTGACAAAAGTAAACAAGGGCGACATGCTTGAATTCAAAGACAACCACCCAGCTCAATGCACGATAGCAAGCGAATTCGAAAACCGTGCTTTTCCTGCCTTATTATTCGCGTTATCGGCAGGGATATGGCACTAGAATTTGTCGACCTCTCGAGTAATCAGCAGTCATTTATGAAAACCCTGATTAAACCTAAATGCCTCAGTTGAACCTTAAATTCGCAAAATTAACACCAAGTACATCAGCTTTTCACCATAGCCGTTTAGGCAATATTCTTCCTTTTATTTTGCGCTTTACTCGCTGCACGTAAAATTGCAGTAAATGACGCTTCAATGATATCGGCGCTCACGCCAACGCCAGACAAGTTTCTGCCAGCGATACACAGCTGAACAAAGGCAATGGCTCTATTGCCCGCATGATTGTCGCTCTTTTGAGCATTCAAGATATGCTCGCTGTATTGCGCCAGGGCTATATGGCAGTACAAGGATCGCGAAAGCGCATTGACAAAGGCATCTACCACCCCCAAACCATCCCCTACCAATATTCGCTGAATCTCGCCAACGGCAATCGTGGCTTTTAAATGTTCGCGGCCAGCCACCCGACTCAGTTGGTAGCCGTGTAACTGCCATGCCGATGACTCGGGTGGGCCAGGTAGTATGGCTGTCTCAGCATCACTGACTGGTTGCAGGTAAGTGGAATCGAACAGGTGCCAGATGGCCCGTGCGGACACTTCCGTTTCACTATCTTCGGCCGTTCGCTGGATCGCGCCACTAAATTCAATTTGCAGCCAACGCGGCAACTCGATGCCATGGTCTCGCTGCAGCACATAGGCCACCCCACCCTTACCAGACTGACTGTTAATACGAATGACTTCCTCGTACGAGCGCCCCAGGTCCGACGGATCTATCGGCAGGTAGGCCACGTCCCAAATGGCATTGGTTTGTCGGCGTGCGAGACATTTTTTAATCGCATCTTGATGGCTGCCGGAAAATGCCGTAAACACCAACTCTCCAGCATAGGGGTGTCGTGGATGCAGAGGCAGCTGGGTGCAGGTTGTTACTGTGCGTGCAATGTCATCCATATTGGCAAAATTAAGGTGCGGGTCTATCCCCTGGCTATAAAGGTTCATCGCCATAGTGACAATATCCACATTGCCAGTACGCTCACCGTTGCCGAACAGGGTTCCCTCCACCCTATCAGCTCCCGCCAGCACCGCCAACTCCGCCGCAGCGACAGCGCAACCACGGTCGTTGTGGGTGTGCACACTAACGCTAAGGGTTTCGCGATGTGCCACGTGAGTACAAAACCACTCGATTTGATCAGCAAAGATGTTTGGCGTGCTCATTTCCACTGTCGCCGGCAAATTGATAATCACTGGGCGCTCGACTGCGGGCTGCCAGACATCGACCACCGCGTCACATATTTCCACGGCAAAATCGAGTTCGGTGCCTGTAAAACTCTCCGGAGAATACTGGAATTGCCAGTCGGTGTGGTTTCGCGCCTTTGCACACGCCAATACTGCACGCGCGCCATCGACTGCAATATCAATAATACCTTGGCGGTCGCGACAAAAAACATGTTCGCGCTGCACCCGCGAAGTCGAGTTGTAAAGATGGACTATGGCCCGCTTGCAACCTTTTAATGATTCAAATGTACGTTCGATCAGAGGCTGCCGCGCCTGGGTGAGCACTTGAATGGTAACGTCTCCAGGAATCAAGTCGCTCTCGATAAGTGTCCGAATAAACTCATAGTCGGTTGCCGAGGCGGCGGGGAATCCCACTTCTATTTGCTTAAAGCCTATGCGCACCAGTAGATCAAACATCTCACGCTTGCGCACACTGTTCATGGGCTCTATTAATGCCTGATTGCCGTCGCGCAAATCTACGCTACACCACTGTGGTGCTTTTACTAGTGTGCGGTTTGGCCACAAACGGTGTGGCATTGTAGGCTTTTCAAAAGGTGCGTATTTACGATGATCAAAGGCAGACATTGTGCGCACTCCCAGTGCAGTTGCTTAGGTTAATGAGATTATTCACATCCAATTTATCTCGAAAAATATTGGATTTTCGACCTAGGCCCTTGTGGGGCCCCTCTGGCAACAACTCTCGTCAAGTTTTACACCGTGTGGTCTTGGACGATTACTCGATGGGTGGTTCAAGTACGCTCATCAGATGTGATTGGACATACACAGTATACAAAAGAGTCCGTAGTGAATGATTGCAAATAGTGCGCAAATATCTAGACTTACTTATACATACATCTATTTAATGTGCTATTTTTAGCGAAATACACCACATAATGACATTAAGTGAGCTGTCAGATGAACAATTTAAAGCTAGATAAGATGGATCGCCGCATTTTGACGCTTATGCAGCGCGACGCACGCATCAGTAACTTAGAGCTGGCCGATAAAGTCGGGCTATCCCCCACCCCCTGCTCCAGACGCGTCAAACGCCTTGAAAAATCCGGCATTATTTTGCGTCACGTCACTCTGCTCAACCAATCCAAACTCGATCTTAAGTTAACTGCCATGGTCGGCATCAGCATGGACCGCCACACCCCCGACCGCTTTAAGCGTTTTGAAGAGACGATTAAGGATTTCCCCGAAGTAATGGAGTGCAA
>JBLHGN010000316.1:0-4044 GCA_047616325.1 Lentisphaeria bacterium
TTTAAACTGACGGTCTCTTTCTTTATATTCACCAGTACTTCTATTCTTGTTGGGTTTACGCTTAACATCCCCGTGATTTTTAAGCAGCTGTCTCACAATATTGCGACTTACTCTAAATCCTTTTTTTTAGTGCATTGGATATTTCCGACCGACTCAAAGCCGTCCATTTTACTTTGTCATCCATTGGATCTCCCGCTGTATGACTTGACAATACGTCGAGAAACGCTTTATTTATATCAGGCATCGCCGCTATAAGCTTCTTTCTACCCCCTCCGGGCGCTCGGACACTCGCCTGCTGAAGTGCTTCTTTATCATGAAGATCCAGCATGCCTTTTTTAACTGTTATGTCATTACAGCCAAATAACGAACAAATATATGTGGTACCTCCATGTCCAATTTTCTTCGCCTCAACGGCTGCATAACGTCGACGATCCTTTTCAGGTAAGCTGTCGTAGAAATTAGCCATTTCTTATTCGTGCACTTCACAATAGTGGGAACTCATTTAGTATTTTCTCCAAAAAATAGATTTTACTTCAAGTCATAGTCTATTGGAATCTGGATGATATTTCGTGCACGCTCCTAACACCTCTAAGCGTAGCCGCCTGTAAGCTGCCCAATACAAGATGATCGGGAATAAAGTAGGGCGTTACAATTCGAATTGTATGCTGGGCGGCGTTTAGCGAATTTATTAGAGACCACTTTAATTTGTCAATGTTCTGTGGCCCATCGGGAAGTATACGACAAAGCGCAGAGCTTGTGCCCTTTTGACTCCACCTGGGGAAGCTTATTTTCTGTTTGGCTGCAAAATACCAGCCCTCCTTAAACACCTTGGCAATCTGGTCGATTACGGGGCCACTAACCTTAAAGTGAATATCGCAAACGGCATGCTTTGGTTTGGCCTTGATCAAATTAGCCTCGCGTATATTAATGCCACCAATAAATGCAAGCGCGCCGTCTACGCACAATATTTTTCTATGATTTCGTAAATTCATAAACACCAGCCCAGCAAGGGATATACGTGGCAAAAATGTCACTGTTCTCTCGCCAATCCTTTTTAAGACCTAATCTATTTTGTGCCGGAGATGACCAATGCCAAAACCATCGATCATTACGTCAATTTTTACGCCACGTTTCTTGGCTTCGTCAATGGCCTCTATAAATCGTTTTCCCGCGCGGTCATAATCAAAAATATAGCTTGAAAGAAAAATGTGGCTTTTGGCCTGACTAATTGCCTCGATCATCTCGGGGTAGGCTTGGTCGCCATTAATAAGAGGTGTGAGGTGATTGTTGGCTAGGTAGGGCCAGTTGTGAATGGCTTTTCCTGCACGGATCAGTGCTTTGCAATGTAGCGGGGTGCTTACATCGGTACAAAATAGATTTTCGTCGAGTATGATCGGTGTACTTTCAGGAAATTCACGCATCGCTCTGCATTTTATGCCAAACAACCAGTAAAAGCCACTTCCTAGAAAGGGTGAAAGCAGCACCAAGCCCATCCACGCTATTGAAGTGCGCTCGTTTTTTTGTGGGGCAATACTTATAATGCCGTGGGAATAGAAATTATAAGGTGGAGAAAACTTACGTAGGAAAGCCAAAAACTGACAAAGTCATGCAAATAAAATGGGTCTAATATCGCCATAGTAAACCTGTGTTTTAGAGCTTAGAATGTTAACTGAGCCTGCACAGGCTAACATGGTTTTCTCTCAAAAAAAGCACCTAGTGAGCTTCCAGTGTATTTAACTATATTGTGTATTTCTATTGTTTTTCTGGCTCTCTATGGTCTGCGCGCCATTAAGCTAATCACCACAATGAGCGTCGGCTACTTTCTTACAGAGAAAAATAAGTCCGCTCTGCTTAAAACGCCACATTCCTTTGTCATTCTCGCTAAAACTATACTGGGCGTTTTCCTACTGCTAGCTGGCTTTGCTATGCTTTTCTTGCCGAGTCAGGGGGTAATTACCATGTTGGTGGGCCTTAGTTTATTGAACTTCCCTGGAAAGCGCAGGCTAGAACTCGCCATCGTTAAGAATAAAAAGGTCGCCAAAGCACTCAGCTGCATCAGAATCAAGTCTAACAAAGAACCCTTTTAGTTTGATTGGTAAAGGACTCAGCTAGTTTCTATCGCATAAAAGACTATGAATTATCACCATCTTCAGGTGATGCTTCGCTGGCGCTGCGTGGAAGTTCGTTCATAGTTTGTATCGCACGAAAAGTCAATTTTTGGCCCGATGGCTCTACATTAGCTGGGCTACCACCCTAGTTTTTTATACCCGGTTTAAGTATTTTCCTTTCATTCTATTTACGAACATTCCGGCATATTACCTAAGCTATTGGTGCTGATAATTTTCACTAACTAGTGTTCATCCAGAAGCAGGTGTTTTTGAAGAAACGGTCATCCTCGCGAATGCGGGGATCCAGGCCTTTCGCGGTTTGGAGGAAGATGGGTTCCCGCCTGCGCGGGAATAACGGTGGTTTCTGGTGCAACAAATATGTCCATTTCAACTTCCCCTCGCGAGGGGTCATATATAGGCAGTTACCTATTAGGTTACCAAGAGATTCGGTGAATCGATTCTTGTATCGACGTTGTTAGAATTACATGTATTTTAGTGTCCAATACGGAGCACGGGAACCATTGGTAATTTTTTTGCGCAACGGCGCTTGGCATGCTTGCATTCAAAAGTTTTACCACCATTAGAAATAATAGTCGGATGTGAAAAACCCTAAAAATAACATGGGGAGACCCATTATCATATCCTGCTCAGCTTGTGTGGAGACGTACTTGCTGGTGGGCTTTGCTGTTTCCAGCGATTTGTCGCCCTCTGAAATTATAGCGACCCACAACAGAAGTCTTACGCAGTTGAACCAGACCTACTAGAGCACAAATAATTAGCCTTTGAGTAGGCTTGGCTATTGCGGGCTGGACACCGATTCTATACATCTGGTCGTGAGAGCAGGGCAAACGCTTCTATGCTGAGCGCATTCCACTTAAACCCTAAAAACCACAGGAAAACAACATGAAGATCCAATTCAACACCGACGTGAACATTCACGGCACTGAAGCGCTAGCCGCTCGGATCAGCGCCTCAGTAGAGGAAGCGTTAGAGAACTTTCAGGTACATATTACGCGTGTGGAAGTTCATCTGAGTGATGAGAGTAAGGGCAAGAGCGGGCTGCACGACCATCGCTGCATGCTGGAGGCTCGTCTCGAAGGCCTACAACCTGTAGCAGTGACGGACCATGCCACTTCGCTGGAACAGGCGGTGAATGGCGCGGCCCAAAAACTGGCGCATCGCTTAGAAAGCATGCTAGGTCGCCTTCACGAGCATCGCAAGAAGTCGACCGGCTTGCCCTTATCCGAAATAGAACCCGAATAGATGTAATGGTCACGGCCGCGCTTTTCTATGAGAGGCGCGTGAATAATCCCTTCTCAGCATCAAACCCAAACCCTCCAAATTTAGGACATTCAAATCTTATTCGTTCAAACCCAAACCCTTCAAACCTATGACACACAACCAGATTAGTCTAGGGGCGGCTATTCCCCTTTTGGGCAGCAATAGTAATATTGGATAACCTAAGAGATGCTTTAACTGCGTATCTTCAAATGGAGGTGAGTACAGCACCGCTTGATCCTCGAATAGCGGGCGGCTCAAGTTCGAACCTCGAGCTTAGGCTTCAGTAGGGGGGAGGAGGTAAGGTGATTATTACCAGCTGTGTACAAGGTGTTGGACAATACGTATAAGCATTAGCCGATAGCGAATAAAAAGGTGCTTTTTCCCTAGCCAGCTGAATAGAACGCGTGTTTTGAAGAGCGTAAGAAAATCTGGCTTTGTAAAAAACGGCGTATCCAAAACCAAACGAATTCAACCGCCTGCTCATACATCTTTGGCAGCATGATCCATTGTTTGGCCTATATTCGCAATTGTTAGCGCCGGTGTAAAAGCGCGGTTATTTGCCGCTGCCCCCACATCAAAAAAAGGGGCTCATAATGGCCCCAGTCAATTCCGACTCACATCTCCACTAATTTAAAATTCTGCCTCATCATTCTCA
>JBLHGN010000317.1:0-4030 GCA_047616325.1 Lentisphaeria bacterium
TAATTGGCAGTGTACAAAACTTGTACTCTTTGCCAAGTAAAACCATATTTACCAGCATGGCTATTTTATTGCGCTGCTATTCGCGGTGAATCTTCACAATATCAAGTTCCATGTACTCGCAACCTTTGCTTTTATAGACCTTAATTCCTGGACTTAAGCGACATAGATGGTAAGTAGAACGCGTGGCAATGCCCTTTAACGCATCCAGCCCCACATAGGGCAAGCCCCGCATAATGAGGTAACCCTCATTAACCAAGTCCACCGTAGCAATCGCATTTTTTGCATCTTGAACGTTAAAGGGGCTGAGAGATAAATCGTTGATCGTGCCCCGCTTTAAGTCATATTCAAATTGAATTCTAACGGATGCGTTTGAACCACTACTGCCACTGCCAGGGTAGTGCTCTGCAAGTGATGGATCCAATTGAAAGCACTCGGAGTTTTTAATCAGTAATTGATTAATTTCTACAAATTCAGGCAGATGAGGCGCATATGCAACTGTTATTTTAGTAGTCCGCCAGCTCAAGCTTTAAAAAGGTAACGCGTTATCGTTGAAACGCTTATGTAAGCTCCACTTGGTAATACCCAATAGATGATCATTTTTTAATACCACCGATAAATCATTTAAGCTTCGACTCTTGAGACTCTCGGCATTGAAAACCACTAAGTCCAAAAATAGACTGCCACTCAATTTACTTTTTCGCTGAACAAAACTCGAACGCTCGCGAGGTGATCCAATTCTTCACGGGTGAAACAAGGGTAAATAGACATGTCCAAATCTTAGGCCAAATTTTCAAATTTTTTTTGAGGTTTTCATAGAGCACAAGCAAATCAACAAAAGTTTAAAGACATCGGGCCGGACGTCTACCTCTCCAGACCAGCCACGCAGCCTGGACTATGAATTCTATAGGGAAAGGATTTCGTGTTCCGCTTACATCAAGACCATAATCCATTGATTTTAAAAAAATTGTTTTCTTAATCTCACGGCTATGGGCTACGCCCCACCCAGCGCCATAGTCCAATTACATTGCCTTGCCTTGTAAACAGCTAACATGCCCCGATATATCAACCCACACTCAAACTCTTGTCAGGCAAAACATTGTCTGACACCGACCGAAGGCTACGTAAATGCCATCTCAAAATAATATCCATTCAACTCAGTGGGGCTCTAATAAGCCCCAATCGCCACCAGATATCGATCAGGTAATCACTGAGGGCATCACCAAACTAAAAGACCTATTTTCCGGCGGCGGCTCTGGCGGCGGCTCTGGTAAAAAGAAAAGCGGCTCTTTTGGTGGTTTTCTCACCATGGCCTTGTTCTTGCTGATAGGTCTCAGCCTATGGTCCGCCTATTACACAGTACCAAGTGATTCGGTGGCTGTGGTGCAGCGCTTTGGCATGTACCTTAAAGAAGTGCCTCCCGGCCTGCATTTTAAGCTGCCCTTGGGGATTGACACCGCCACTACTGTGCCGGTAAAACGACAATTGAAGCAGGAATTTGGCTTTGCTACGCCAGCTGCTCGCGACCCCAAACAAGGCACGCGTGCCGGACAATTGGAAACCCAAATGGTGACGGGGGACTTAAATGCGGCGCTGGTTGAATGGGTGGTGCAATACCGTATATCCGACCCGGTTAAATTTCTATTTGAAGTACGCGAACCCGCTGAAACCCTTCGCTATGTGTCGGAGTCGGTGATGCGCGAGGTTGTTGGAGATAGAACAGTTGACGAAGTGATTACTATCGGCCGACAAGAAATTGAAATTGAAGCGCTAGTGAAGATGCAGCAGCTATCCACCAAATATGTAATGGGGGTTAGCATCGATCAGGTACAGCTAAAGAATATCAACCCACCTAGACCCGTGCAGGAATCTTTTAACGAAGTAAACCAAGCACAGCAGTCAAAAGAGAAACTCATCAACGAAGCCCGCAGAGAATACAACAAAGTTATCCCCCTAGCGGAAGGTGAAAAAGATCAGCGTATTCGTGAGGCCGACGGTTATCGCCTTAAACGCATTAACGAAGCCGAAGGCGATGTAGCGCGCTTTAACTCACTCTTCGCAGAATATAAAAAAGCACCGGAAGTGACCCGCCGTCGCATCTACATTGAGACGATGCAAGATGTTTTGCCAAAACTGGAATCGAAGATTTTGGTAGACGAAGCAATGCCCGGTCTATTACCCCTACTTAACCTCAACGAACAAAGGAAGCCATAACAATGAAAAGCATAACCTTGTTTGGAGTAATGGTAATCGCCACAGCCGGAATCTTTATAATTGGCAGCTCTGCTTACACAGTAAACGAAGTTGAGCAGGTCATCATCACTCAATTTGGTAAGCCAGTGGGTGAGCCGGTTACAGAAGCGGGCCTCAAATTTAAAATTCCCTTTGTGCAAGAGATAAACCCCATCGACAAGCGCGTACTTGAATGGGATGGTGCACCTTCGGATATGCCCACAAAAGATAAGCTGTATATCTCGGTGGACTTATTTGCGCGCTGGCGAATTGTAGACCCGCTGCAGTATTTTTTGCGTTTACGCGATGAGCGCAGCGCTCAATCGAGGCTAGACGACATTCTTGGCAGTGAAACGAGAAATGCTGTTGCAAAACATGAGCTTATTGAAATAATCCGCACCACTAAAGACCGTGTTCCATTGCGCGATGCGACTTTGGCCGTTACCGAACAAAGCCTCAAAATGGGATCACTAGTCCCCATCGAAAAAGGACGTCAATTGGTTGAACGAGAAATTTTTGAAGCAGCATCGGCTAAAGTAGCTGTATTTGGTATAGAGTTATTAGACATTCGCTTTAAACGCATTAACTACAATGCCAGTGTACGCCCCAAAATATATGATCGAATGATAAGTGAACGCCGCCAGATTGCCGAACGCTTCCTCTCCGAAGGTAATGGTGAAGCTGCAAGAATACGCGGCAACAGGGTGCGCGACTTAAATAAAATTCAGTCGGAAGCCTACCGAGAAGTGGAAGAGATACGTGGCCTCGCAGACGCCAAGGCAACAGAAATTTATGCCAGCGCCTACAATCAAAGCCCTCAAGCGGTGGAGTTCTACGAATTTACTCGCACCATGGCGGCCTACCCCACTATTATCGGTGACAGTACAACGCTGGTACTATCCACCGAAAGTGATCTTTTCAAGTTCCTAAAGGGTATGACTCCCAGCAAGTAACAATTCAACATCGCTTCGCTCGTCTAAATATAAGTTTTTACGAGGAGCCTAGCGATGTTACTTAAGCCCTTCATCGCTGAAAAAAACCAACGACACAAGACTTACCCCCCGCGCCAGCCAAATCAGGTATTGATGGGTCAAAACAACACTATAGGTCACATGCTACAACACCACCTAACATAATATAGTCAGGTAATGGGAAAGCCTTTCCGCGCTAGCAACTACCTTAAACTCACATAGTTATAGCCAACATCCCCATTTGACAAATGGACTGCAAGCATTCACCATACTTATAAAAAATTATTGTTTTTAGTCGCAAGCATTTTACTAACTGTAGCTACGATTTATATTTTACTTAAGTCCTTCATGCGAAGAAAAAACTCTTTTAACCATACGACGCCACCCTATACCTCTTCCCGCCTCACAATTGAAAGCACCTGAAACATCCAGCTGTCCTGCGCTAGGCCATTGCAACAAGGCGAAAAATAGAAAACAACTAATTTATTAGCTTATAAAAGCCCGCCCGCGTTCACACATCCATGCAAAAGAAGTCAATCTCTGCAATTCACTTGTTAACTCAGGAGTCTCATTCTTTGCACTCTCTGAGAAACGCCACGGAAGTCATATATTTAATAAATATTCACTGATCGGACGCTTGCCAATTGGAATCGCTATCTATCGGTGAATTTCCACTGTCGTTATTGATAGTCTCATTCGGTAAGGCCCTCTCATCCTCCGCATTAAAATTTAGCGACCAATTTGAATCGCTATCTATCGCCAAATGACTGTTGCTATTATTGCTAATAATTTCAGTGCCATCCCTTTCCTTGCGTGCGACGGTCCAATAC
>JBLHGN010000318.1:0-4025 GCA_047616325.1 Lentisphaeria bacterium
GGCTTAGACTTTTCGGTATTATTTGTTTTTCTGGGGCTTGGCGTTGTGCAAAAAGTTCTTTTTTTCACGGCTGTCTCTGTGAATCTCAACCCGGCATTAGTGGTTAACTATTTTTAATTCCAACGATCACAAAACGCTTACAGAAACTGAACTCGGTTAACTCATGCCAGAAAAATGTCCTGAAAATTCGGTCGGGCTTGTCAAACCCGAAACCTACCATTTTGACGAGCCATTGATTTTGTCCAACGGGCGCACTCTGGATCAATATGATCTAGCAGTGGAAACCTATGGCACACTTAACGAAGATAAGAGCAACGCCCTGCTTATCTGCCATGCACTTTCCGGCCACCACCACGCCGCCGGGTATCACACAACTGAAGACAAAAAGCCAGGCTGGTGGGACAGTCACATCGGCCCAGGCAAGGCCATGGACACCAACAAATTTTTTATAGTATCGCTCAACAATCTTGGCGGTTGCCATGGGTCCACGGGGCCGTCCTCTGTCAACCCGGCCACTGGCAAGGTGTACGGCTCCGACTTTCCCTCACTGCGTGTTCGCGATTGGGTTCACAGCCAAGCAAGGCTTGCCGACCGTTTGGGCATAGAACAGTGGGCGGGAGTAGTAGGCGGCAGTCTCGGCGGCATGCAAGCCATGCGCTGGGCACTGGAATACCCTAAAAGACTGCGCCACTGCGTGGTAATTGCCTCGGCGATGAAACTCACTGCGCAAAATATTGCATTTAATGAAACCGCCCGCAAAGCCATTATGTCGGACCCTAATTTTAAGGGGGGCGAGTATTTAGACCACAATACACTGCCAAAACACGGGCTGTCGGTGGCGCGCATGATAGGTCACATAACCTATCTGTCTGACGACGGCATGGGTAAGAAGTTTGGTCGCGAATTGCGTTCTGGAACCTTTGAGCAAGGCACCGACGAACCGGTAGAATTTCAGATTGAAAGTTATCTGCGTTACCAGGGGAACAATTTTTCCTCCTCCTTTGACGCCAACACTTATATTTTAATGACGCGCGCCTTGGATTATTTTGACCTCGCCCGCGAATATCAACACGACGCTGCGGCCGCCTTTAAAAACGCCCAATGTGAATTTCTGGTGATATCTTTCACTTCAGATTGGCGCTTTGCACCCGAGCGCTCGAGAGAAGTAGTAAGCGCTCTAATGAAGGCGGATCGCGACGTGGTCTACGGGGAAATCGAGTCACCCTATGGTCACGACGCTTTTTTAGTGCCGGGCCAGCAACGCTACGGGGAATTATTTTCCACTTATATGAACAAGATAGAGGTCAACTCCTGATGACCACGCGCATCGATCACAGCATTATTGGACAGTGGGTAAAAGAAAATAGTCGTGTTTTAGATTTGGGCTGCGGCGACGGCACTCTACTGAAAGAGCTAAGCGGTAGAAAAAACATTCACGGCTATGGGCTAGACATTAATTCCGAAAACATTCTGCGCTGTATCGAGCAAAACGTTAATGTAATTGAACAGAACATCGACGAAGGTTTAAGTAATTTTGACGACCAAAGCTTTGACACCGTGATTATGTCGCAGGCCATTCAAACCATGCAGCACCCGGACAAAGTGCTAAAGGAAATGCTGCGTGTCGGCAAGCAATGCATTGTTACCTTCCCGAATTTTGGCCACTGGAAGGCCCGGTTACAGTTGGCGTTTAGCGGCAAAATGCCCGTGTCGGACATCCTTCCCTATGAATGGTACAACACCCCCAACATACATTTTTGCACCTTTCTCGATTTTGAATTTATGTGCCGTGCACTAGACCTTAAAGTGCTCAACCGAGAGGCCGTTGCCTCGCGTTCGTTTGGTGCTTTATTACAACATGTGCACCCCAATCTATTCGGCGAAACCGCACTTTACCGCGTATCAAAATAAGGCCACTTTTGTGTTTTATTCACAAAATTTCATAGGAGTATTCAGCATGAAACCACGCATAACCTCGAGCCGATTTTTTATAGCACTTCTAATGTTTTTTTCCAGCACACTTCAAGCGCAACAAACAGAAACATTTACCCAACAAACTGACGTAGACGGTTTTACCGTGCGTCACGTCGTGTTCAATAGCACCTTTTTATTACCCGAGGTAGCCAAGGCCTATGGCATAAAACGCAGTAAATACGAGTCGCTGCTAAATGTTTCGCTGAGCCCTAACGGACAAAGCGGCGGACTTCCTGCCGCCATCGAAGGCACCGCAACAAACTTGATGCAGCAACAAAAATCGCTCAAGTTTATCGAAATAAATGAAGAAAATACTACGTATTATCTTGCCCCCGTGCGCGTCGGTAACGAAGAATTTTTGCGCTTTCAACTTTCGCTAACGCCCTTCGGCCGAAAAGTGCCGCTTACAGTTAAGTTCTCGCAAAAAGTTTATGCGGACGAATAGTTTGATATGAAACAGATAAAAGCCATGAAAAAAATTGTTTTGGCCAGTGGTAACCCTGGCAAGCTGGCCGAATTTAAAAATTTGTTAAGTAAATTTGGCGTTGAGGTCTATCCTCAGTCGGAATTTGAAGTGAGCGATGCCGATGAGACAGGCCTTACCTTTGTTGAAAATGCCATCATAAAAGCCCGCCACGCCTGCACCGCTACCGGCCTAGCCGCCATTGCCGACGATTCGGGTTTGGAAGTGGATGCGCTCAACGGAGCGCCCGGCATTTATTCGGCACGCTATTCGGGCGAGAAGGCCTCCGACCAGGCCAACAATGTAAAACTGTTGCAGGAACTGGCGGGAGTGCCCTTCGAACAGCGCAGTGCGCGCTACCAATGCGTACTGGCATTTATGAACCATTCCAAAGACCCCACACCCATTATTGCGCAGGGGAGCTGGGAGGGCGTTATTATGGAAGCAGCCCGCGGCGATAATGGTTTTGGATACGACCCCATCTTTTGGGTGCCCAGCCACGGCTGCGCGAGTGCAGAGCTCGACAAGGGAATTAAAAATGGCATCAGTCACCGCGCCCTAGCCATGCAACTCTTGCTGAACGAGCTGCAAAAGACCTTGAGCGCTTAGTCCCGTCTCCGACGTACGCCGTTAGAGGTAATGGTATGGACCCACTCCCCTTCCAAATAGTGCCCGCACGAAAACCCCTGTTTTTCTTCAGCAATGACGTGGCGGTTAAAATATGACCACAGTGCGCCGGGCCAGGTGAGCCTATCTGTGCTTTTTGCTTTAGAGACTCTAATCTTGAAAATAATTTATTGATCATTATGCGATCAATGATATTTTTGGCTCAAGGCTCCCTCCTGAAGCCCTTCTTCAGCTGCGATCGTAATGCAAGAACCAATTTAAGTGACGCTAAGCGGCTTGGCGGTACGGTTCGCGTCGCTGCTTTCGTAATATATTTCAGCGCGCTCTTTTTCCGTGAGCATGAAGCCAACCCGCCAGTCTAATTGTCGTCTAATACGATATGGTATTTACAACACCACAGAACGTGAGGTAATCTTTTAAATCTACTCATGGTTTACCTCCTTGCTTATGTTATGGGGATAACACTGCTAGAGGTACCATGAGTAGGTTTCTATGACAACGGCATAGCCTGTTGCCCAAGCCTACCGCCTAAGGCGGTGGTTATAGAAAACTGAATATATGATAGCTAACCTTCATCTGGTGTTAGAGGTAGAAGTTCAGGCGGGAATAGATACGTCGGCGAGCTCTTCTTTACCAGGATTATGGGAGCTATTAGATCGTACCCCCAGGCCTTTGTAGCCGCCGTTTATCCGAAGAGATAGCGACCGGGGCACTGAAGATGTCATGGTCACGGCAGAGGCTAAAGAGGTCGATTATTTATTTAAATTGCGGAAGTCAAGATATGTCAAGGAGCCACTATACAAGCACGATAGCCTCGCGGGATGGGATTATGTGATCGATGGCTGGGAAGCAAAAGATTCCGAATTAAAGCTCATTGCGTGGAGTAAGAAAAGACGAGTTGTCATGAATCGCAGGCGAATACCGAAAGATACTTTGCTAGCCATTGAACACAATAAAAATG
>JBLHGN010000319.1:0-4023 GCA_047616325.1 Lentisphaeria bacterium
GAGTCAGTGGTTGAATCAACCTTTCAAACGGCTTCGAGATAACGGCGGCATTAATACGTTCACCTCGCTGACTATTTTTTGCTACCAATACAAGTTTATGGCAAGCACCAAGATCAATTTTGTTCAACATGGCTTCAAAACTAATGCCCGATGAGCACGGCATATCGGCACTAACAAGAACTGTATCAATAGGTGTATTATTTTTTGCCAGCTCATATACGGAAATGGCGCGGTCCAATGCTTTTTCCACACTAACTCGCCAACCTAAAATTTTTCCTATAGAATTAACACTGGCGATATATTCGTCATTCTCAGCAACAACCAACAAATGATGGACCGGCTGACTAACCACAAACTCACCATCGCTCTTACATTCTTCCGGTAATGATAGTTTAGAAGATTGCTCACCTTGGCTAGAAAAGCCTGAAACAAGAGGAAAATTCAAATCAAAATAAAATTCAGTACCATGCTCTTTTTGACTCTTTAACTTAATATCTCCACCCATAAGCTCTAATAACTGGCTAGAAATCACCAAACCCAGCCCAGTGCCACCAAACCTACGTGTAATTGAGGTGTCGGCCTGAGTAAAGGCTTTGAACAGACGAGACTGTTCCTCATCACTCATACCGATACCCGTATCGCGAATAGAAAAATGTAAACTACACATCTCATCGTCATAATCATTTCGCGATATTTCCACCACTACCTGCCCTCGCTCAGTAAACTTAATCGCATTCGAAGCCAAATTGATCAATATTTGCTGCAAACGTAAGGCATCGCCTATCAGTAATTTCGGTATATCAGAAGAAATATTGATAATTAAATCTAGATCTTTATTGCCGGAATTAACAGACATTATGGTGGCTAATCGTGAAAACACTTCGGTAAGGTCAAAGGGGCTTTCCGCCAACTCCATATGCCCTGCTTCGATTTTCGAAAAATCTAAAATATCGCTAATCACCTCCAAAAGCGACTGCCCTGCATGACGAATCATACCTAAATATTTATTTTGCTCTTCACTTAGCGACGTTTTCTTTAGTAACTGCGCCGCCCCTAATACAGCATTTAAGGGCGTGCGTATTTCATGGCTCATGTTGGCAACAAATTCAGACTTCGCTCTGCTGGCTATTTCGGCGGCTTGTTTCGCAGACTCGCGGCTTCGCTCAATGTTTTTCTGAGTACTTATATCGTGTATTGCAGCGACTATATGCTGCTTTCCATCGTATTGAATAGGAACCAAGTTAATAGTAGCGTCAATAGTGGAGCCATCTCTTCTTAGGGCCGAAAATGTCGAGTCCCCACCCATCATTCTTTGATTGGGACTTTTCAAGTACGCGTCACGTAACCCCTTATGCGCTCGGAGTTTTGACTCCGGAATTAGCGCTTCTATATCTAAACCTATCAATTGTGGGTTTTCATAGCCAAATGTTTGGTGCGCGTGCAAGTTAGCTTTTACAATTTTTGCACTTTCATCTAGCATCAAAAAAGCTTCGGGAGCCAATTCAAAAAACACATTAGCTTCATTTTCCTTTAAGTCTAAAAGGTCGTATTGCGCTGTAATACGCTGTTTCGCCTCAGCTTGGTCTACCTCCAAGGAGCTCGCAATAGCATTCGCCCTGCGATTAAGTAAGTGCAAAGAAAATATTACATAGAAAATTAAAAAGTCTATAAATATTCCGGCAGCCAAAACATAGATAGGCTGATTAACCTCGCTTCTATTCAAATTATTCCCTGCAGATGAAAACTGAATTGTCCACGGGCGCCCTTGTAACTGAATCTTATTTTTCTGAAGAAACGATGCCGACTCGCGGGCATCATAAGTGGCACTACTTTTTCCAGAACTAAACAATAAATTATCTTCAATCAGCTCTTCGCCGTCATAAATTTTGAAATAGATCTGATCGTCGGAGCCCCCAAGAATTCCGGCCATTAGGTTGCCGGATCGAAAGGCAGCATAGACCCAACCCTGAAAATAGCGGCGCCTCTCGAATTGATTGTCGGGGGTACTCTTCGATGTGTAAACGGGTAGATATGTGAGAAAGCCTTTCTGTACGTTGCTATCGGTTTCTTGCACCAGAGTAATAATGCCTGAAGTTGCTGCCACGCCATCATCTCTGGCTCGCGTCATCGCCTGGCGGCGCATATCGTTGGACCACATATCGTAGCCAAAAGCGCGTTTATTGCGCCAATCAAAAGGCTCTAAATAAAGAACGGTAGAGTACTCGGCTCGCTCACCTTCGGGCTTTATTGTGAAATCCGTAAAACCTTCATTTTTGACCCCGTCGATAACATCATCCTTATCTTGAGGCGACACAGGTATTGCATAACCCAGGCCCTGAATTCCCTGCAGAGTGGTCTCTAACCCCAAAGACGTGACATAAGATTCCCACTCGTTACGGCTAACATTTTTCGATGCATTAAAAAGCCCAACACTGCCTCTCAAGACCTGTTCATAATGCTCCATTCTCGCAACAATAGCCTGCTTTACTTCAAGCGCCCGAAACTTAAACCGTTCTTCGGCTCGAGTGTTCATTTGGCTTTGCGTAATTAGGTACGCCGCCACCGTCAGCATCAACGATAACGCCAATATAATCCACGCCATGGCCCGATTATGGATAATACTAAGCGTCTTACGTAGACTATTAATTCGTTGTTCTTCAATATTCGTCATTTTTTTGAAGGTTCTATCCATACTTTATAAAAACGGCGTAAATCGTCAGATTTCTGACAGAGAATTTACCCGACACCCATCATTTTAAGTCTGCCGCAGCCTTGAATTTACATTTAAACCATGGAAATTAGTATCAATATCAATGGAAAGTGTAGTAGGTAAAAGAGCAGTCGGCTCTGTGAGAAATACGAACTTTTACTATACTGGAGCCACGACTAACTGGAGATGGTGGCTGTAAAAAAAACATATTGATATTTGCCTATTGTGCTAGCTCTAGCTTTCACCACTAACTGTCTAGCACTATGTAAAAATAGCGATGGAGGGTTTATCGACGTTAACCTCTACCCGTATTTAAGTGATATTGAAAACCGAATACAATTACGCTCAACATGGCATCCTCTTTGCCAAAGCACATCTCCTATTTCAACTTGCTTAAGCTGTGCAAACAAACAAGCAGCGATACACTGGAGGAAACTGATAGTTTTTATACAGAACAGAATATTCGCTGAAAATTACCGACACATGCCCTATCGATTTCACCGTGCGACTCAACTTCCGCTCATGCGAAAACAACAACCGCCATCACCTTGACGGGCTCTGTATTAATATTATTAACGGGGAGACACTAGGCACCTCTTGACCGCGCGCATCGACCAGATTATTCACGGTGAGTAACACCAGGACAGCCTTCGGTTTTTTTGCTCTCAGCCCGCACTCGACAGTGATCTGGACATGGCCGCCCAGCGCTATGCCTCCTTAGTGTTGCAGAAGCCATCGACCCCTGTTTGTGAAAAAACATTGCCCGATGAACACGTACCCGCCACGGATTACCATACCGTTGATGTCAACCGGCTAGACGCAAAAGTATTGGCGCCGAAACACTGTGTTTGTATGCTTTGATGCAGTTAAGCTTGGACGATAAGCTGCGAGCCCCCGGGTTTAATGCAAAGGATATTAGCGCCGCCATTGGCACTGTTATTGGCCGCATTATGCACCCCGGTAGCGAGAGAGAAACACACCTCTGGCTGCAACACACTAGCGCGTGATTGATCACGATTACAGCATTCTTAGTCTTGATCGGCTTTATCAGGTGGCAGAAAAGTTGCTCAAAAACAAGAAGGCAATCGAAGCGCATCTCAGCGAACAGGAATCGTTATTATTTAATCTAGAGCGCCATATTATTTTATACGATTTAACGAACACGTATTTCGAAGGACAGGCGTAGGGCAATACAAAAGCACTGGGGTTATTAAACATTAGATGGCAGATTAGGTAACGGCCAAACAGGCTGAAGACTCAGACAACGGGTAAGTTCGATTATAGTGTCATTCAGAAAAAAAGAGAGCAAAAAG
>JBLHGN010000320.1:0-4012 GCA_047616325.1 Lentisphaeria bacterium
TATCGAGAACGTAGGCCACTTTTCCGTTTTTGGCGTGGATAGGCACTACAATTTCTGAGCGACTTTCCGAAGCGCAGGCAATATGACCGGGAAACTGATCGACATCGTCAACAAGGATGCTTGTTTTTCCCCCACGCCGTTCCACAACCGCCGCTTCCAAATCCAATTCGGGTGCACGCTATGGGGCCTTGAAATGGCCCCAGCACCAGTTTCACGCCGCACACTCGGCAAAACCCCATCCAGAAAAAACCAAATGTTTGCTTTAAGGCGGCAGCTGTATTCGCTAGGTTGGCAATGGTATCTTCTTCATTGCAGATTAAAGCGCTAATCTGTGTGATTAATATTTGGCATTGCTCAATTTTACTGGCGCCATTTATATTTAGGTACTCGGCCATTATTTAGTCTAGAATCGATGGGTTTGGTAGTTTTTAAGCACAGATTGTGGTGTATAGGCACAGCCGTTCATGGCGATATAAACCCCGGGTTTTGCGCTTCCGAGCACCCCCAGTGCCGTGCCCAAATTAAAAGCACCATCGGTTTCGCGAAATACTGCCGGCTGCATGGCGCCGGTAAATACAATTACCCGTTCCTGCTGGTCATCCAGGCAGTTGGCGGTATCGACCATGGTATCGGTGCCGTGGGTTATCAATATATGACGGAAATTCGAAGCGCTGATGCGCTCTAGTAGCAGAGCCCGGTCGTCGTCAGTAATTTCAAGGCCGTCTTTTTTACAGATTTCTTCCACGCTAAACTCAAACGCGACATTCATAGATTGAAAAACAGCGCTGCCCACAGAATCGCTCACCTGGTAGTGGCTTTTTGCATCGAAGTACACTTTATCGATGATGCCGCCGGTGGTGAGGACTAATATTTTATTCATTGCTATCTCCAGATGACTAGTGAAGTATATCGTCCCTATGTGTGCGGTGAAATCAATTTAATCTTAGGGTTTCGACCTTGGCTCGATGACTGCTTGCTAAAACTATGCAAATTGAGGTGACTTATAATACAGTTCGTTATAGTTTGACCTAACCGAAACATAAATCATTTAAAGCGATAACGTCGATTATCTGAACTCCGGGGGAATAGTAGTCATGCAAGACTTCGTCAATATGCTGTTAGCTTATATTTGGAGCCCAGCGCTTATATATCTTTGCTTGGGTACAGGTTTATTTTTCTCCCTGTTAACTCGTTTCGTGCAAGTGCGTCATTTCGGTGAAATGTGGCGCTTATTGTTTTCTGGGCAGAGTTCCGCTGCCGGTGTCTCGTCTTTTCAAGCGCTGACTATCTCTCTTTCGGGGCGAGTGGGAACCGGCAATATTGCCGGAGTTGCTGCGGCTATTGGTTTTGGCGGCCCTGGTGCAGTGTTCTGGATGTGGGTGGTGGCATTTTTGGGCGCCGCCACGTCCTATATTGAATGTACTTTGGGTCAAATCTACAAGGAAGAGCACCAGGGCCAATACCGCGGCGGTCCGGCGTTCTATATCGAAAAGGCTATGGGGCAAAAGTGGTACGCCTGGATCTTTGCCATTGCCACCATTATCGCCACAGGCCTACTTTTGCCAGGAGTTCAGTCTAATAGCATAGGTAATGCCATAGAATTAGCGTTTGGTTCCGGGCCCACTATCAGCACCGCGCTAGGGCTGTTTAGTTTCGCAAAAGTCGCCACCGGCACAGCAATTATTTTAACCCTAGGGTTTATCATTTTCGGTGGTGTGAAGCGAATTGCCCGGTTTACCCAGGTGGTTGTGCCTTTTATGGCGCTTGGTTACATACTAGTCGCTCTTGTGGTTATCGGCCTAAATATTACCGAGCTGCCAAGAATTATGGTCCTTATCATTGGTGATGCCTTCTCTCCGATGGCGGCTTTTGGTGCAGCCATCGGTTGGGGCGTAAAGCGGGGTGTTTATTCCAATGAGGCTGGGCAGGGGAACGGCCCGCACGCGGCCGCAGCTGCAGAAGTGGAGCATCCAGCACAGCAGGGCTTGGTGCAGGCCTTCGCGGTGTATGTCGATACACTATTCATTTGTACCGCTACCGCACTTATGATTTTGATTACTGGTGCTTACAACGTTCATGGGGGTGATGGTGGATTTATCGTGCAAAACCTTAGCGCAGATATTGCGGCTAACAGCCCAGCCTTTACTCAGAATGCCATCGAAAGTGTTTTTCCTGGTGTGGGAAATATATTTGTCGCTATAGCACTTAGCTTTTTTGCCTTCACTACAATTTTGGCTTATTACTATATTGCCGAAACCAACCTTACTTATCTCGCCCGCGGCATAAATTCAAGCGCGCTGACTTTTGTATTAAAGGGCTCCCTAATGGCCGCTGTGTTTTACGGTACGGTTAAAACCGCCGACTTGGCGTGGGGTTTTGGGGATATCGGCGTAGGTGTTATGGCGTGGTTAAATATTATTGGTATTATAATGATTTTCTTTATTGCCAAGCCTTCGATAAAAGCATTGCGAGATTATGAGCGTCAACAAAAGGCAGGCGTTACTAAGTATACCTTTGACCCTGAATCCTTAAATATTAAACACGCAGAATTTTGGGTGAAAAGACTGGCCAAATCACCCAGTAAAACCTACTAAAAATCCTTGCTAAAGTAAGTTACGTTAAGCGAAGTAATTAATGGCAAATCTTCACATACGGCATCGTCACATATTTGTGTATCGCTGGTATCCAGATCACCCAAAGCGCCAGGGTAGCAAGAAATGCGTTTTCTCCCTGTAATGCCGGTGGCTACCAGGGCTCTTGGAGCGGCACAAATAGCTGCTATTGGAACTCGGGCGTCCACAGCGCGACGCAGTAGGTCCAAAACGCGCTCGTCTTTGGCCAAGTTGTCTGCCCCAGGCATGCCGCTGGGCAATACGATGAGATCAAAGCGTTGGTTGAGTATTTCGTTGAGACTGATATCGGGTGCAAGAACGGTATTACGCGAGGCTTTTATGTTGCCGCTACAGGACCAGCGCGCACTAGCTCTACACCGTCACTCACCAATAAGTCCATAAGGAATGTGCATGAAATAACGTCCGGAATTTACGAAGTGTCCGGTCTCACTTTATAATTTAATTTCCCCAATACCTGATCAAAAACAATCGTCCCGGTGTCGTAAATTTCCTTACACGCCATTTTTCCTGTTTCGCAAACTTTATCGATGATATTCGCTGTCACCTTTAGCCCTTGCTCCGTATAAATATTTTCAATCAGCTCCCTGACAAGCTCATGATTTTTAAACACTACTCCAGACATGGCTCGAGTAACATGCGGAAATAGTTTGTACTCTATGGGATTCCACTTTGATGTATAAGGTGGGTAATGAGTCATTCGAAGTTCAATTCCAATTTCATTTGAAAGCTGCTGAAGTGCTTCTTTAAATACATGACGACTACTGGAGTTACTTCCCCCACCATCTGCCAATATCAAAATTGCGGTCGCATCACTATAGCGTTGAAGCCCAACAGATTTCCAGCAAAGCTTAATTGAACCACAAGCAACCTCACTGGTCTCAGCGCTAACACCTATATTGATCATGGCATCATTGTGCTGCAAATCGTAAATCCCATGGGGGAACAACGCTGACATATGCCAAATGGGCGAAGTCATGGTCATAAACTATCTCGGCTTCCAGGCAGTACACTTGACCATCACGAAAGAGTTTGCCTGGCTTTTCCTTATTTTTTGCATCAATACTAATAATCGGGTTGCCTTCTCGTTCAAATTTAGATCTCAGCCGATTAATCTTTTTAAACTGACGGTCTCTTTCTTTATATTCCCCAGTACTTCTATTGGTTCTTCGCTATTCCACATGGATTATAATATGGAATATGGCTCACCCCCTCCCGTTAACAGTGATAATAGGAATGATTCAAGGGCAAGAACTGTTTGCAGCCGCATTAGGACTTCAGTTACCTTGGCATGTGTCAAATTTAGATTTTTTACTAAAAGATTAAAAGCTAGATATAGGGATTGATTTTGGGCTCGTTACCACTTTGGCTGATCAATTTCT
>JBLHGN010000321.1:0-3998 GCA_047616325.1 Lentisphaeria bacterium
CTCCTAACGCACTGTTTTGCTGAAGCCAGCGGTGTGTTTCGCGCTCGCTCGATGGGTGTATCATGCGGCCGACAATCGTTCCTAATGCCGCACTTAACTCTTTTTTATTAAAACCACACGCCGTGAGCTTTTCATCCAACTTCAAACGCTCAAACATAGCCACAGAAAGGGTTTCAGAGCCAATACCACGTGCATCAGACACTGAGAGTCGATGAATATCAACACTCTGGTAATCATGAGCAACGATATCGTTTTGATCGGGTGACGACTCTGAAATTGGTGTGGACAGCTTGGCTAAAAGTAGGGATGCATAACGTTGAGCCTTAACCTCGAGTTCACTATCGAGCGAAGATGGGTCTAAAAGTCCGAGTTGCTGGGCATCGCTGTCGCTTATTATTTGATCTGTTCGTTCGGCCAGAAGGTGCGACAACGTAGAATCCACATCAAAATGTTTGCCGAGATTCAGCAAAGTTTTTTGTTTGACTTTTCCATCCACGCGAACACTTTCGACGAGGCGACAGCTAAAGTAGCTACCTCCGCCTTTTTACTTTTTATGGGGGATTTTCGTATAAGCATGGAGCAAGAGGCTGCACTATTTTTTAGTGCTTGCACAGGGCTTTATGTTATTTTGTGGCACTACATTCTAGCCTGAAAATTAAGGCATTGACTTTAAAGAGTTTTATTTTTAATTGCAGGAGAAATAGTTGGTTTTGGCGCCTAAGAAGTCTTGCGCCACTTAAACTGGGTAAATAAAACGGTGGATTGTATTTCGTGAAAGCGGTCTTACCTGTTTATAAATGCATGCTAGCTTGTACCAATTTATAAAAAGCGGATCCTGTGAGTTTACGCAGCTATTAACATTGACGAGTCTATTTAAATGAGAGGGCATAGTATGAAGCAAAATATTGTAATTACCGGAGCCAACCGAGGTATTGGTTTGGCGATGACGAAAGAATATGTAAATAAGGGAGGCAAGGTATACGCCGTGTGTCGTGCCAAAAGCTTAGAGCTAAGTGAAACAGGAGCGCAGGTTATCGAAGGCATTGATGTTGCCGATGAGGGCTCGGTAAAACAGCTCAGTCTCGCGCTGGCCGGAGTGGCGATAGATGTATTGATCAATAACGCCGGTATTTTGCAACGTGAGTCGCTGGATGCTATCGACTACAACAGCATTATGCGTCAGTTACAAGTGAATGCCCTCGGTCCACTGCGTGTGAGTGAGGCCTTGTTGGACAATCTGCATCCCGGTGCAAAAGTGGCCCTTATCACCAGTCGCATGGGGTCTATCAGCGACAACAGCTCCGGCGGTTACTACGGTTACCGCATGTCAAAAGCCGCGCTTAATGCCGCGGCAATATCATTGACCTGCGACCTCAAACCCAAGGGCGTGGCGGTGGCTATTTTACACCCGGGGTTTGTGCAAACTGACATGGTCAACCATGCTGGCGATATTAGCGCCGAGGTGGCGGCGCAGCGACTTATTCAGCGCGTAGATGGCTTGAACATGGAGAATACGGGCACTTTTTGGCACTCCAGTGGGGAAGTATTGTCCTGGTAGCTCTGTAAGTGTGCTATGTGCCGGCGGGCAGCGCAAATTGAAATTTAGTGCCCTGATTAATTTTACTGCTAACACTGATGGTGGACTGGTGTAAGTCGAGTAACTTTTTAGTAATGGCGAGGCCGAGGCCGCCGTGGGCGGTATTTTCTCGAACGCTGTTGCCAGCCTTGTAGTGGGGGTCGAAAACAAAGGGAAGATCTTGAACGGGAATGCCGATGCCGGTGTCGGAAACTTCCACTGCCACGTTCTGCGGATTGCCCGACAGCCTCACGGTAATGCTGCCACCTGCCTTGGTGTGACGCAGGGCATTTTCGATTAAATTGGTGAATACTCGGTCGAGTTTTTCGATATCGCCCACCACTTTTATGCTGCTATCTTGGGGCGTGACGTTCAGACTAATGTTTTTTTGTTGTGCGGCAATGTTAAATTTCTGTAACACGTCGCCCACCAGTTCGGCGATGGCAAAGCGCTCTTTATTTACCTGCACATTACCGCCGTCGAGGTGGGCCAATTCGAACAACTGTTCCACCAGGGAAGATATGGTCTGGGCGCTCTTTTTGGCGGTGGCAATAAATTTTTGGCTATCTTCCCTGGACAATTTGTCTTGGTTGAGTTCCCACGTTTCCAGGTAACCCAGCAGTGAAGCCAAGGGCGTGCGCAAATCGTGCGACACGTGTGACAGTAATTCTTTGCGCAGCTCGTCGATGGTGACCACGTTTTGATACTGCTCGCTCAGTTTTTCTAAGGCTTGTTTAAATGCCCGACCGAGGGTATGCATTTCGTCTGGGTTTTCTATGTCCCACTCTTTCAGGTCGTTAATTAGGACGCCGTCGTTTAGTGGGTCTTTAGAAAAACCGGTGGATTGAATAGCCTGTATCTGGTTGGTTAAGCGTGTGAGCGGGCGGGTGATTAGGCCGGTGAGCCAGAGGGTGGCAATTAAACCGAATACCAAGCCCGAGGCAAACACCCACAAGCCCCACTGTATTATTTTACTGCCCCAAATTAAATCGGCGATATGGTCGTAAATTTCGCTGCCGAGAATAACGTACAAATAGCCCTGCAGCTGGCCCTTGTGCATGATAGGCGCGACACTGAACACCTTTTCGCGATCGAGGTTGCGGGGGTCGTCGCCGTAGACGGTGTTTTCTATTTGGCCTTTGTTTAAATAGGTATTTATGGGACTTAGGTTGACGGTCTGGCGCTTTATTTTAGCCGGGTCGGTGGAGTAGGCAACGATGCGGCCGCTGGTGTCGAGTAAATAAAATTCGAAGTTGGGGCCGAGTATCATCAAGTCGTGAAAGGTGCTTTTGGCCTGATCCAAATTGGGTGAGCCATGTTCAAACAACAAATAATGGCCAACCACATGAGCCGCCAGGTCTTTGTGCATTACCTGGGCCACCTCTTGCTGATAGGCGCGCGAGGAACAAATGAGCAGAATGGCAGTGAACACGCCCACGCTCAAAAAACTGACAAATAAGGCCAGGGTAAGGCGACCGTTAAGGGTCGAAAATAATCTTTTGCTTACGGTAAGTTTAGCCATTAAATTTATATCCAACGCCCCAAACGGTTAATACATAATCGGGCTTGGCGGGGTCTACTTCGAGTTTGGCGCGCAAGCGGTTTATATGGGAATTGACCGTGTGTTCATAACCACTGTGGTGGTAGCCCCAAACGGCGTTCAATAGCTGCTCGCGGCTGAATACTTGGCCGGGGAAGTTGCCTAAATAGAGCAAAAGGTCAAATTCTTTTGCGGTAAGCGTAATGGATTTGCCGTGGGCAATCACCGTGCGCTTTTGTTTGTTGATGGCGAGGGAGCCAAAGCGCAGTTCGTCGCCCTCGTCTTCATCGCTGTCTTGTTTTTGAAAGGCGACACGGCGCAGTAAGGCTTTTACCCGCGCTTGCAATTCCAGTATGCTGAAGGGTTTGGTGAGGTAGTCGTCGGCACCAACCTCCAAACCTACCACTCTATCGGCCTCGGATTTTTTTGCGGTTAGCATTAGAATAGGCGTGATAATGCCTTTAGAGCGCAGTGTCTGACATATTTGCAGGCCGTCCATGCCGGGCAACATAATATCCAGGATGATTACATCGAAGGCTTCGCTACTGGCCTTTTGTAAGCCCTCCACGCCATTCAGGCAAGGGGTCACCGAGAAATTAAGCGATTCGAGGTTTAACGCGATAAGCGCGTTAATGTCTTCTTGGTCTTCAACTACTAATATGTTTTCGTACATTGTGCGTGACTTCTTTATTTAGGTGCTGTTTTGGATGTCTGTTGTGGCTAAGCAGTGTGGCTATGCAAAGTAGCTATTCAAAGCGGCTAATCATCGCGGCTAAGCTGTGTGTTTAAGCTTTATGGCTAAGGCGCGCAACATAAAGCTAACGGTTAAACACGAAAGGCGCTTTTACTGCGTATGCGCCTTTCGCGATGTACTCATTCAAT
>JBLHGN010000322.1:0-3988 GCA_047616325.1 Lentisphaeria bacterium
TATCGACTGATATTTTTAAGTTAGCCGACAAATCGACAATGATAAACCACTAATACAAGGAAGTGTAGGCCCGTATTTGTATCAGCCAATTTTTCCATGACAGGTTTTAAACTTTTTACCGGAACCGCAGGGGCAGGCATCATTTCGACCCACTTTCTGCCCTGTGCGCACATAGGGTCGCTCGGTTTTTACCGCCTCTCCGCCACCGCCTTCAGGCGATGATAATTGTGAAATTTGATCGTGCTGTAGTTTAAGCTTTTGCCTTTCGGCGGCTTCTCTGCGGCGGCGTTCCATATCTTCCAGCTCGGCTTCGCTGATGGGCTCCACGCGGTAGAGAATGCGAGTTACTTCGTGTTTTAAGTTTTCGAGCAACTGCTGAAATAACTCAAAGGATTCGCGTTTGTATTCCTGCTTTGGGTTTTTCTGGGCGTAAGCACGCAGACCGATACCCTGGCGCAGCTGATCCATATTTTGCAGATGTTCCTTCCACAAAGTATCCAACACTTGTAGCATTATTTGCGTTTCAAGGTTACGAATTATGGGGCCAAAACGCTTGGCTTTATCTTCGTAATGATCATTGAGTGCTGCTGCAACTTTGAAGACTAAAGGCTCTTCGTAGAGCTTATCGTCATCATCCAGCCACTTTTGAACGGGTAACGTCAAACTATAGTCGGTTTCGATAGCGCGCTCTAGACCGGCAATATCCCAAAGTTCGGCAATGCTTTGAGGCGGTATAAAGGTCTGAATGCTCGCGGCTATAACGTCGTCGCGAATGCCGGCAATGGCGTCTTCAATATCGTCTGCCTCCAACAACTCATTGCGCTGTGCGTAAATAATTCGGCGTTGATCGTTGGCCACATCATCGTATTCGAGTACCTGCTTACGATAATCGAAGTTTCTGCCTTCAACCTTGCGCTGAGCTTTTTCAATGGCGTTGGTAACCATGCGATGCTCTATGGCCTCGCCTTTTTCCATGCCCAATGCCTGCATAAAGCCCCTCACCCTTTCGGATGCGAAGATGCGCATTAGGTTGTCTTCCAAAGACAGGTAAAAGCGCGAAAGGCCTGGGTCACCTTGCCGCCCGGCACGACCGCGCAGCTGGTTGTCTATACGGCGCGATTCGTGGCGCTCGGTACCAACAATATGCAGGCCACCTGCGTCTATAACTGTTTTATTTCGAAGCTTCCAGCTTTCCTTTATTTCTTTAATTTGCGCTTCGGTCGGGTCTACCAAGTCGGCAAGTTCCGCTTCCCAATTTCCGCCTAGCACAATGTCTGTGCCTCTACCGGCCATATTGGTGGCAATTGTTACGGCACCTGGTCGTCCGGCTTGCGAGATAATTTCGGCCTCGCGCTCATGGTGCTTGGCATTCAACACTTCGTGCTTTATACCCGCCTTTTTTAAACGCTCCGACATCTCTTCTGATGTTTCCACCGAGGCGGTACCGACTAGCACAGGAGCATTCTTTTCGCGAAATATATTTACATCTTCAATAATCGCTTCGTATTTATCTTCCACCGTAAGGTAGATTAAATCGTTAAGGTCCAAGCGTGCGATAGTTTTATTAGGCGGAACCACCACCACTTCAAGCGCATATATTTGTTTAAATTCAAAGGCTTCAGTGTCTGCGGTACCGGTCATACCGGAAAGCTTGGGATAGAGACGGAAGTAGTTTTGGAAAGTGGTAGAGGCCAGCGTTTGGCTTTCCGCTTGAATATTTACACCTTCTTTTGCCTCCAAGGCCTGATGCAAGCCCTCCGACAATCGCCGACCAGGCATTGATCTACCGGTATGCTCGTCGATGAGCATTACTTGGTCTTCCTGAATAATGTACTCAACATCGCGATGAAAAAGCTTGTGCGCTTTAAGGGCAGAGTGCACATGGTGCAGTAGGCCCAGGTTGCCGGCCGCATACAGGCTATCGTTCTCGCTTAGCAAGCCACCTTGAGAAAGAAGATCTTCTATCAATTGGTGACCCAGCTCGGTGAGCTCTACCTGACGCGATTTTTCGTCGATCATATAGTGACCGGTTATTTCGGCCAGCTCTTCACCTTCCGGTGGCGGCGCCTGTTCCACCAATTTAGGGATAAGCTTGTTCATTGTGCGATAAAGTTCTGAGCTGTCTTCGGCCGCACCGGAAATAATAAGCGGCGTTCGCGCTTCATCGATCAATATAGAGTCCACCTCATCCACCACAGCAAAGTTGAGCATTTTTTGCATGCGATCTTGTTTTCGAAGCGCCATATTGTCGCGTAAGTAATCAAAACCAAACTCATTGTTGGTGCCGTAAGTTATGTCGGCTTCATAGGCCTTGCGTTTGTCTTCGGGGTGCTGCATGGAAACAATAACACCCACCTCTAAACCGAGCCCTTCATATAATGGCTTCATCCAGTTGGCATCGCGCGATGCAAGGTAGTCATTCACCGTCACAATGTGCACACCGTTACCGGATATGGCGTTGAGATAGGCCGCCAAAGTGGACATTAGCGTTTTACCTTCCCCCGTTCGCATCTCGGCAATTTTGCCTTCGTGCAAGGTGATACCGCCCACTAACTGCACATCGAAGTGACGCATACCCATATAACGCTTGCTGGCTTCGCGGGCCGTGGCAAAGGCCTCTGGCAATAAACTATCCAGACTTTCACCGTCGCTAAAACGCTGTTTGAACTCGGCGGTTTTGGCCTTTATCCCTTCGTGGCTGAGTTCTGTAAGACCAGCTTCAAGGTCATTTATTTTGCTAACAAGCTTTCCCATGCGCTTAAGTTCACGCTCATTCCTCGATCCAAAGATCGCCTTTATTGTTTTGCTCAACATAATTGGTCCAAAGCGTGGCGAGTGGGCCACATATAGGTTTTTTTAAGTACTATATAGGTACTATTTAGAAGGTAGTAGGTTGCTGTGTGCGGGGGATTATAGAGTTTTCAACGGCTAGCGCGATGAATATACGACGAGGGATCGACAGGGCGTCCATTTTTATACACTTCGAAGTGAACGTGCGGACCAGTGGAACGACCACTAGAACCCATTAATGCGATAATTTGACCTTTTTTGACCACGTCGCCCACTTTTACTAAATTTTCTTTGCAGTGCGCGTAGCGCGTGCTGAAACCGTTGCCGTGGTTCAATTCTACCATTTGGCCATAGCCGTAACGTTCGCTGGACCAAGTGACAACACCCGCCGCCACCGAAATAATATCGGAACCCTCTTTACCGGCAAAATCCACGCCTTCGTGCCAGGCAATGCGACCGGTAAACGGGTCGCTTCTGCGTCCGAAGTTTGACGACATCCAACCCGACAGCACTGGGCGACCGGCAAGAAATACATCACTTTGAATTTTACGTTTAGCGAGCAGAGCCTCTAAGGTATCGAGCTGTTGCTGCCGGTCTTCTATTTTGGCACCCAGAACTTCAAGCGTATCCTGAAAATCTGCCGGAGAAACTGTCTCGTCATCTATAGCGTGCTCAGGACCGCCCAATGCAGGGCTGCGACTAAAATCAAATTCACCATTGTCTAGCTTGGCCATAGTAGTGAGGCGCTCGCCGAGCGCATCTAGACGCAGAAGGCGCGCCTGTAGTTCAGCCACTCTTAGGGTTAATGCCGCGATTTTTCTTTCGGCTTCCTGTGTCGCCGATTTAACGTGTTCTCCCTGCTCGTCCAGCGCTTTAACCCAAGCTTCAGTGGTTGTAGGCAGCAATTCCTGTGAAGGCCCGTCGGTGAGGTAGCTGTAGCCAAGCACTGCACCTACGGGTATACCCACCAGGCAAGCAGACAGCAAAGTACGCGTCCACCCGCCCAGCGTAAAACTGCGGGTGTTACCGTGACGCTTACTTACAACTATTATTTTCATGAGACCAAAATTCTTTGTGTCTAGTGTCAGCAGATATTATCAGCGCACTTTTAAAAGCAAAGCACGCAGTCTAACATCTACTCAAGTTCTCAGCCGCTCACGATCAATTGTGCGCGCCATGGCGGCCGTAGAGCGCGGGT
>JBLHGN010000323.1:0-3967 GCA_047616325.1 Lentisphaeria bacterium
AACAAAAAGACGTTGCCCACAGCTTTGCCACACTCTTGAGCTTATCTTTCACAGGGTACACAGGAACTGCAACAATAATATATCTTAAATTATGAAAACATTGTCTCGACAGAGGGGTCCACTTCATTCCTTGCGCATAACAACGCCTTTTCCATCAAAGCTCAGCACGAGTAAATACTTCGTTTTTTCAGGCTCATCAAAACGATTTTCTTGATAGAAAGCCTCAAAATGTTGAGCTATATCTTGGACTATATTCAGGCATTGACGCTTGGGCACATGGCCCGCAGTTGTACTATCTATGGCTTCTACTACATTATCAAATGAGCTTTTAACGGCTTCCAGGGCAACCCTGTGCCTAACACCATCAGAATACCGATCGTTCGCTAGATTGAGCTTTTTTATCCAGAGGAAAACAACCTGATTCTTTGTTTTGGCTATAGCTCATTCTCGTTACCACTACATTTCCAAATTGTGAGGCAATTGTTCGCGTTGTTTTATGTCTTATATGGTTCAGCTGTTTGCCTGTGTCGGAGCGGTTAACATCTACCTCCTCCTCTTTATTGGCTATATTGTTGAGGTGGCCTTGAAGTAGAAGCCGCATGACCTCATGTCCCTGTTTGCTGATATGGCACTCAATATCTCCATGCTCTTTGCCAATAAAGGGCTCGGATTCTAACTCGGTGATTATTGTGTTTAAGTGCTCTTTTGCATCATCGAAATATGATTCACTTGGGCTGTTAGCGTATGCTGTGTTTTGTAGAGGGGTCATATTTGGTGTGTTAGTGTTATCTTGTTTGGTTGCTCTGTAGCTACCACAAAATGGCCTCTCTTTTTCTACTTTTCTTGTAATACTCTGTTTTTATTGACAATGTTCGTCGTATCAAAGGAACTACACCCAATTGCTTACATGCCTTGGCCAGCCCTTCGAATACATCGAGCCCATAAGGCACATAAGAAAAGTCATCTTCTCTATCTAGATATGCACGTGCGCAACGAGAGTCAAAAATTGCGAATGACGATAGCGCTTCTGGAGCTGGTTGACCGTCAATCCAGTTCACCTCTTGTAACTTTCCATCGATAGTGATCTCGAAGATAGCTTCGGCTTTCCCCGTTTTACCAGCGGGAAGGGCAGCGTTCGAATGAATAGTTTCTATTTGATCGCGGGCACGGCATGCACGTTTGAGTACGCGGGAGTAGCCTGATTTCCCGGAACCATTGTCACCATAGATTACTGTCAATCCAGCAGCACTAAACTGTAAGCGTTGATTTTCGGCAATCGCGTTGACATGTCGCATATTCTTTATGGCAAGCAGCTCAACTTGAGTTGAAGCTTTCACCTGCGCAGGAATTTGGTCTGCTGTTAGTGGGGTGGGCGTGCGGCACTTTGGATCGGGGATGCCGTTTGCAGATTTTAGGAGGGCAAATAAATCATCTTTGTCATCTGATGCTAGCGTCTGCTTAGCTAGCAAGCGTGCCACTGCATCACTTTGCCATGCGGGAAGACTCTGCGACCAATTTAAAATTTCTTGCAGTAACGACACTAATTTCTCATTATTGCTTGTCGGCTAATTGAGAGCCACTAACGTAAGCTAACATTTGTATAGCACGCCCCAGGCGGCCTATTTCGGGGCGCGACTATTTTTTATTGTAAAAATCGAAAATTACCCTCAATCCCCCACCACGTCAAGCTTTCCGCGATTCTGCATCAAATGCACTCCTGGATTTTTCGCGCCCCCATCCTCCTATCAGCGAAAACAGCCTCTCGTCTAAGCTATTGAAATAGCTAGCTACTATCCTCTTAAAAAGGGGACCTCCCGAATAAGCGGAACCAATTGACTAATTTTTTTATCGCGCTACTTTCTTTGATAAGTGTCGCCCATATCTTCATTTGTATATGATGCGCCATTCCTCCTATTTCCGGGCGCGACTATTTTTTATTGTGAGAATCGAAAATCACCCTCAATCCCCGCCACCTCAGGGCTTGCACCACTTTTCGATCAATAGGGTCAGATTCTAATACCGCTACCTCAGCTTATTATTCTTATAAAAAACGATAAGTTACAAGCCAATTGAGCTCTGAGTTAAGACAAAATAAAGGTATGATCATATTGTCTATTAGCGGTATATCACAGGTAAGGCGGCACTAAACTCTTAAAAAAGCATAGATTAACTTACACCAAACTCCATACAACACATTGATTTTAAATAATATTATAGATAAGGTAGTGGTATTAGGGGCAGGGTCGTTGATAAAAATACTGAATCCAAACGTCTGCTTTGGCTGAGAAAAAGTCGCGTATTTAATAATTCGCCCAATGGTCGCTTTGGGTCGCTTACAGTAAACCAAACCCAAATTTCTAAACAAGAATGAAACCAATTTGCGATGCCCGCTAGAAGCGCAATACCACCCTCCAACCCAGATCCGATCCAATCATAATTAGCGCTTAATAAGATCGGACACGCAGGAGGATACTAACAGAAATACCCGTCACAAATAGTAGGGATAGACGACATAGTCGCTAGTCACAACAATGGCTCCCAACGGCCAAATAAAAGCCAACAAATTGCCCCAAAAGCACCCGCATCATACGTGTGTTCTCTATCTCCGATAGGCATAAACACGTTCGAAACTTTAGAGAGCGGCCTCTGTAACTGTTTGTTTTAATTAGAGTTTTCAGTGGTATCGACGGACAACCATAACACGATGATAATGGGAGAAACGGAGAGGAGAGAGAAATGAGTGATATTTGAGCAAAATAATGCATTTTCAGACGATGGCGTAAAAACCCCAGGGAACAACAAATCCCCACTAGGCCACGCCATTACAGGGGCGGCCACAAAAAAGGCACACCTTTCAATGGGGTGTGCCTTTTTTTGCATGGCTGTGCTACGGGTAGGGTTTTCTAAACCGCTCTCTCGCTTTTTTGTTCAAATAGCAATCAAAAGTTATGCGCCTAACCCAATTCTTGCCTTTTACCGGTCGACCACCCTAAAGGAAAATAATTACGCCCTCTTTATTTTATTTTGAATAATTTGACATTCATGACTCAAGACCTGACCCCACTTCCTTGCTTCTTTGATAAAAAAGCCCCTCAACTTAGGTTGTTATTTAACCTTAATTAAGGGGCTTTGATTCATTAATTAACAATGAGCCTACTGTAGGTTAATAATAGTCTTTTATCTAAAAAACTGGCAACGACTTATTCAGAAGGTTCGGTAACAGCATTTTGCTGTAAAGTAACCGCTGTCTGAGCAAATAATCGACCATTAACAGACGTTCCTGTATTCACGGCGATCAAGGTTTTACTCAGGACAACACCTTCAAAATGAGCATTCGTTCCAAGAGTTGCTGAACCAGCAACCTGCCAGAAAATGTTTTTAGCTAACGCGCCGTCAGCTAAAGTAACTTGTTTAGCATTGGCTAGGTTTAAATCACCTGCCACTTGCATGATCCAAACATCATCCGCAGTGCCAGAAAAGGTAACGTCGGTACTAATATTTACACCGGTAGACCATTTATAAAGACCAGGATCTAAAGTTAATCCACCAATTTCACCCGCGCCAAGTTCAATTGAGTCCGGAAACACTCGTCCCGCCGCGTCATCGTATGCAAATCCCATGTCGCCCACAGCAACAGTGAGAATGCTCGGTGCATTGTTAGCACAAGGAGCCGGACCAGCAGCATCAACAGTGAAAACATTACCAGCTACTTCATCGCAACTAAGCAACAAGGCGGCACCGGTAATAGGGCTTGTTCCAACATCGCCAACAATTGATGAGCGATAAACGTCAGTAATGCCAGTTTGACTCAAAATAGTGAAATCACCCGCGCTGCCAAGTTCGACTGCCGTAGGGCCAGCGGCTGTAACATTGCCAGCAAACAAACCACCAATAACGAATGGTAGTATCAGTTTTTTTGTATTGGCTATAAAAATATTCATTTTTTTGCCTCCAAGGGCATTGTTTT
>JBLHGN010000324.1:0-3897 GCA_047616325.1 Lentisphaeria bacterium
AAAGCAGCGGGCTCACAGCGGCCTTCTAACTGAGAAAGATATTTTCATCATATGTATTTTCTAAAATTTTCGCCAAATCCATCTTCGAAATTTTCGCGTCTTTCTACAGTAAGTAGAACATATAACAAACAGAACCGATAAAAATCAGAACCTATATTAAGGCGGATTTTTTACGATGCCGACCCTACAGTTGTTGAACAACTATATAAAAAGGCATACGATCGTGTTAAGCGTTTACAAGGTCTAGCTTATCTTTCAAACAAGCGCTACACTCATGATGCTGAACACCTAAAACCTAATATTATACTAATGACCAAATTAACCGCTATTGGACATTTTATGTGCGCTATTAGCCAATATCTGGAGCTAAACACTGTTTCTTGGATTTTGAAATCCCTTAGTTTACTACGCTCATTCATCTTTTTGGCATGCAGAATAACCAGTCCACTTAACACCTCACTAGCGGCAGTTTTCCGTGCTAGGTCGAGATACTCGCGTCGTCGCTACAATCTTAGGCCTATCAATTTAATACAACACTGCTACACCCTTAAGCTCAACCACATCTTGAAGCGCCACCATAAACACACAATCGACCGGTCATCATTGCAGTGGCATTGGAGCCGGAGCGGAAACTGGCGATGGAGTTGTTTATTGGCAGCGTGTTTTATCTGCTCAAATAACATTAAAGCGGACTCTCCCACCACATTGGGGAGCAGCACTTACGAACTAAGCGCGGAAGAAAAGGCATGGCTCTTACTACACCCTCAAGTAACTTTCACCGGCGACCCCAATTGGTTGCCCTACGAAGCCTTTACCCGCGAAGGCGAATACATTGGCATTGTTGCTGAATACATTAAGCTAATCTCGGATATAACTGATTTAAATATTACGATAGTTCCGAGTAAAACATGGACGGGATCCACCGAAAAAGCCAAATTAGGTCAAGTCGATATTCTTTCTGATACCAACGATTCAGATCTAAAGTCTCACCTCAACTTCACCCAGCCATACCTCTTCAACCCCATTGTCATTGCTATGGGCATAAACCAACACTATGTTGAGAATATAGATAACATAGCCAACAAACGCATCGCCCTTATTAAAGGCCATGGGTATGCCGCAAAAATTCGAAGAAAGTACACACACATTAACTTCGTAACAGTAAACGATATTCAAGATGGCATAATATCTATTTCTACTGGCAAGGTAGACGCCCTACTTTGTACGCTTGCACTATGTAGCTACACAATCAACCAACTGGGTATTAATAATGTAAAAATCGTCGGCAAAACCGAGTTCGATACCAAGCTCGCCTTCGGTGTGCAAAAGAAATATCAGGAACTTCTCTCAATATTAAACAAAGCTATCCAAAACATCAGCGAACGACAGCAACAAGGCATTCTGGATCAGTGGGTAAAGCAAGATGCTTATATTGAGAAAGTGGACTACGCCCTTACCTACATCATTGCTTTCGTCTCATTTATTCTTATATCTGCCTTTGTTTATTGGAATAGGCGCTTGTCCAACGAAATAATATTGCGACAAGAAGGTGAAAAAGAATTAAAAGCCTTAGCCAATACTAACGAGCGCTATCGAGTACTGTTCTATGAATCGCCGGTGGGTCATGCACTCAACGAGCTATCGACGGGTAAGTTTATTTCCGTCAATCAAGCCTTTTCGTCTATCACGGGTTACAGCACAAGCGAACTAAATAGCTTAAGTTATTGGGACCTTACTCCAGAGAGTTATGCCGCTGATGAACAGAAGCAATTAAACTCGTTGAATGAATCTGGATTCTACGGCCATTACGAAAAACATTATATTCACAAAAATGGCTTATTAATAGATGTACGTTTAAATGGGTCTTTGATCACCGCCCCCAGTGGGGAAAAGTTGATTCTTTCCGTAGTTGAAAATATTTCCCCATACGCGGATGCGCTTAAAAAACTTCACCTTTCGTCGTTGGTGCTGGAAAATAGTAGCGAAGGCATGATAGTAACCGATGCAAACAACCATATCATTGCGATTAATCCCGCCTTCTCCCATATTACAGGCTATCGATTGGAAGAGGTTAGAGGAAAAAAGCCCAGCATCTTTAGCTCAACCGAGCACGACGCAGATTTTTATACAAAATTATGGCTAACAATTAGTAAAACCGGCCACTGGCAAGGCGAAGTGTGGGATAAAAATAAGACGGGTGAAGTCGGTGCTCGCTGGGTAACAATTAATACCACCCATGACAAGGACGGTACGATTACCCGCCACGTAATATTGTTTTCTGATATTACATCTCGCAAACATTCCGAAGAAATCATTTGGAAGCAAGCCAATTTCGATGACTTAACCGGCTTACCAAACCGTAGTATGTTTCGCAACCGCCTGCAGATGGAAATCGCGCTAACAAAGAGAAGTAAACGTTCCTTTGCTCTACTGCTTATCGATCTCGACCAGTTTAAAGAGGTAAACGACACCTTAGGGCATCTTGTGGGTGATCAGTTGTTGAGAATTACCGGCAGGCGCATTCAGAAATGTGTTCGGGAAACAGACACTGTTGCACGTATTGGTGGTGACGAATTCACCATAATTTTAGCCGAGTTACACGCCAATAGTGATGTCGTGTATATTGCGCAACAGTTAGTGACGCAATTAGCCAAACCCTACGCCCTACAAGATGAAGTTGTACACGTTTCGGCCAGCATCGGCATTACCTTGTACCCGAACGATGCTGAAGATATCGACACATTGATTCAGAATGCCGATCAGGCAATGTACGAAGCCAAAAATGCGGGCCGGAATCAGGTGAGCCATTTTACCCAAGCCCTGCAAGATCAAGCGCAAAAACGACTGCGACTATCAAACGATTTACGCTCCGCATTGGCGCGGGAGCAATTCGAAGTGTACTTCCAACCCGTTGTTGATTTAGCAACAGGAAAAATACACAAGGCCGAGGCCTTGCTGCGGTGGTTCCACCCAGAAAGAGGGCTGGTATCACCATTGGAGTTTATATCCATCGCAGAAGACATAGGCATCATAAACGAAATTGGAAATTGGGTGTGTTACCAAGGAGAAAAGTGGCAACGAAATTGGAGTGCACTTCTAGATGCTAACTTTCAAGTAGGCATCAATATGTCACCCCTGCAGTTTAAAGCCGACCAAGAAGTTTTTTGTGGTGGGTGGCTTAGCCCAAAATACGCCAACGAGGCAAAGTACCGTAATATAATTATTGAAATTACCGAAGGAATGCTCTTGCACGCCGAGCCAGAGGTATTAGAAAAGCTCTACCGCTTGCGAGATATTGGTGTGGAGGTTGCGATAGACGATTTTGGTACGGGTTATTCGTCTTTATCCTATCTCAAAAAGTTTGACATCGACTATTTGAAAATTGATCAATCGTTTACAAAGAATATCGAAACAGCCCCCAACGACCTAGCACTATGCGAGGCAATTATTATTATGGCGCATACGCTGGGACTAAAAGTCATTGCAGAAGGCGTAGAAACGAAACAACAGGAGAACATTCTAAGCAGTGCCAAGTGCGATTTTGCACAGGGGTATCTTTATTCCAAGCCTGTTCCGCCAAAAGAATTTGAACAGCTAATTCGCGTAAATAGGTGTGTGGAGGATTTGCAACAATAGTCTAAAAATGGGTCGAGCAACATGATAGCTACGCGCCTTTAAAATGGACAACGTAATCATTGGCCCCACTTACGCGCAATCTATTCTGGCGCTCTCAATCCATTCAGAACCAAGGCTTACAAAGCTTGTAATTGCTTGGGTCAAGCACATCTATTTCGACCCTATCGAAAAAGCGCATCGGATCTCGCCACGCACATACTTTAGCGCACCTTTATCGTTTATTCGCCAAAGCATTCAAATATTTGCCTCGTCAGTAAAATC
>JBLHGN010000325.1:0-3849 GCA_047616325.1 Lentisphaeria bacterium
AGTACAAGAACAGATCTCATTATCGAAATATCTGCGACAAAATCGGCAAAATTGGCAATTCTTGAAAAGCGTCCAGAAAGCGAGTGCAAACCAATACATTTACGCCTTGTGAAATATAGCTTTTCAGGAACAACCTATATACTAGGAACCACACTGCTAAACGCTAAGAGATACCCTATTGAGGACCTCTCAGACCTTTATCACTCTCGCTAAGGAATCGAAGAGCTTTACAAAACATCCAAAACCTTAATGACTGTAGCGGATTTTCATGATCAAAGTGAGCGCGCGGTTAAACAGGAGCTTTTTGCGCATTTTGTGCTGATCACTTTAACCAGGTTTTTCTCGAATCATAATGAAGAAGGATTCAATTGTCACAACCGAGAAAGTAAAGACCCGGAAATAAAAGCAAACTTCAAAAACTGCTTAACCACGATGGGTAGAAATATAGAGGGATTGATTCTTCACCAGGCAACATTGGTGCGAGAAACAATCAATACTGTGATCGCAAGTATTGCGTCATGCAGACAAAAGCTTCGCCCCAACAGATCATACGATCGACACTCCAGAAAGCCGATTGGAAAATGGAAGCCACCCAAGCTCGCAAAGGCCGGCTAATGAATGCCCAACAATTAGCCCACAATGACTTAATTGTGGGCTAATTGGGCTCTAAGGCGCCAAGCCCTAAAGTGAATGGGTAATTTTGTTAAGTGAATGCCATTGCCCCCCCTAGAAGGGGGCAAGAAGCTGCCCTCTTAGAAGGTAGCCATCGATATCCCCTAGTTTACTTACTTATCTACAACTAAATGATTCTTGACCTTTTCCTCTTTTTCTTGGTGTTTGACATACTTACGTAGGACGCCTCATCTATACCAAATGCATCAACGCAATAACCCCTAGCCCAAAAATGGTTTCTCCAATAGAGCTTACTTTTCAAATAGCGAAACTGGCGAAATATCTGTATTGCCGTTTTTCCTTTTACCGTTCCCAGAAGCTTCGCTACGGATTCCTTTGGAGGCATCGACACCAATAAATGTACATGGTTACTTTGAATATTTAGCTCAATCACTGAACAGCCCATTCGACCACAATAAACATGGCTTGTTTTGTATAGCTCGTCTTTAATCGGCCCGTTCAGAATCCGAAATCGATACTTTGGAACCCACACGATATGGTATTTACAACACCATATAACGTGCGATAATCTTTTAAACCTACTCATGGTTTACCTCTTGCTTATGTTATGGGGATAACAAGGCTAGAGGTACCATGAGGGGGTTTCTATGACAACGGCATAGCCATTTGTCCAAGCCTACCGCCTAAGGCGGTGATTATACAAAACTGAATACAACTATAAATAACTATGACACGGACTTTAAAACCTTTATTCTCGGTGCAGCTGCTTTGCGCTATTTGCGCACTCAGCCTTGGCTTCAACGCCAACGCACAATCCACGTTAAAACTCGACTATCGCGTACTCGAAGTAAGTTCTCACGACAGCGCCACGTTTACTCAGGGCCTAGCACTGCACAACAATATTTTTTATGAGTCCAGCGGTCTCTACGGAAAATCTTTCGTGCGCAGCTACAACAGTAAAGACAACTCTGCACTGGCCGAATGGCCACTTCCAGCGCAAATTTTTGCCGAAGGCCTTACCTTGCTCGACAACTCGCTGTTTTTACTTTCTTGGAAGGCCGGCGTTTTAATGGAACTGGATGCAATAAGTCTCACCCCCATAAAACAGACTCGCTATAAGGGTGAAGGCTGGGGGCTGACCAACGACGGGCAATCATTCATTATGAGCGACGGAGGTAACCGCCTATACTTTAGAAACGCCAATAGCTTCGCGATTGAGCGTTCGGTTCGCGTACACAGCAAATGGAAGAGTTACAGCCAGTTAAATGAACTGGAGTACGCCGACAAATACATTTGGGCCAACGTTTGGCAGTCGCCCTATATACTCAAAGTTTCACCCGCCACAGGTGAGGTGATGGGCATCGTTGATTTTAGCGACTTAGTCAAAAAAAATAGCGGATCTGACGACAGCGGTGTTTTAAACGGAATTGCCTACGACGCCGCGAATGACGCCTTCTGGATTACTGGTAAATTTTGGCAAAACCGCTACCTGGTAAAAATTACCGCAGCCGTACCCTAGCGCTACGCCATTAATTGACCGACATCAAATACCGCTAAAGGTAAAACGTTTAACATGCCGCCCTTTTTATTGGGCTGCTCATGGCTACCGAACTTCTCTCTCCCGCCGGCACACTGAAAAGCATGCGTTATGCCTTTGCTTATGGCGCAGACGCTGTCTACGCCGGCCAACCCCGCTACAGCCTGCGCGTGCGCAACAATGAATTCAACAGCGGGGGGAAAACATTGAGGCCGCCATCGCCGAGGCGCATCAACAAAACAAGAAATTTTATTTAGCCCGCAACATTTCGCACCACAACGACAAGGTTCGCTCCTATTTATGCGATATTGAAGAGGTGATCGCCATGGGGCCAGACGCACTAATTATGTCGGACCCTGGCCTTATGATGGTGCGCGAAACCTGGCCAGAACAAGCCGTGCACCTTAGCGTGCAGGCTAACGCCGCAAACTATGCCACGGTAAAGTTTTGGGCCAAACAAGGATTGCAGCGCATGATACTTTCGTGAGAATTATCCATCGATGAAATTGAAGAGATCAGCCAGCAAAGCCCGCAAACAGAGCTGGAAGTTTTTGTTCACTGCGCACTCTGTATCGCCTATTCGGGTCGCTGTTTGCTGTCGGGCTATATGACCCACCGCGACGCCAATCAGGGCGCATGCACAAATTCCTGCCGCTGGTAATAGAACGCCCACCCAGCCGAAGAAAGTGAAACCGCGGATCTTAACGCCAGCGACAGCGACAACGACAGCAGCCCAAAGCAATGGCGCCCCGAAACCGAAGTGCCTCCCGTATTACTACAAGAGAAGAGCCGGCTCGGCAAATATCTGCCCGCCTACGAGGACGAGCACGGCACGGCACGGCACGGCACGGCACGGCACCTATATTATGAACTCCAAAGACCTGTGCGCTGCGCAACAGTTAGACCGCTTGGTAAAAATGGGCATAAGTTCGCTAAAAATTGAGGGCCGCACAAAGTCGCCCTACTATGCGGCTCGCACCGCTCAGGTATACCGCCAAGCCATTGATACTGCAGTTCAAGGGAACAAATTTAATATGGGCCCTATGGGCCAACTGGAACACTTGGCCTATCGCGGCTATACCGAAGGTTTTTACCGCCGCCATGTACCCAGCGAATACCAAAACTACCAACAAGGCGCTTCCGTCAATAGCAATCAGCAGTTTGTCGGTGACAATTGTAGACATAGACAGGCAGAGCGGCTGGTTGACCATAGACGTAAAAAACCGCTTTGAGGTGGGCAACACCCTGGAGCTAATAACGCCGTCGGGCAATCGTACGTTTATCTTGGAACACACCGAAAACAACAAGGGGCAGCAAGTAAGCTGTGCGCCAGGATCTGGCCATGTTGTGCGAATTCCCCTAGTCGATGAATCGGCGCTCAATATAGATAATTTTTCCATGTTAATGCGATATAGCCCGCAGGCTATTAACTTAAGAAACACAGCAAAAAACGTCTGATTTATATAGATACTAAATGATCGGTGTATCTTCTAAAAAAAGCATTATTGATTTTAATCAACACGTACACATGCCCGACGAATAGACTGTTATTCCATGAACAATAAAACCACCAGCCAAATATAAGAGCTTTACATCCCTCGCCGAAGCCCAGGGAGATGAGTGTGTATCAAGAATTTATGGCGGTACTGCGGCGGGAACCCGACCGCCCGATCAATATT
>JBLHGN010000326.1:0-3826 GCA_047616325.1 Lentisphaeria bacterium
GGAATTTCGTTCACCCAATGGGTGAGTTGTTTCGAGGCTATTTGTCATGAAATATTTCTTTTTAATTCAAGGTGTTAGGCCATTTTATACTTGCCCGTCAAAATTTCAACTGAGTTTTCTAGGATTATGCAAACCTTAGATTTTTCACCACTATATCGTTCGGCCATTGGTTTTGATCGTATGGTAAATTTGCTCGACTCATTAAGTCGCACCGATCAAACGCAGCCGTCATGTCCCCCCTACAATATTGAGCTAACCGGCGACGACCAGTATCGAATATCCATGGCAGTTGCTGGGTTTAGAGAGTCTGAGCTTAATAGAGGTTAAGCGAAATAATTTAACCGTCAGTGTTAAAAAAGAAACTCCGCACTCAGAAAGAAACTTTTTACATCAAGGAATAGCCGCGATAAATTTCGAAAGAAGGTTTCAGCTGGAAGATTACGTGAAAGTTGAAGGGGCACGTTTGGAGAATGGCTTGCTTTATGTGGATCTTGTGCGCGAAATTCCTGAAGCTATGAAACCAAGAGCCATTGATGTAAGGTCCGGTTCACGTCCGGCTTCTAGCTCGTTTGTAAAGGATAGAGTTGCTTAATTTGTCGAAATGTTAACGACCATATAGCTGTTGAGCGAGCAGGTTATTTAGAGTTTTTTGTTTTAAAAATATATTTTTAGGTTTTTTATGAGGGGATTATAGCAAGCTAAATAATTTTGCTCTTACTGTTTTCCGATATTGACCAGCGGTCGTTCCGTGGTGTTTTTTGAATAGTTTATTAAAATATACGCTGTCATTGTAGCCTACCTTATATATAATCTCATCGATGGAAAGATTTGAGGTTTTTAGTAAATCTTTTGCAGCATTTATTCTAACTTCTTGTAGATATTTGATCGGTTGCTTGCCAGTTGCGTTTTTAAAACGACGATTAAAGCTTCGTATACTCATCTCGAATTGCTCGGCCACATTTTTTAGGTTTATACTTTTACCGTAATTGTCGGAAAGCCATATTTGTGTCTGTACAATATCTTCGTCCGCATGGCTGCTATTAGAGTCTTGATAGGAAACAGAGCTTTCATACGCTCTTCGTATTTCATGAAAAAAATGTCTTTCAACGTGGCTGGCAATTGTGTGTGAAAAATAACGTTGAATAAAATGCACTGTTAGGTCAGCTAGAGAATTAACGCTTGCAGTGCAATAGAGATTGTCTGCTTGGGTAATAAAATATTGCCGTTTGAGGTTGACTAGGGGGTATCGCTCTTGAAAATAGTCGAAGTAGTGCCAGTGTGTGGTGGCGGCTTTATTGTCCAATAAGCCCGCTTCGGCCATAAAGCAACATCCTGTCCCCACGCCTGCTATTACGCTTCCCCGTTCGTATTGTTTTTTAAGCCACGGCACTAAAGCCCGGTTGTGTCGAAGTGTGGCGTTTGGGTTGCGCCAAAGCGCAGGCAAATAAATGATATCGCTCTTATCCAAATCGCTTATCGTGCAATTGGGTGTAAATGACAAACCCGTATGAGTCGCAATAGCGTCGCGAGTAATGGCGGCCAAATTTACATGTAAAAGCTGAGATTTTTTTTGATCACCGAAAGGAAGGCTGGCTCTTGCTAACGATTCTGCGGCATAAAGCTGCTCTAGCGGCAGGCTAACGCTTGTGGCTAGCATGTTGTTGCAAAGGATAAAAGTAACCTTGAGCACGTCGGTGTTGGCCTTTTGTAAGTTGTGAAGTTTGCTTTACTATAGTGCGCATGTGGCTAATATGCCATGGTTTTGTGGCTAAAATGGCATGACTGTAAGGCGGCTTCCTTCTTTACACTTAGCAATGTGCTCTTTCGCGAAAGGAGTGGCGGGACAATTGTTATTGTCGTTATCGATATCTGTTTTGTTTTATTAAGCGAGTGTTGGCTATGGGGTCTAAGTTACCGGTAATTGTTAGCTTTGGTGGGTTTAATGCGGCAGGCAGAAGCTCTGGGCATATAGCTTATAAACGAATGATTCTTGAAAGTCTTGATGCCCAGCAAAAGCAAGAAACTCTTAGCGCCCTGGCTAAGATGATGCGCATAGGCAATGTCGACAGTGAGGAGGTTACGGCGGGCACTCTGGTGAGAAAAATTGAAGTCTCACATTTTGATGTGGACAAGGTGCCGCTATCGAAAAAATTTAATTTGGAAAGCTCGGCAAAACACCCTGTTAGCTTCACGATCTCGCGTCGGCAAATGCCAGAAAACATTCCCGGCAACTGGGCCCTAAGCCCGCTTGATGAAGAGGGTAAAGAGTTTCGGGTGACGCTGTTAGATGACCAAGAGATAAAGATCGATACTACAGAGTCTATTGGTGTGAAAGCGGCTGGGCAGCTGCCAAGTGGTTTTGATCCTTCTAGTTACTATCGCTCGCAGAATCACCCTCGGGGTTTGCAGATGGCTATTATGGGGGCGTCTGACGCAGTCAAATCTATGGGCGTCGACTGGTCTACGGTGACCAGAGTTGTTCCACCGGACCAAATTTCTGTATACAGCGCTAGTATCATGAGTCAGCTGGATAATTGCGGTTTTGGCGGTTTGTTTTATGCCAGAAATAATTCAATCAGGGCTACATCCAAACAAATCGCGATGGGGCTTAATACCATGCCGGCCGACTTTGTGAATGCCTACGTACTCGGCAACCTGGGCTCTACTGGTGGTATTGCTGGAGCGTGCGCCACCTTTCTGTATAATTTGCGCCTCGGCGTAGATGATATTCGCAGTGGTCGCTCTAAAGTAGCTGTTATCGGCGCCAGTGAAGCTCCGATTTTACCCGAGGTCATCGATGGTTACGCCGCCATGAGTGCGCTTGCTACAGACGCTAACCTACAAAAACTTGACGGTGTTAGCGTGGCGGATTACCGCCGTGCAAGTCGTCCCTTTGGTGACAATTGTGGATTTACTATTGCCGAATCTTCGCAGTATGTGGTTCTGATGGCTGACGACTTGGCTGTAGAGCTTGGTGCAAAAATATACGGGGCGGTCCCCTCTGTGTACGTAAATGCTGATGGCTTTAAGAAATCAATTTCAGCTCCGGGAGCGGGCAACTACATTACAATGGCCAAGGCGGTTGGCTTGGCCTCAACGCTGCTTGGCCTAGACGCGGTAAGGCAGCGAAGTTTTGTTCAGGCCCACGGCTCTAGTACTCCACAAAATCGTATCACCGAGTCACTAATATTCGACAGTGTGGCGCAGGCTTTTGGTATCGAGTCGTGGCCGGTGACAGCGATAAAAGCGTATTTGGGGCATTCACTTGCCGCAAGCAGCGGCGATCAGCTTGCGGCTACCATGGGGGTGTTCGAATATGGGGTATTGCCAGGAATAAAGACCATTACTTCAATTGCCGATGATGTTGCCGCTCAGCGACTACGAATATCACCTATAGACCAAAATCTAGGGGCTGAAAATTGTGAGGTTGCCTTTCTAAATTCAAAGGGTTTTGGCGGTAACAATGCAACTGCTGTGGTATTTTCACCAAGTGTTGTAGGCCGATATTTGGGCAAAAACTATTCTTCTTCGCAATTAGCGCACTACCGTGATAGATGCGATGCAACCTATGAAAAGATAGCCGAATATAAACTTCAGGCCGATAGCGCGCATTTTGATCCGATTTACGAGTTTGGCAACAAGTTGATAGAGGTGGAGCAAATAGAAATTAGTAGTGACAGCGTCAAAATGCCCGGTTATGAGCAAGCAATTAGCTTAACTGGGCGAGAAGGATTGCTGGAATTTTAGAATTGTAAAACCTGCCGTCTAGAATGGTGAAATTTTGTTTTTACGGTAAGTGACCATTTCATTTGAGTTCTATCGTCTG
>JBLHGN010000327.1:0-3807 GCA_047616325.1 Lentisphaeria bacterium
AGTAATGCAGGAACCAATTTAAGTGACGCTAAGCGGCTTGGCGGTACGGTTCGCGTCGCTGCTTTCGTAATATTTCAGCACGCTCTTTTTCCGTGAGCATGAAGCCAATGCGCTTTAAGTCGCGGGCTAAAACACCTCATGCAACATAACGCTTAAATCCGTCAATCCCATGATCAGGGCAACGGTCAAGACCGTGTTGCTCCAGTGCATTGACAGCCGATTCCACCGCCGAATGCTGACGCCGCACTTTTTTGTATTCTGGTGCGTGTACTTTTAATTTTTCTTCCGCTGACATTTTCCCTTTTTTAGGAAGTACAAGCTTGATCCAAGTGTGTGCTTAATTCCACCTGGTTGGAAAGACTATGAAAACCTTTATCAAAACTACAGGAGTTGAGCGATGGGAAATGCACTTGCGTTTGTGTCACCATCGACACGGCGACATCAACATCTTGAGTTTTTTCCATGACGTCGTGATGTAAAATAAACTGATACTGATCTTCCATAGTGCAGACTTTAACACCAAGCGCAACTAAAAGCCCCGCTTTACCCTTACTAATCCATTCGGTATGCGGTTGGAAAATAGCGCAAATTTTTTCCTTGGTGGGAATAGTTTCATCCTCTAATACACGACGTTTTATTTGATCCATGAGAAGTGCGGCGTAATCCCGAAAACCCTCTATTTTTTCAAGCTCATCCTGCAAGAATGACCATGCTTCAGGAGATAGTTGTTGGTTCACTTCTTCTCTCAGTTGCTGAATGCTACTTTGTGTTCTTTCAAAACATTGATTGGCGACGCGAAGGTATGCCTTATGGGCTTTTATCTTTTCTTCTTGTGCATGAGCTTGGCGTGAGCGATTACTTCTTTGTGCTTTTCTCCAATGACTTTTCAGGCGCAGGATATTGTAAGATACTTGCCTCCAACCATCTACGTCATAGTGTTGACAAAGCGTCGAAATAAGAAGAATAGATTTTCTCATGGCATCCCATAACATGCCCGTATCGGTTGGGTGCTCAACGCGGGTTTCAACAACAAAAGAATCGCAACGGCCTTTTAACGCCTCATCGTCCTTTTTTTTTACAAGTTTGTGTCCTGCGTCTACCACGATGATATTAATTTTCCGAAGCATATCTTCGGTCAATAAAGTGACATTGTCTCTCAATATTTACAGACCATACAGATGTTCATCTCGCCAATCGCCATGCCCTAACACCGCACGAATGGTTTTATGTTCATTGGCTAAATCATGTAAGCGATCATAGTCACAATTCAGGCCTAAACGCAAGTGCCCAACACCAATAGCACCCACAAATTCATACCGGGGCGACCGTTTTAAAAAATCAATATCGACGCCAATATTACATTGAAGTGCTTCAAATACGGCGTCCCGTGTCGCCGGGAAAGAATAGATAAATTGAAGGCCGCGTAGCATTTTGGGGGTGTCATCTCTTGATCGCGGATTAAAGCTAATTTCTTCGATTGGGGTGGCACCTAATTCAAGTTGTGGTTGAAATTATCGTCGCATGTAATGCTCTGTTGCCGAAGTTTGAGATGTAAAATATGGCAAACACTATAAAGCAAGGGATATTTGAACGTTGAACACGCCGAACAGCTAAAACTTCGAACGTTTTATTTGGGTTAACGTTCTTTTTTTAAAAGAGTTTTTTCTTATCGTGCAAGCACTAATTAGATTAAATTATGTCGTTGATACATATTCAGAAAAAATGTGCAGATTTAATTTTTCTCGCTAGAGATTAAATAATGCTGTCGGATTTGAATATTTATTTCCAGCGAGTGACACCTAAATAAGTGCCATTCGACCCTAATACTGGAAGAGTGTGAGGTGGCATAATTTTAATCCTAGGCGACAACAACATTGAAAAAAACAGGTAATGACGATAGACTTCTTTGTGAGTTATTATCAATCATCACCTGTCTTATAAAATATAGAGTTTACATACAATGCTAGACGCCCAGCAGTCTTTGCGAACAGTCGTTATACTATTTTTTTTTGCATTTGTATGCTCAGCGTGTGGAGGTAGTGGCGGTGGTTCCACGCCAACACCACTTGCGGACGTTAGCCCAGATGCTTTTGGTTTTACTGCCGCCACAAATGAGGTGTTATCGACCCTCGCCAACTCAGATGAGATTGCCATTAATGGTATTAATACCGCTGCACAAGTGAGTATTGTTGGCGGAGAATACTCTATTGATGGTGGGACATTTACTTCTGCTTCGAATACTGTGAGTAATGGAGCAACTATTGTTGTAAGAGGCTGGTCATCTAGTGAGTATGAGACAATAACTGAGGTCGTTTTGACTGTAGGTAATAGCTCTGGAACTTTCTCTATTACGACACTGAGTCAGGTTATTGAGACTGAATTGCTTACAATAGGTGGCACGCTTGAGGGGCTTGCAGGTGGAAATGTTATTTTGCAGCAGAACGAAGGTGATGATCTTGTTCTCTCAGCCAACGGCGAGTTTAGTTTCAACACGCTAGTCAATAGGGGGGGGAGCTATAGCGTTACTGTCAATGCTCAGCCCAGCGAACCCAATCAAACATGCTTAATTAGTAATGGTAATGGCACTTTGGCGACAAACTCCGTAACTAATATATCAGTAAGTTGTTTTATTTCATCACCCGCTAATAGTATTTTTCCTGTTTCAACAACGCTTTTGGGTACGCAGGCCTTTTCAGCAAATTACTCCTTTGAGAGCGCAAAAACTCAACTCGTCGAACAAGCTGATGTTATAAAAAATGCTGGTTTTAATACATTTAAGTTTGGTTTGAGTGAGAGAATATTTTCTGCTTGGGAGGATACCCATGTCGGCGAAAATTCATTTTACGATTTGCCTGCGATGTCGCAATATCAGAGCCTTGCCGATATCGCTGAAAATGAACCGTCGGTGCGACATGCACTCGACCTAGACTTTTCAGTGATATGTATGTGGACATATACCCTTGCGGGGGGTGAAAATTTTCCTGATGACCTAGCCTCGTATAATGAAATGTATGAACTTACTCAATACCTTTTAACGCACTACGATAATACTGGTCGATTATTTATGCTTGGGCATTGGGAGGGCGATTGGTGGGTTCTGGGCGATTTCAATCCGTCAATTAGTACGCTTCCCTCAGACCGGAAGACTGCTTACATAAACTGGGTTACAAACAGGCAGGCAGCCATAGAAGCGGCCAGACGAGATACGCCTCATAGCAACGTTTGGGTTGCACAGTATGTTGAAGTTAATCTTGTTAGTGATTTTATAGACTTTGGTTACGAAAGACTTGTTAATGGTATTTTGCCTGAAGTTACCGTGGACGCGGTGTCGTATTCAATTTATGACGCTGGATTGGATAATGTTTCACGTAATTTGGATGTAATAGAAAATAATGCAAATTACACTGATTATCTGACGCCATTATTTCCAGGTAAAAAGGTTTTTATTGGCGAGTTTGGGTTCGCTACAAGAAACGCACAAGGTTCTACAATACGGACACCTGAAGCTCAAAAAGAATTAACTATGCAAATATTAAATGATGCTAATGCCTGGGGCGCACCGTTGGCATATTACTGGCAGCTTTACAATAATGAAACTAGCGACAATGGCGAACAGACTGGTTGGTGGTTAATCGATGATAATAATGTAAGTCAGCCTGTTTATGATGCGTTTATGGGCTTTTTGGATCAGTAACGATATCTGGGGTCAGATGAAACACATGGCACAATAATCCTGGTTCAAGCTAGGTAGGGTGGGCACCGCCCACGCGGTCTTTTGCGGTGTTCTGATGTGAATGGTGGGCGGTG
>JBLHGN010000328.1:0-3770 GCA_047616325.1 Lentisphaeria bacterium
TAGCTGTTTTTCATAACCCCTTTGGGAGCCTAGTGCTCCCATTTTTTTTGTGCACCTCAAACACTTAATTCCGACAAACTGTGAATAGGGGCCGATAGCAATGAATGACGATGCACCAATTAATGATGTGCAGCACACACCTTTTTCTGTATAACGCCTACCTTTCACTTCCTCTGCAAAAAAAGCTACCCTGGTGTTTGGCTCATGTATCGCGTTGACAGTTTGAACACACATAACCCAACCGACGACAAAAACCTTTTTGAACAAATTGCCTTACAAATTATTGCGCGAGGCTATGCTATTTTGCCGGCAGCCATGCCCAAACACATTACGGACCACCTTATTGAGCACCTTGCTCAGCTTGAATGCGATGGCTTTCGCAAAGCCACTATCGGACGTAGCCTCGAACAAACAGAGAACACCTTTGTTCGACGCGACAAAATTAGCTGGATAGATGAAGAGTCGAACCTAAACACAACTTGGAAGTATTGGTGCGAGCAACTTAGAATTCACTTGAACAAGCGTTTATTTCTTGGATTATTTTCCTTTGAGAGCCACTTTGCGCTCTATCTGCCCGGCGACTTTTATAAAAAGCACAAAGATGCGTTTAAAGGCGAGTCCAACCGCATTCTGTCGCTGGTGACGTATTTGAATAAAGGCTGGGAACCCGATCAAGGCGGCGAACTGGTGATGTATTCCGACGCCGATATCGAGCTGAATAAAGTGCAACCCACCTTTGCGACGCTGGTGGTTTTTCTAAGCGAAGAGTTTCCCCACGAGGTACTACCGGTAAGCCGACAACGCTACAGCGTAGCCGGGTGGTTTAGAGTAAACAACTCTATTAATGGTCAGATTGACCCACCTAAATAAACCTAATTTTGCTCTTAGTTTTTCTCTTAATTATAGCCTCGAGAACATTTACTCCCAAGAACAAAGCCAAACCTAAATCCTAAACGCCGTTACTCTTTTCCACAGGCCTGATTTAGCGGAACAGCAATATCCATCAGTTTGGGATTGGGAAGATTAAGCTTGGCCATAAACGTCGCGTAGGTTTCTGCGCCATGGAGCTGCAAGCGCGGATTGTGACTCGCCTCCTCCGCTATAGTGCTTTGCGTCCAACCTTTGTAATCGTGGCCGGGGTATACAACGGTGGCGGGAGGCAAACTGAGCAAAACGTGGTGAAGGCTGTGATATTGCTGCAAAGCGTCGCCATTTTGAAAGTCAGTGCGGCCGCTGCCGCGAATGAGCAGGGTATCGCCAGTAAATACATAGCCATTATCACCGTCGAGAATGTGAAAACTATAGGAGTCGTCTGTGTGCCCAGGGGTATAGAGTGCGGTTACCGCATAGGCCCCAACAGACAGTGTATCGTGATGGTGAAACCTTCCCGTTGCACAGCTGGCCTTAGACTGCTGGCCTACTAGAGCGCGACAGCCAAGCTCGTCGCGAAGGTGCCCCAGAGCCGTCACGTGGTCGGCGTGGGTGTGGGTGTCTAGTGCAAACAGCAGAGTGAGATCCAGCTCGCGCAGTAGCGTTTTATAGTCTTCGCGCTTTTCCAGCACGGGGTCAATCAATGCCGCCTCCCGTGTTTCGGTGTCGGCCAACAGGTAGGCATAGGTCGAGCTGTCGCTTTCAATCAACTGTCGAATAAGTAACAGATATCCCTCTCTAAATTTTCCAAACCAAGGTGAATAGCGAAACGGCCACCAGCAGCACGGCAAACACGCGCTGCAATCTGGGGCCGGCAATATAAGCACTAAGCGCCTGACTCAATATCATTCCTACCACAGCACTTAACATAATTTTTATCAATAGCGCCGCATTCAAACCACCAACAAGCATGTCACCGAAAGCAAGGTCGCCAACCTGTTCAGCTAGTGGAACAGAAAGTGCGGCTGATGCTAGACCTTGAACAAAATAAACGTGCGCGGCAAAGCCGGAAGCACTAATCAATGTAATCGCAAACAAGGAAGTAGCCACCGCCGCTCTCATTGGAATGGGGCTCACAAAAAGCAAAAAGGGCACAATAAGAAAACCGCCGCCAACACCAAAAACTCCCGATATTAGCCCGATAAGCAAACCGCCCAAAACGAGACGAGAAAGGCACTTAGGTTTTAAATGAAACACCCCGTCATCGCTATAGCGACAGGGCGTACTCTGCGAGATAGCCGAAGTATCCAATGGTGACGATGCGCGGGTAATTTCCGTCGCCGTTGGGTCGACCACCGATTGATGCCACATGCGCACAGCGATAAACAGTGCCAACACATTAAACCCGCACATAAGCCACACATCGGGCACGTCCAGTGATAACCACTTACCCAAAGGAGCCATAAGCATGCCCCCCGCCACCAGAATGAATGCTGGCGCCCAAAGCACGCGCTTATGCTGCACAATAACGCCATAGCAAGCGCTCAAGGCCACCGCACACAAGGCTGTGCCCATTGCCTCGGTTGCAGACAAATTTAGCAGTAGCATAAGCAGCGGCACCGCAAACACCGAACCGCCTGCGCCCGTTAAGCCCAGCAGGCTTCCAATAATAATACCTATGGCATATTCCATAAGTGCTTCTCGGTTTACGCTGCCCCGCCTTGATTCGTGCCGACACGATTCCAAGGCATACGCGCGAGGAGCAAGGCCATGCCGCAGATATCGGTAATACCCGAAAAAACCAAACCGACGCCCAATAATGCGGTTAGCGCAAAAAATACACTGCTAACCGTAAACCCAAGGCCAACACCAAGCAAAACCAATATACCAACGGTCATATGCACTTGTCGCTCTATGGACATCACCGGTTTTGCGTCGGCAGCACTCTTTACTTCAAGGCCAAGCGATTTTAGCGCATTTAAACCACCTTCCAGCACAATAAGCTCCACACCCTCCAAACCTTGCAACTTCTCCACCGCCATTACCGCACGACGGCCGCTTTGACAAAGCAAGTGAAGTACATTTTCATTATCTTTGCTGGCTTTGTTCAAAGCGCTGCTTAGGGTTTGGTGATTGAGATCTTGCACCGGTAGGTGAATGCAATTATCAATATATTCAGCGTCTACCTCGGCGCCCGTGCGCAAGTCGATGACAGTAATATTTTGGTTGTTTCTGTATTGCTCTAAGAAGGATCGAGCATCTAATGTCGTATGCATAAGTTTTCCTATAAATTTGGCCTTGTTCAGGGGCAATAAATACCTTGTAGGGTGGCAATAATTTTCATGGCTTGCTGCCCTGCGAGACGGTAGTAAACGATTTGTCCGTGTTTGCGGGTACTCACCAACCCAGCCTCCCGCAAACGTGCCAAATGCTGAGATAAAGCCGACTGGCTGAGTGGAACGCGCTCGTTAATTTCGCCCACGGAAAACTCCTGATCGCCCAAAACACAGCAAATCATCAATCGATTCTCATTGGCCAACTCTTTTAAAAGAGCCGCGGCTTGAACGGCGTGTTTGGCAATATCCGCCCTCGGCTCACTAAGCGTCATCACACTTCCCTCTTAATTGCTTAAACTAGCCCTCAGTATATTAGAGTTTACTTAATAAGCAAATGCTAATTTATTGGCTATATTTGCTATTTTGTGCGGTCTAAGTGGATGGTTTTCATTGCATTGACTAGACTTGAGTTACACGTCTGAAAACAGAAAAGCCGCTTGTTTCTGGCTATTTCACGGACTATATCAACCCTTTTTTATGGTTTACCCACTTGAGCGCGCTGCACAATGCTGAAATCGATTCGATCTAAACTAATACTGGCGATTGCTATTTTTGCCCTGTTTA
>JBLHGN010000329.1:0-3741 GCA_047616325.1 Lentisphaeria bacterium
GGATAAACAGACGCGAAGAGACTTCCTAAAACAATTACGTGCGATTGAATCTGATCAACTCGATGAAGATAGCCTGTTGGGATGGCAGCTTGTGGAGAAAAATTTGTCCGATGAAATCGATGGCTATGCTTTCCCTGAGGAATTTATACTGATTCACCAGAGAAGTGGTGTTCAACAAGATATCTCAGATACCTTGTCAATGATGCCGTCGGCTAATCGACAAGATTTTTCTGATCGAATCTCACGCCTGCGCGGCGCAGCTGACTATATTGATAAAAATATTGTAGTGCTACGAGAAGGTTTAAAAAGAAACATTACTCCTCCGCAAATAACGCTCCGGGATGTGCCTGAGCAGATTCGTAATACCACGCCAGAAGATATACTCAAGAGTCCACTGCTCAAAAGCTTCACTAAGTTTCCGTTAGGCATTAGTGACGCGGAACAACGTGAAATCACCAGTGAAGCCGTCGCTATTGTTAAAAACAGTATTTATCCTGCGTTTGAGAGGCTCTTAACCTTTTTAGAAACCGACTATATACCCAACGCTAATAGCTCAATTGCGCTATCTGACATGTCCAACGGCAGTAATTGGTATCGTCACCGCGCAAAAAGATTTACCACCTCTAACCTCACACCTAAGCAAATTCATGCCCTAGGACTGCGCGAGGTAAAGCGCATACGCAAACAGATGGACAAGGTCATTGCCGAATCTGGATTCGAGGGCAGTTTTGAACAATTTACGGCTTTCCTAAGAACAGATCCGCAATTTTATATGACCTCCGCAGAGAGTTTACTGGCGGGTTATCGTGATATTGCCAAGCGCGCCGATCCCGAGCTTGCAAAAATGTTTGGCAAGCTTCCCCGAATGCCGTACGGCGTAATACCCATTCCAGACTATGCGGCAAAATCTCAGACCACAGCGTACTACTGGGGAGGCTCCAGCAAAGATGGGCGTCCGGGTTATTTTTATGCCAACACCTATGCATTGGACACTCGACCTATTTGGGAAATGGAGGCACTGACCCTTCATGAGGCTATGCCCGGCCATCACCTACAGATATCACTGGCGCAAGAACTCCCAGAAACTCACCCACTGCTACAAAATCTTAGCTATACCGGATTTGTCGAAGGGTGGGGGTTATATGCGGAAAGCTTAGGCGATGAAATGGGCTTTTATAAAGACCCTTACAGTAAATTTGGACAACTCACCTACGAGATGTGGCGAGCAGTTCGTCTTGTAGTCGATACCGGTATGCATATATTCGGTTGGGAGCGCCAACAAGCTATCGATTTCTTTGCCAGCAATACGGCTAAGAGCATGCATGACATTGAAGTGGAAATTGATCGCTATATCTCATGGCCAGCACAGGCCCTTGCCTACAAAATTGGAGAACTTAAATTTAAAGAGTTGCGTGCACGAGCAACTGAGAAGCTCGGCGACCAGTTCGACATACGCAGCTTTCACGACCAGTTACATGTTAAAGGCGCCCTGCCACTGAATGTTCTGGACCAACGCATCGATACCTGGATTACCAACCAGCTTTAAAGACTGATATCAAACTGTGCAAGCGAGTATACGGCTGACCTCTCCTAGAGGGCGGCCCGACTGCTCGCGCAGATTATTGAAAATATCTTGAACACGCCGCAAATCACGTTGAGAATTGACACTAAACTTCTCTATGAAACCATGGTTGACCAGAGCATCACAAACATCTTTAGTCATTAAAAACGTGTCTTTACCCATACTTCTGAGCATCATGGGTCCACTGTTTCCGCCCAATCTGCACCCTTGTTTCTTCAATTCCAACCATAAGCCGACAATGTCTTCACTGGGCCAATCAGCAATAAACCTCGCGAAACTACCATGACGCCGTTGTTGATCAAGCACATAGACTGCATTGTTTCGCACAGCGACTATCTTTGTGAAATTTCTCACTATCGTAGTATCCTGCGCGAGCTCCTCTAATCGCTCATCGCTAAAATGTGCTACCGCCAGAGGATTAAACTTGGCAAAGGCATTTTCAAACCCTGGCCACTTATGGTCAATGACTCGCCACACAAAACCGGCCCTGAAAACACAGCGTGTCATCATAGAGAGATAGCGATCATCTGATATTTTTGACAGCTCCACTGAAGTTGCAATCGAAGGAAGAACCTCTTCGAGTCGTGCAGCGGATCCTTTGTTCTTAACGGCCAGATCATAAAGGGTTTGGAACGATGTCACTATTTATAAACTCCTAAAAGTTGATAACTACCAAGCCTGTGCGATCTCAACAATAAAACCCACAGCTATAAACGCTAGTATTAGACCGAAACACTTGTTGAGCCAACCACTTGCATTGTGGAACCGATAGATAGAACCAGAGCGAGAAATAATGGCCACCACAAACAAATACCAGAGCATATCGACACCGCCTGCAATTAATGCAAGATAGATCTTTTCTCCTGCACTACTTTCGAGTCTAACGAATTGACTAAACAAAGCCGTAAAAAACAACAGTATTTTTGGATTAAAAAAAGCGATGGCTAAACCATCTCTTATTGCCAAAATATTGGATGATGCTGCCGTCAAAGGCAGTTCCGCCTCTTGAGTTATTGGCGATGATGACCACAACCGATACGCTAGGACGAGCAGAAATACACACCCAACGACTTGAATTGCATCAAATATCTGCTGGTTATTGCTAATAACTACCGACAACCCGAACGTTGTTATCGCCGCATAAACGGCAATTGCCAACCCGTGACTAATCGCAGCGCAGGATCCAGCCGTCGAACCTCTAGCCAGAGTATGATTGACCACAACGGCTAAACTAGGTCCCGGAGACATGGCTCCAAAAAGACAGGCCATGGACACAGTTGCCCAAAAACCTAGATCAAGACCAACTAATAAAAATTCATTCATTGGTTTTTTATACAGTTATCGGTGGATAACACAAGCTTAAAATTTTTAAAACCGTAACTAATACTCATAACTGCATCAAAAAGCGTGCTTTGTATCACAGTTTTACGCGATTAATACTTAAGTATTATATGAATTTCGACTCAAATACTTATGATGGTTAGGTAGGTGTTTAATCTTCATTACAAGTGTAATTGAGTGCCCCAAACGGATTTGTTAGGAAAAAGGATGAGTACAATGAACGCAGAACTTTGCAGGAAGCAAAAGATACATATTGATTTACAATACAAAAAGACATCGCTAGAGCAATCTTTTGATGCTGGACTAGAGGCTTTCACGGCACATATAAATGCTTTGCCCGAGGAACAAAGATCTCGATTAGAATCTGCTCTAGGCGTCTATACTACCTGAGATTCTGAGACACACGTTCGAATAGTTCACTTCTCTCAGAAACATTCAGCATAGCTATCCGCTTATAAATTTCTTCGACGGACTCGGCAGCCGGTGTCCTGGCTGATTTACTTCCGCCCGTTTCATATAGAGACTCTGGAGTGATACCAAAAAAATTGGCAATCCGAACAACTGAATCGCGCCTTGGCTCTCGCGTTACCTCACTGAGAATACGGTTAATCGTTGGTTGCGGAACACCCGTAGCTCTAGATAGAGCACTTTGAGATAAATTATTGTCACGCATTAGCTTGGACAACTGTTTACTTATGTCTAGTTTCATCGTATTTCCTACTTGTTGTCAATTTAGAAGTACCTTATGACTATTAGTGTAGACCACTATCCAACCCATCATAAAAACACTTCGTCACCATAATCTAGCATGGCGTATT
>JBLHGN010000330.1:0-3735 GCA_047616325.1 Lentisphaeria bacterium
TTGAGATGTTCCGTAAGTTACTCGACGAAGGTCGTGCTGGCGAGAACGTTGGTGTTCTACTGCGCGGTACCAAGCGGGAAGAAGTTGAGCGCGGTCAAGTACTGGCGCATGTGGGTTCAATTTTGCCTCATACTAAGTTTGAAGGTGAAGTATACGTATTGTCGAAAGACGAAGGTGGTCGGCATACTCCATTCTTTAAAGGCTACCGTCCTCAGTTTTACTTCCGTACTACGGACGTAACCGGTGCGTGTGAAATGCCAGAAGGCGTAGAGATGGTAATGCCAGGTGACAATATTCAGATGACTGTCACGCTGATTTGTCCAATTGCGATGGACGAAGGTTTACGCTTCGCGATTCGTGAAGGTGGCCGCACAGTGGGCGCCGGGGTTGTTGCTAAGATTATTGAATAAACAATAGCGACATGTATACGGAAAAAGGGCTCCTGTTTAGGAGCCCTTTTTTTGGCGACAAATTGTAAATTCAAAGGGAGTTGGCAACAATAAACCCCGCAAGCAGTTTATTTCTTCGCTTGTTTTTCTTTCTCTGCAGAGATTACTGCCTCTGCTACTGAATTTGGGCAGGGCAAGTAGTGAGAGAACTCCATCGAAAATTGTCCGCGTCCAGATGTCATTGTGCGCAGGGTGCCGATGTAGCCAAACATTTCAGACAGCGGTGCGTCCGCTTTGATGCGTATACCTGTAGGTCCAGGCTCCTGGTCTTTAATCATGCCTCGACGACGGTTTAAGTCACCGATAACATCACCTACGTGATCTTCGGGCGTAAATACGTCAATGTGCATTATCGGTTCAATCAATTGTGGGCCAGCTTTTGGCATAGATTGACGGAATGCTCCTTTTGCGGCAATTTCGAAGGCAATCGCAGAAGAGTCGACCGCGTGGAAGCCACCGTCGTAAAGCTCAACCTCTACATCCAAAACGGGGAACTTGGCTAGCGGGCCTTCACCCATCATAACTCTAAAGCCTTTTTCAATTGCTGGAAAAAATTCTTTAGGAACGTTACCACCCACAACCGAAGAGCTAAAGGTGTAGCCCGTACCGGGCTCGCCCGGCTTAATGCGGTAGTCAATCTTGCCGTATTGGCCCGATCCTCCCGATTGTTTCTTGTGGGTGTAGCTGTCTTCGATTGCTTTAGTGATTGTTTCTCGGTAGGCCACTTGAGGCTGTCCAACGATAAGGTCCACACCGTAGGTGCGCTTAAGGATATCCACTTTGATGTCTAGGTGAAGCTCGCCCATTCCCTTAAGAATCGTGTCACCGGACTCTTCATCCGATTCCACTCTGAAGGACGGATCTTCTGCAATCATTTTACCAAGAGCTATGCCCATTTTTTCGGACCCCGCTTTGTCCTTTGGTGTAACCGCAATGGATATAACCGGATCTGGGAAGACCATAGGTTCGAGGGTACAAGGAAACTTAGGATCGCAGAGTGTGTGGCCCGTTTGCACATTTTTCATTCCGACAATAGCAATAATGTCTCCCGCCTGAGCGCGATCTATTTCGTTGCGGTCGTTAGCATGCATTTCAACCATTCGTCCTATTCTTTCAGTTTTTCCAGTGAAAGAGTTAAGAATGGTTGTGCCTTTCTCTAGCACGCCGGAATAAATACGCACAAATGTCAGGGCGCCAAAACGGTCATCCATTATTTTAAATGCAAGCGCTCTAAGCGGTTCGTCGATGGAAACAAATGCCACTTCGCCAGTATCGCTGCCCTCTTCATCGGTGAGAGGCTGGGGCTCAACTTCGGTTGGGTTTGGCAAATAATCTACCACCGCGTTTAAGACCTGCTGGACGCCTTTGTTTTTGAATGCGGAGCCACAGAGGGTTGGGAAAAAGTCCAATGCGATGGTGCCCTTGCGAATGCAGCGCTTGATGTCTTCGATGGCGGGTTCTTCTCCATCCATATAGGCCATCATTACGTCGTCGTCCTGCTCTACAGCGGTTTCGATTAGCATCTCGCGGTACTTTTCAACTTCTTCGGCCATGTCGGCGGGTACGTCCAGCACCTCAAAGTTTTCAGGTAGGCCGGTGTCATCCCATACATAGGCTTTGCGGGTGAGAAGATCAACAACGCCAACAAAGTTCTCTTCGGTACCAATGGGAAGAGTCAATACCAGCGGATTCGCTCCGAGCACCTTCTTAACTTGTGCGACTACGCGTAAAAAATCAGCACCGACACGGTCAAGTTTGTTGACGAAGATTATCCGAGCAACTTCCGAGTCGTTTGCGTAGCGCCAGTTTGTTTCTGACTGCGGTTCAACACCGCCAGAGCCGCAGAACACGCCTACTCCACCGTCAAGTACCTTTAGTGAGCGGTATACTTCTACGGTGAAGTCTACGTGCCCGGGTGTGTCGATGATGTTAAATCGGTGATCCTTCCAGTAGCAGGTAGTCGCAGCAGATTGTATGGTTATTCCGCGCTCTTGCTCCTGTGCCATAAAATCGGTGGTGGCCGCGCCGTCGTGAACTTCTCCAGTTTTGTGAATCTTTCCGGTGAGTTTTAGGATGCGTTCGGTTGTTGTGGTCTTGCCAGCGTCAACGTGAGCGAAGATGCCGATGTTTCTGTAAAGCGATAAGTCCGTCATTGAATTACTCGTATGCCAGGGGTCAAAAATTGTGCAGAAGTATACAGCAGTTTGCATAAAAAACTGAAGAAATATTATGCGTGGTGCCCCATTTGCCTGTGGCGGCGTTATCTGGGTGCTCTTTGTAGGATCGGTAGCGATCGTTTGGCGCAATAGATTAAGCTCTGCTTCTCCTTTTGAGGTTTGTTTGGTTTGTGCTTGCTGGTTGTATCCTTATTTAGCCAAGGAAGCCCTGTGGGCAGCCAGCTAGCATGTTTAATTTGCACGGCTTGGTTTATTTTGCATATAGCGCTTGACACCTTGCCGCACCGTAATTAGAATTGCGCCCTCATTTCAGGGGGGTATAATTAATCGCCTCACGCTGATTGTTCTTTAAAAAGATTTGGAGTTTGGTTCAGATGCAGAATCAACGTATACGAATTCGCTTGAAAGCGTTTGATCATAAGTTGATTGACGCTTCCACGTTGGAAATTGTCGATACCGCAAGGCGTACTGGTGCGCAGGTTAGAGGTCCGATTCCCCTGCCTACACGCAAAGAAAGATTTACTGTATTGATTTCTCCGCATGTTAATAAGGATGCGCGAGATCAGTACGAAATTCGTACATATAAGCGTTTGCTCGATATTGTCGAGCCAACGGAAAAAACGGTTGATGCTTTGATGAAGCTGGATTTAGCAGCTGGTGTTGAAGTGCAAATAAGTCTGGGTTAAGGCTTCAGGTCACGCTCTTGCGTTGCTATGGCGCATGGGTCGTGTAACGCTCTGAAATGGGCGGCCATAGCGGGTAAAAGCCCCGTACACTGAGAGGTTCAAAATGACGATTGGTATAGTCGGCCGCAAAAGCGGTATGACACGTATTTTTACAGACGAAGGTCTATCTATTCCTGTTACCGTGGTTGAGGTTAGTCCCAACCGCATCACCCAGGTCAAAAGCGTAGAAACTGACGGGTACTCTGCTGTGCAGGTAACTGTAGGGACGCGTCGCTCCTCACGTGTAAGTAAGCCTGCTGCAGGTCACTTCGCTAAAGCTGAGGCTGAGGCAGGAAGAGGTGTGTGGGAGTTGCGCAACGATGCTGGAGAGGCTTTTGATGTGGGTGGCGAAATAACTGTTGCCGCTTTTGAGTCTGGTCAGAT
>JBLHGN010000331.1:0-3709 GCA_047616325.1 Lentisphaeria bacterium
ATAGATTCAACGGGTGCGCAATTGACGGGTTCATTTATTTCTTTGCCGAGGAAAAAAGCAAGACAGTCAGCCGCTCCCTCCGCGCTTATCAAAGATATATGAGCATCAAGCGTGGGGAAGAAAATCTCACGTTCACTGCGCATGCGGGCAAGGTGAAATGCCAGTCTGCCATTTTGTTCGTCACTTCCTATAATAATGGGCAATCTTGCAGCAATCACCGGCCAAGGAGCATGGGCATAGAGGTAGGCTTCCGCTTGTTGCTTGCCCTTTGTGTAATCGTGCGACACGCCAAGTATCTTGTATTTGCGGGGATTAAAGTTTTCTTCACGAAGTTGTGCGCCTAGTCCGTAAACAGCCTGGCTGGAAGAGAAAATATACTGCTGGGTTTTATTTTTAAATAATTCGCAAGCTTGCTCAGCTTGTTTGACGCCAAAGCATAACTGATCGTAAATAACATCCCATCGGCGCCCCGAGATGGCGTTTACCAGGTCTATCGTATTGTTGCGATCACAATTAATGCGCTCTACCCGGTTACCAAAGCCATCATCTAAGTTGCCGCGATTGAGCAAGGTAAGGTGATGCCCTTGTGCGAGCAGCTTGCTGGCGAGCAGCTTGCCAACAAAACGGTTTCCGCCAATGATTAGCACGTTTAAGTCTGGGATCATTTGCTCTCCTTGTTCGCGAGTTTTATTCGGCCTATGTTTTACCCATACATCAAAACCGATGAGCAGGAGCATTCACTGTTTAATATTACTAGGTAAGATTGTAGTTTAATTTTTGTCACCTGCTAAAGCCATAGATTGTTAGTAATAGGCCGTTATGAATAGTAAGGGCATTTGTGAGCTATCTCCAATTGACCGATACCGAATATGCGAGTTAAAGATAGTAGGCAATTCACGGCAAGTCATTGAATATTAGGCACTACAGCTTTTTGGATAGCGCATCTATCACAAGAGGTGCAATATCTTCGACGATATTCGTTAAAATGTAGCTATCTGCGGCAGTGTTTTTTCATATGAAAATTCGAGTCAGGTCCTAGGCCGTCGAAAAACCCCTGTTTTGGCTAAAAATAAGCCATCCAGTTTATGGATGCTAATTTTTTGACAAACAGGATGAAAATAACGAAAGGATTGTGATAAAAACCGGCTAAATCAAAGCTATAGAAAGCAGACCTGCATGCTCCAGTATTCAAAAGTAGTAAAAAGTCGTAATGAATGGAAAGATAAAGCCACGGTACGCGGCGACCAAAACCGACAACACCGAAAAGTAAAAAAAACTCCACTTAGAAAATATCGCTAAACTAAAGGCTAAAATCATACGGTTGGAACAAGCGTTAGAGGACAAAAAAAACAAGTGGTTTTGTCAGCTGTAGCGCCTGCCATTGATATAAATGAGGCTTAATAGATCCGATATTTGTGCATTTTTCTTGTATTGAAATGTGTTGTTTCGTATCGAAGTATCCCCCGGATTTTGGAGCTGTTTAACAGCCAAACGCCGCTGAAGCTGGGGTGTATCCCACACTTTACTTCCGTCATTAATTGGACCTTACGCCTTGGGCTGGGGATGCTTAAGCAGGTTAAGCCTATCGACCAACCCTGGCTGGCTATTTTGGATCATTCTATTGACATAGGCACAAAAAAAGTATTTGTGATTTTGAGAGTAACCATGGATGCGCTGACAAAAAAAGGCAAGGCGATCCAGTTGGAAGACTGCGAGTGTATTGGGCTAAAAATTTCTGAAACCGTGAATGGAGAAAGTATATCGTTAGGGTTAGTCGATATTTTCGGTCAGTCGGGCCGTCCCGCCGCGATCATCAAAGATTGCGACTATACCCTTGAGAAAGGTGTCCGGCTACACGCTGAAAAACAGATGCTTTCTATCCCTGTCATTGAAGATATTGGGCATGTTATGGCAACCGCGTTGAAAGCTCAGTATAAAGACAGTAAGGGCTATAAAGGCTTTACTGAATTGACCGGAAATGGCGCGAGTCGCTTGCGGTAAACTAATTTAGCTTACCTTATACCGCCAAAACTTCGCAGCAAGGGACGTTTTCAAAGTATCGGTAAATTAGGTCAGTGGGGCGCTAAGATAGCGAACGCACTGGCTGTCAAAGGTGCCGCAAAGAAAGGCAGTGTAATGGGGAGACTGCGCAGTGCGTTGCCTGGCTTTGGCCAACTCAAGCCATTTATCCTTAGCTTTGCCAGAACAGTAAAAGTGACCTCGGATGTAATGGAAATACTTAAGAATAAGGGGCTTAATCACACCAGCCATGAACAATGTTTGGAGTTGTTGAAAGATTTTCCTAGACGCTCAAAAGTAAAAAAACGATTACAGATTTGGTTAAGTCGACATCTTGCTATTCAGCAAGAAACCACCTGTCATCCGTTGCTGGTCAGCAGCGATATTATTGAGTCACTGTTTGGAGGGTTTAAGCAGGTTGTTGAGCGCAGCTCCCACGCCGACATAAATCGAACTGCATTATTAATTCCAGCACTTTGTGGAAATAATGATAAAAGGATGGTTGAGCAAGTATTCAGAGAGACACACCACAAAGATTTAGAGCGTTGGGAGGAAGAAAACATTCCTTATACAATGCGCAAAAAACGACAACAATTTTGTAAGGTTAAAAAAAGCCAAAAAGCGGGTACATTTTAGGTTCTTCAAAGGGGATATTTCGACGGCCTAGTCAGGTCCTATATCCCACAATTAATCCAGCCAATTCAAAATGGGGGAGTGCCTGTCCTCAAATGGGGGGAGTGTCTGTCCTCCAATCGGTCTATAATAGTCTTGCAATAATTTTCTGCAACGATTGAAGGTCGCTTTGGCTGAGCCCTTTGGCGGCTTTTTGTAGATATCGTGTTAACTTGATTTGTTGGCTCTTATCCAAACCATCGATCCAGTGCTTGTCTTCTTCAGAACTTAAAATCATAAGTGATTGATCTGCATGTGCTCGAGAGGCTATTGCCTGTTGATAGCGAATTGCCCTGCCCAATAAAACATAAGCGAATTGTAAATTTTTGACAGGCCCTACAATTATCTTTTTACCGCCGAGAGGGATGCCTTTTATGCGAACACGATCTGGCTGCGCGGTAATGAAAAAAGAGGCCGCCCCGCTAATTAAACCACCGGCCAAGGCCCCGGTCATAAGTGATGTGCCACCGACGCCAATATCGATTAATGCACCTGCAGCTGCGCCTGCAGACACGGCAAGAGCCATTAGCTTTTGCCGGCTCAAGCCAAACAAATACCAATTGTCTTGGTCAAACATATCGGGATATTCTGCGACCAGCTGGTCCTCGCTACATCGCAGGTGATAATGCGCATAGAGATCAACTATATTTTTTCTCAGCACATATTCCTGGCGCTTTAGTCTTACCTGATATTGTTTTTTAGCCGCGGCTTCTATCGAAGGCCTTAAAGGTTCTGACACTATAGGCGCGGATTGTTGATAGCTTAATAGCCCCGCCATAGCCTCTGCAATAATATACGCAGCTTGTGAGTGGGTTGTTTTAAAACGTTGCTCAATACTTGCAATGGAGCGCTCTATAGCGTTTCGCCATTGGTCATTTAGTTCAGCAAAAGCCTCTAGAATCGACAGCTGCTTATCGACGCCCCCTGTCATGGGGTTAAAAACATGAACTAAGCTAAAGAATTGGCCAAGCGCTTGTTTCCATTGGTCGACATATTGCTCACCACCAATAGGGTTAAT
>JBLHGN010000332.1:0-3690 GCA_047616325.1 Lentisphaeria bacterium
TAAGAAAATCACCCGGCCTATGCTGGGATTTAAAAATTTCCACGCCGCCCAACGGATATTGAAAGGCATAGAGTTGATGCGTATGTTGAAAAAGGGCCAAATGAAATGGCAAAGCCAGCGGGGTAAAGCACCTGCTGAATTATTCTATGTACTGGCAGGATAAGTGCGCCTAGAAAATGGCGTGCCTTCAATTAACTCGGATTATGACTCTATTTGCGACAGAACCAGGATTAAGGCCATTAGCGGCTGACTCGATTATGGCGTCGTTATCGTAATATAGACTTTAGAATTGGATAGCTTTAGTATTCCCGAATATCCAAATATCCAAATATCCAAATATCCAAATATCCAAATATCCAAATATCCATATATCCGAATGGCGCTTATGAACTACGAATCAATATTGGTTGTCACTTATGGCCGCACAGGGTCAACTTTGTTGCAAGGCGTGCTGAATAGTATAGATGGGTGTTTAATCCGTGGAGAAAACTATGGTGTTTGCCAAGGATTATTCCGCTCTTATCGAAATATGATAAAATCGAAAGACCATTCTGGTCATGCCCCCACTGAGCCGTGGTTCGGTTGCCAATTTCTCAATGAAGACTATGTCATTGAGCATGGACGAGAGCTAATGCGCAGGGTTTTGTTGGGTGATCAGGCCGCGAATAATCACGTAATTTGCTATGGATTTAAAGAGACGCGGTATGTCAACATGGAGCCTGATTATCTCTTCGATTATATTGACTTTATTTGCAAGCTTTTCCCTAATCCTGCGGTTATTTTTAATACTAGGGCTTTGTCCGACGTAGTAAAGAGTGCATGGTGGAAAGAAAAGGAGATCGGTAAAATCACCGCAATGTTAAAACAAACCGAGGGTGTGTTTTCCCGATACGCCAATGAGCATCATAATTGTTTTCAAATTACCTACGAAGATACTATTGCGAAAACGGCGGTACTAGAAAGGATGTTCGAATTCTTAGGTGTACATTATGATGAAAGTAATATAGACCGTGTGTTATCTCGTCCTCATAGTTATGCGCCGACGCAAGAGCATATTGAAGAAATGTTTGTTCAGCGAAACAAAAACTATAAGCAATGAAACATATAGTTTTTGTTTGGGAAGTTGGCCCGCTCGACGCATATTCGAAACAAATAGGCTTCGCTCAGTTACTGTTGGATAAAGGCTACGCAGTAACTTATGTAGTGACTGGGCTTCATGAAATCTATTTGTTGTCATTAGACTCTCGTATACAAATCTTGCAGGCGCCAATATGGCCGTTGCGGCATCGGTCGTCGAGTCCATGCTGTATTCCTGAGGTGCTGCTGGTCAATGGTTATAATGACCCAAACCAGCTGAAGGGGTTAGTTGCCGCATGGCAGGGCCTTTTTAATGCTCTCCGGCCGGACGTGGTTCTGTTTGACTACGCCCCAACAGCTTTAGTCGCAGCCCAAGCCTTTAAGTTTTATAAAATAGCCTGTGGAGGCGGCGTTGGGGAACTTGTTCCAGGTGTTTTGTCAGCAGATCTCATGCCGTTTTCAATAAAGCCCAATGATCGTATTGATGTTTCGGAGCGCCGAGTATTATCAACAATCAATGCGGTGAATAAGTCGTTAGACGTACCGTTACTCGATCATCTCGGCGATCTATATTTGAGCGTGGATGATACGATTATTTGTACTGTTCCCGAAATGGATATCTATAGAAAAAAACGTACTACAGTGAACTATGTCGGTGCGCAATATGGTTGTTGGCGAAGTCAATCACTAACGGCGATTTCTTGGACGGATGATGAACATAGGCCAAAGGTTATTATCTACTTGAAAAAACCTTCTCGGCATTTTCATCGCATATTAGTAGTTTTAAGTCACTTGAACTCAGAAGTCATTGTATTCTCCCCTCAAGTAAAGGCGCTTGATGTGACTGTATACCCAGCCTTGAAACTCTACTCTGCGGCTGATGGGTTCGATATTCAAGCGAATTTGTCGCAATGTGATATCTTGATCTGTGAGGGTGGTAGGCCCTTGTCTTTAGCAATAATGGCAGGTGTTCCTACTCTAGTGGCTCCTGTTGATTTTATTCAAAATACTGAAGCGCGAATGGCGGAAGACCTTGGGTTTTGTAGAGTGTTACGGGAGTCCGACGATGATGAAAGTACGCATCAAAAACTATTGCTGTTATTGCGTGGTCAAGCGTATTTACATGAGTCAGCCAAATTGTTTGATCAGTATGTCCAGCTCTCTGGTGAAGCATCTGAAAATCGCATGTTAGCTATTATCGAGGAATTATTTTAGCGCCGAAGTTTGTTTCGGTTGGTCAGTTGCTTATCATTCACTCATGTGTTGCGGCGTTGGTTATCCTGTTGGAAAGAGATGCGGTCAGATTGAAATCGCTCTATCACTTTAGTGGTTCCGATATTTAATGTATTCAACAAATGCAGATAAAATGAATTCTATGGCGCCCCGGGTAAGCGATTTCAATTTACTCTAAGTTTACAAAACAAAACAAAACAAAGCGAAGCCGGCTATGTTATATGTCAATTCTAGGGGTTATTTTTTCTATTGGTTTTTCCTGCTTGTTGCTGGTGACTTCGCCCTAAATATTCTTCGTTGGCATGCCGACACCAGCGATTTTATTTTTTTGAAAAAATATTCAGAATGATATTCATAATATTCCAGTCTTGTTTTCTGTAGAGCTATTCTTACTGTCTTGGCGTATGTTGGTCCGAGTAAATATTTGTGTGGTCGCCGGTGCTGCCGGCCACAGCAGCGATGCAGTTGTAAGCCTCGCGCTGCAATACTGCGCTTACCCAGAAAAATAGGACCGTTGAGGGAACTATTAATCTCTTTTTTACTTATTGGCTGCGTCAAAATTGTTTTAATCTAGTATAGGTGTTTTTAGCTGCGTTTACTGTTTCTTTTGTCCGTTCCTATGCTGGTGCACAGATGCCGCGAATGATATCCTGAAGTTGACGAACAGTAGGGAAGGTAAACAAAAGTGTAATGCTTTCTGGTTTAAGTTATTGTGGTTAAGGGGCGGGCTATTCATCGCCTTTTAAAATCCGTTCACCAAAGATATTTATATTTAAGCACGCGAAATTCCCGCTAGCAGGTTTTTATTTTCGAGATTTTGATGCTGATATTCCACTCAGAAGAAATAGTACTTTTGTAAAAATAAAATCCAAATGATTTATAGGTTAGGTCGATTTTTAGGGCGTTCCATTTCTTAGATCGTCTTCGGTGTTTTGTGCTCAACGATCCTAGCTCCAGAGTTGGTTTCCTAAATCTCATGTTTTTTGGGGTGCCCTTAGCTCTTGTGTTTAAATTTATTGTCTTTTCTTTGTAGTTCACGTTTAGTGGTCTCGCTGGGGCTGTTTTAAACGGTCGTATGGTATGTGGTGTCACCCCCAAGTGATATCTAGCAGCATTTCTACATGGGGAGGTCGGATCATTTAAAAATATGGCAAGTTATCTTTTTGATTTTAAGCTTAAAAGACTCGAGATGCTGAAAGTTTCTATTGGGGTCTTTGTTGGGATGCTTGGAGGCGATTATTTCTAAATTTATGGTAACTATTCAGCGAAAAAAAGCTTGACAGGGTATTTTGAAATTTTTCTTGATTACCCACTTACTTTCATTGGTGCACAATAAGCCAGTGAGACGCCTGTGAGAACAATCTCACAGCGTTCATTTTC
>JBLHGN010000333.1:0-3644 GCA_047616325.1 Lentisphaeria bacterium
TTGATATCGTCAATGACGGGTCCGCATGAGCTGCCACTGAGACTTCCAAAACCGATTCGGGTCATTACTTCCGTTGCATTAAACTTGGCCTCTATGGTCTGCCACTTTTTGATTCCTGTGAATTTAACCCCTCCGTCGGAATCCGTTCCTATTTTATAGTAGCCCTTACCGTTTCCACAGGTGTTGGAGCTCAATGCAAATGTTAGAACATAATCTTGCCCGATAACCAACTCAACAGCTTGATAGAGGAAGGCGTTTTTATTAGGGCTCAAATCAACGGACACGCGTCCTTCAAACGCTGGCCAAACAGTAACATCAAGCTCGATCTGACCTTGAGTTGCTTCCCAGCTAGGAACTTCATTCTGGCCGACAATACACCAAGATTTATGTCCGGCTCTGGCACATAAATGCCCTTCCTCGAAACTTGGATTCTTGATCAAGTTTTCGTTTGGCAGCGACATTCCAGGAGGAACTGCAGCAGTTTCTGAAACTCGAGCCGATGTGACTGGTACTAACATTTTTGTTACGCAATCCTTTGAACCAACTACGCTATCTGCGCCTATCGAGACGTACGAGGTTGCTGAAAAAATACCACCACAAGAATCAACGCCTGTTACCGTAGAACCCGCGCCAGTGCTGACATAAGTATGCGCAAGAATAGCACCTTTGATTTGCGCGCCCGCGCCTACCGACGTGTACCCACCTGAATTCCAGATAATACGGTTGGTACCCTCTGGATCTGGATTGATCAATTCAATCTTCGTTTTCGCACCAAAGGATAGTATATCGGTGATGTTGAAAATCCAATTGCCAGGCTGGTCATGCGCATTAAGCTGGATGGTTATGCCCGCCGTCGTCGCTAGACTAGCGGCACTATAGAAACCAGGATCGAGATCCCTACTAGTGGTTATCGTCGGAGCGAGTGGTATCACTCCCTCACCTTTCCCCATAGCTTTATACTCAGACTGTGCGCGGATAACTTCTTGATAATGAAATTTTGACGGTTCAGTATAAAAGGCAGTGCCACTTAAATATGCATTGGCACCAAAGGTTACAGCTGCGTCATCCGAGATATCCCCGACGCTCGCATTTGCGCCGAGCGTTACTGCGGCTCCGGTCTCAATTAAACCAGTAACACTTGATTTTGCACCGGTGGTTACATAATTATTGGCTTGAATATCGCCGATGACCTTCGCGCTAGCGCCGGTGCTTACGTAATCATTGGCAAAGACCAGCGGTGTGACGTCAGGTGATGCTGCGTCAGCTGACGACATGGCAAATGCAAGCAAGCCGCTATAAAGCAGCACTCTCTTTTTTGAAAAACGACTATTCATAAATTCTTCTCTATAAAGGGTGTAACGATTAATTACGATTTTATACGGCTCAAAGAAGAACCGACTCAACATACACGTTTACTAGAAAAGTAAACGGTAAATCTTGCAACGGGAAACTAAATGCAAGGCCAGCTCTAAATAAACAATATGTAAAAATACTCAACGTTTATCAAATCACGTTATGGTGCCTTAAAACTAGGTCATTAAAATATTTATTCAGTTCGATTAATGTAAAACCAGCTTGTTGCTTCTTCATGTGTATTACCTCTTGGATTAATAGATTAAATCTGTATCTGAAATCAACCTAAGTTTTTTCATGTTGTAATATGTTGCAATGCTGAGGCCAATTTCATATGCATTCAATATATTATTGCAAATCAATAAGTTACATAGTTTTTCTTTGCAGCTAGCCTGGGGTTGACAATTTCATTAAACAGGAGTGACAAAGTTTGACGCATTTTGTCAGGTTTTACGCAAACCCAGTTGACGCCGAGTTTGACTTTGCAGAAAATCACCATCGGTAGCGTGCTCGATCCCGGGCTCGAGACAAAACTAGCAATTACCAGATCGTCTATCGACAGGGTAAAGGCAAGTAACCAGCCCGAAATCAGCGCCACAGTAAGTGCCGGCTAACAGTCACACAGCAATATAAGGAGTCAAAGCCCTTTTACATAACAACCGATTAAAAAACCGATTCATAAAAGACCTTTGACTCCTTATAACTAAGAGTTATTCAAGCGCGTAGGTCTGATAAGCCATAGCGCCATCAGGCATGACCAAAGCACACTTCATGCGGTGAGAGGCTACCAGCCATATCTTAGGATTTTTAAAAATAGAAGGTTTAAACTTTGTTTGGAATTTGAATGGATTTATTGTCTGTATCAAGATCGCAATAAAGGCAAAACGTGACCCTGTTATTCGTGAGTCCATTGGAAACGTTGCTTCAAATCATTACAGAATTTAATGTTAAGCAGTTTTTGTACTGCAATTTCCCAACAACAATGCCTGGTGCAATACCGGCAGTGCGTGCAAAAGCGTTGATCGAAGTTTTATTGAATTTTTGATTGGCGATAAACTTTTAAAATAACTTTTCTGGGATTAATTCCTGTTTTGCAAAAGTGTTTGCTTCATTCTATTTTCCCTGTTATAGCCCGTTAGTGCCTTCTAAAAAGAGTTCTTTCTTGCCGTGCAGTAAAATATGTCCAGCTTCGTGGAAGAAGGTAAACCAAAGATGATCATCTATTTTATATCGAAGACTAAGTTGTATTGTTGCTTTGTCTTTATTCCGCCAGCGTGTAGCACCACTAACGCCAGTTTTAGGCAGCGCAGGAACAAATACAACGGCGACGCCAGCCATAGAACAAAGCTCTTGCATGACAGGTACAAAGTGAGCAGGGTCTTCCGTGGTTAGGCCTCGGATCTCATCTAGGATATCTCTAAATTTGGTTTTATTGTACGGCCGGCAGGCAATACTTGATGCAGCTATCTCCCCTTGCCTTAACCAAGCTGAAACAGTTTCTGGAAATACCTCATGTGATTGATTTTGACGATAGGCAGCATTGAGTTTTGGCCACATCTCATCCCATTGATCGACATTAGCAATGCCAAAAAAGCGAAGCACTTCGACGAGCTGGGCTTTCTTATCTTTTATTTTGTCGAGCCAATTCAGTTTAGCCATAGCGTTAATAGGAATACGATTGAGCCAGTCGAGATCTCGTTCTAACTGACCCTCTTCTGCGACACGTGCCAGAATCTCTTGATAGTGAGACTCAAGATTTAGCCAGCATTCAACAGGCATACCTAATGCCCGCTCAAGCTTTATCGCTGTTTCAGGTGTAATAGCTGACTTAGCTCAATGGGTAGCGGAGCAAACTGGCTGTACTGCCACGTTACGTTATTTTTAGCTTTGCATAAATACTTTGCTGAACTGGGTGGTAAATGCGCCATCCCTTCAATACTATTTTTGAAGGAATAATGGGGTCAGGTCTTGAATCGTGAATTACCCGGTAAAGCCAAGTTTATTACTGGATATGTGGAATCAGATGAAACTTAAGACCAACAATCCTAGTTCAAATGTGAGCAGGACGCTCACACTACCATTTGTGTCCGCTTTGGAGAGAACCTACCGCAATAATTAAGCCGCGCCAAGGTCCGCTGTTGTTAAGGGTTGTCGGACAACAGCCCACAAGCACTGAGCTATCAATCTCGATCAGAACTTTACTGCGCTGATGTCGGACTGGCCCCAAGGGAGAAAACCGCGGGAATAGAACTATGATGGTGGTCGCACTGTCGATCTATGGGGTTTTGAAC
>JBLHGN010000334.1:0-3644 GCA_047616325.1 Lentisphaeria bacterium
TGAAGGGGCCTAGCTTCTAGCTCTTGATCTTTAGCATTTTCAACCCAGCGGTAAAGGCTGGATTTAGCCACGCCTAATGCAGCGGCGACTTGGCCTACCGTTGTATGCTTGCTTCGGCTCAGAACCTCTTTAACTGATTCCGACTTGAATGACTGATTGAATTTCGTACTCATTTTGTTTGCCTCTAATTAAAAATTAGAAGCGACAACTAGACTGACACGGGGGGGTTGTAAGACATCTTTATTCCAGCGACGTGCCGCGTTAACAGAGATTGGGAAAAAACTGGGCGCTTTGTTAACAGGCATAAATCGACTCAGCCTGCTCACATAAACTTTTAGTCGTTCGGTTGCCCGTCCTTTACTCCTTATTCCTTCGGGCAAAAAAGTACCTAATTACCACTATAACTAAGCTACGCTACCAGTGGATTTTTCGTAATGAAATGTAATTGCTCCTATAAATAGAGAGTAATTTATATCTCGTGAAATTTTAATTCTTGATAATTTCCATGAAAGCGCTACTTTCATCGCTAGTTTGGAAATATGAATTTTGACCAACAGAAATATCTCTATAAAATTCAAAAGGATAGAGAGCTAAAACTCTCTCAATGTCGGCTTAGCCATGGTGCTAGCTAGGAAGTCTTTTGTATGGATTATGAGTGTGCTTGTAGCGCGATCAGTCTCACGCTCGCATCCAATAGGGGAACACTGATGATAAAACAAAGAAAAACATAACAACGGTGACACCTAGAACTCTTAATTGGCAGCTAAGAACTAAGGGCTTCGGACTTAGCGTAACAAATTTTTGACGCACCTAGCTATATCTGTAATTATTTTCGAGATTGTATTGAATAGCGACAAACAACCCCGTATGGTTCTCTCAAACACTCGTTCGAATAAATTTTATTACTAATAGTCAGACTGTAGCAGACGAATCTAATTTATGGCCATTGAGAATAAGTCTGAACTAGAGGAATTATTCCAAACTCATGGACCCAGCCTCATTCGCTTCTTAAGCCGTAAAATGAGAAGCCCTCAGGATGCTGAAGACATTGCCCAAAATGCATTCATACGCATACAAAGAATTACTAGAATGGGAAAGCTGGACAACCTAAAAGCCTATTTGTATCAAACAGCTTCAAATCTCGCAATAGACCAATTGCGACGAGAAAAACTGCACAGCAACTACGTCAACAAAGAAACCAGCAAGCAAATGGCATATGGGGACCCTAGCTCAAGTACTGCCGACCATTGCACCCCCGATCGCCAACTGGCCGCGCAGAGGCAGCTTAAAGCGATACACAAAGCACTCGACTCACTACCAATAAAATGCCGCCAAGCCTTTTTACTTCATCGCAACAAAGGCCTGTCTTACTCGGAAATTGCTGCTGAAATGGGCGTATCCGTATCTAGTGTCGAAAAATACATACTTCAATCACTTAAAACGTGCCGCAAAGCCATGATCAAAATGGGTGGCGAAGATCTAATCTAAATAATTTGCGCGACAAAAAGATGTGTTTTATGGCTGGTGTAGCGCAGCTATACCTCTGTAATTGTCATGAGTGTTCCCCTATTTGATACGGCCGTGTGACTAATCGAGACACAAGGACACTCACAATCCACACAAAAGACTTTCCGGTTAGTATTGCATTTTGAACCACCCGAATTGTGTATGAGCTTTTACACACTATTCTTGCGGTTCTTCGCTATTCCACATGGATTATAATATGGAATATGGCTCCCCCCCCCGTTAACAGTGCGAATAGGAATGATTCCAGAGCAAGAATTGTTTGCAGCCGCATTAGGACTTCAGTTACCTTGGCATGTGACAAATTTAGATTTTTCACTAAAAGATAAAAAGCTGGATATAGGGATTGATTTTGAACGTGGCAGTGAATTTCTTTACCCTTGCTGCGCTAAGCCTGCCAAGGCTCATGATACAAAAAAATAGTCTTGGCAACATATGAATTTTTTTCAACATCAGACTTATCTTCATGCTCGTGTTCCACGAGTTAACTGCGTTCATGAATGTGGCGTCAAACTATTAGACGTCAACTACTTTGGCGTTGACCGGCAGGACTACCTGGCGAACTGGTTGGTGCGCAAGGACAAACGCAACGTTCAGTTGTCGGCCATCACAACGGTATATAATGAACACAGCTATTGCTTTGGGATGCACCTGAACTTCGACCCTTCGCTGGACGGCGAAGTCGAGGCCAACGGCGATCTTGGTATGGCCTATCCACATCGCCGCTTTGCCCGTCTGTGGCTCAATGCCGACCATGATCTTGCCAGTAAAAAGTCTATGGCTACAAAGCGGCGGAAAATCGGTCTGCAAACGCAGATCGATGAAGCCTATGAGGCAGCATCACAGAGTGATGACATCGAAAGCACCGATGAGTCATCGCCAGGGCAGCGACTTCCAGAGTACGGCATGCATGCTCACGGTGAATACACAATGTATGGACATTTTTTCTTTCTCAAGCGCCGGCTGAGCAATGTTAAGAAGTGGCGTTTGTTTATCGACCAGGATCCAGGCCTGCGAGCCGCCTGCTTGTCTGCGTTTCACGATGAAATCAGAAGCCGCACGGCTGACGTGTTTTATGTCCGTATCACCAAAGACATGACGGTGGACGAAAAGCGTCACAGGCACAACGACACGAAGACATTATTCGAGCAGGCAAAGGTTGCGCATCCAGGTATGAAGCTACAGGAGATCAAACTGATGTTGATCAAAGAGTGTCTGGCCCACATGACGCCACACGGGAAATGGCAGGATCAGTGGTTTGATCATCCCTTTCCGACAATAGGCGAGCCAGACAAAGCCGTGGCCTATCTCACCGACTTGAATGACTACGAAGAAGATCATAAAGCGTAGATCTAAAACAAGGCGAGCCTGCATGGTGTTGAATCGTATTTCAACCAAGTACGTCGCCGACCCTCCTTGCTTGAACGACCGCTTCATTCCAAGTCCAATAAGGGCAGGATCTGGAATGGTAACTCTCCATATAATCTAGGCAAGGTTACCAAAGTTCTCGACATCATGCGCTCGGCCCACAATTACATCCTGACCGGCAAGGATGGCAAAACGCCAGCCAAACGCCTTGGTCTGGCCAAGGCACCGCTGGATTATGAAGACATTATCTACTTTACATCAACAGATTGAGTGAGCGGCTTGGTGGTACCCTGACTTGAACCGCTCCCAACTTTTTACTTTCTGAGCCTTAGGCAAAATTAAAGGGTCTCGGATACCATTTACATGGACGCTTGCACGAACACGACCGTTTTTTGAGCGTTTCAAATGATGCCAGTGATTGCCGTTCCTATCCTGAAATCTACTCGGGTAATATCGTGGAGAATGCGGGTAACTGGAAATGGATTTAAAGGGTTAAATACTGACAAACAAGGAAGTAATGGGATTTACTTAAATTTGAATAAATTTGAATAAATTTAGTCAAATCAGACGGTTAGGATAAAACAAGAAAGAAAAGCGACCAATCGGAATTGGTCGCTTTTTACTCAATGGTGCCCAAGGCCGGACTTGAACCGGCACGGCTTACGCCACTACCCCCTCAAGATAGCGTGTCTACCAATTCCACCACTTGGGCTAAACTTTTAGAAACCTATTCTACCGGCGCTTCGGTAGGC
>JBLHGN010000335.1:0-3642 GCA_047616325.1 Lentisphaeria bacterium
TTGGGTTGGCTGGTTTGCCTTGGCTGCGGATTTCGAAGTAAAGTGCCGATTTGTCTAGTCCGCCAGTATTACCAGATCGCGCCACTACCTCGTTAGTTTGCACTGAGTCACCGGTATCTTTCAATAGTTCTTGGTTGTGACCATAGAGCGTCATATAACCATTGCCGTGTTCTATGATCAAGAGGAGGCCAAATCCTCTCAAATAGTTAGAGAAAACGACCCTACCCTGGTGAACTGATTTTACCTCTGTGCCGCTATTGGCGTTTATCAGCCATCCCTGCCATTTTATCGGACCATTGCGTGCGCTACCAAAACGATGGGCAATACGGCCGTTAAGTGGCCACGGAAGTTTCCCTTTCCGCGACACAAACGATTGTGACGGAGAGGGTAAAATTAAATCTGCTACCGCTTCCTGTACTGCGTTAAGTAGCTGTTCTAATTGTCCGCGTTGTTTTTGCAACCCACGTAGTCTTTTCTTGTCATCAGACATCGTTAGCTGCATTTTATCTAAGGACAACGTTCTTTTCGCAACCTGAACGGATAGATTTTCCTGCTGAAGAGAAAGAGACTTCTTTGACGCCACTAATTCTAGTTTGTTTTTATTAATATCCTCAATGACCTTGGTCAATGCTTGAACATCAGTCAGATACTCTTCAATTTTTTCGCTCCGAGCTTCAAGAAAGTAATCGTAGTATTTGAACATCCGAGAAATTGCTTTTGGATCTTCTTGATTAAGTAGTAGTTTGATTGGTTCTTGGTCGCCGAGTTTGTGTGCAGCCCTTATTTGTTCCGCGATCGCGCTATTTTGTTGGGTGATACGCCGCTCTATAGAAATTTTATTCTTCTCTTTTTCAGCGATTATAGTCTCCGCCGATCCAATTTTTTGAAGGATTAGACGAATGTTGGCTGTGATTTCACTGGCTTCAATTTCGACCTGAACTAGCTCGGCTTCTATTCCGCTTTGTTCCTCACTGCTAGCTGCTAGGGTTTTTTCAAGGGCTGCTATAGTTTGTTTGAGACGGCCGAGTTCAACTTTCGAGCTGTCATCGGCGATAGCAGCTGGGTTGAGAATTAGGCTGACAAATACACAGATAACAAGTCTACGCAGGCAAGGCAATAGGGTTATCGCGCTTAATCGCTGCATAGCATTCACTATAAAAGTAAAGAGCGGCCAGTCATTTCTACTGGCTGTTCCATATCCATCATAGCCAACATGGTGGGAGCAATATCGGCGAGAGAGCCGCCCCCATCAAGCTTCACTCCAGGCCTGCCAACATAAACGAGTGGCACGGGCAAAGTAGTGTGCTGGGTATGAGGTTGATTTGCTACGTCATCAAACATCATTTCCACATTACCGTGATCGGCTGTTATTAGGGCTTGGCCCCCTACCAGGGCCAAACTAGCTAAAACTCTTTTTAAGCAGCCGTCCACTGCTTCAACGGCGAGCATAGCTGCTTGGTAATCTCCTGTGTGCCCCACCATGTCACAGTTAGCATAGTTGCAGATAATAGTGTCGAACTGGTGAGACTCGATAGCCTCTATTAATTTATCGGTGACCTCTAGCGCGCTCATTTCTGGCTGTTGATCGTAGGTAGCAATGTCCAGTGAAGGCAGCAGTTTGCGCTCTTCACCTTGATACATGGCCTCTCGGCCACCGCTCATAAAAAACGTAACGTGGGCATATTTTTCGGTTTCGGCAATGCGTAGTTGATACTTACCCTGGTCCGATAGAAACTCACCAAGAGAATTAACGATTGGGATTGTTGGAAAGGCAAGGGGGCAGTTCAACGTGCTTTCATATTCGGTAGTTGTAACAAAGGTGCTGGGCAAGCGAACAACCTTGCGATCGAAGCCAGTAAATTCGTGGTCAACTATCGCGTGAGTAAGCTGTCGAACACGGTCTGGGCGGAAGTTCATGAAAATCACCGCATCTCCATCTTCTAATACTGCGGGGACGTCGTCTGACTTACCTATACTGGTAGCACTCACAAACTCATCATCTTCACCGCGGGTATAAGCATCTTCAAGTGCAGTGAGGGGATCAATGGCAGAGTGATTGGCTACACCCTCGGTAATTAGCTGGTACGCTTGATTGATTCGCTCCCAGCGGTTGTCCCGATCCATGGCATAAAAACGACCGATCATTGAAGCAATTTTTGCTACCCCTAAGCTTTCGCATAACCGATGTGTTTTTTCTAGCGACGGCTGGGCGCTACGCGGAGGACAGTCGCGGCCGTCTAAGAACGCATGTAAATATATTTTCTTAGCCCCGCGTTGTGCCGCTAGCTCAATCATAGCGTTAATATGATCTTCATGACTATGGACTCCGCCAGCGGAAAGTAAGCCAAGAATGTGCACTGCTCGGTTAGTCTTAACGGCCTTATCTATTGCGTCGCAGTAAATCGAATTAGTGTAAAAATCACCATCACTAATAGCTTTATTAATACGGCTGAAATTCTGATAGATGACCCGGCCTGCACCGATAGTCATGTGCCCAACTTCGGAGTTGCCCATCTGTCCTTCGGGTAAACCAACATCCTCCCCTGAAGTGGCGATAAAGGTACTTGGATTATCCACCCAAAGATTCTCCCAAATGGGTGCTTTTGCATTGGCTACAGCGTTGAAATGCGTGTTGTCGCTGTGACCGCAACCATCCAAGATCATCAGTACCACAGGTTTTCTTTTCACGAGTTCAGGATTCCTTTTTTTGGGGGATTACCAGTCATTACAAAAACTAATTGCAGTATATCAAAGTTTTGATTTTTACAGTTCTAGTCGCTCCCATCGTTCGTAGCACTTACTTAGTTGAGATTGCCACTCAGCGAGTTGAGTTTCAGTTTTTTGTATTTCCAGTCTCGTCGATTGATAAAATTCGCTTTCACTCATCGTTGCTGAAATACTCTGAATCTGGGTCTCCAGTAACTCAATTTTTTTGGGCAGCTCATCCAATTCGCGCTGGTCTTTATAGGAGAGTTTTTTAACCTCTAGAAGTGATTTAGGCTTGATTTTTACGCCAGTTGTGGATGTTGATTGTTCTATAGTTTTTCGTTGTCTTAACCAATCATCATAACCCCCAACATACTGATTGATGGTCCCATCACCTTCAAAAACTAAGGTGCTAGTGACGACATTATTAAGAAAGGCACGATCGTGGCTGACCAAGATGACCGTCCCTTTGTAATCGATCAACAGCTCTTCGAGTAAATCTAAAGTATCAATATCCAAATCGTTAGTTGGCTCATCAAGCACGAGTATGTTTGAAGGAATCGTGAATAATTTAGCTAACAGCAAACGATTACGCTCTCCTCCCGATAGCGCTTTAACCGGTTGGCGGCATCGATCTGGCGCGAACAAAAAATCTTGTAAATAGCTAATTACATGACGACTTTTGCCGCCGACCTCGAGCATGTCGCGACCACCGGACACATTATCTTGAACTGTTTTCTCCTCATCTAATGCAGAACGATATTGATCAAAGTAGGCTACGTTTAGATTAGTCCCGATTTTAATGGAGCCCTGTTGAGGGGTTAGCTCACCTAACAATAATTTAATAAGAGTCGTTTTCCCAACGCCATTACGACCGATAAAACCCACTTTATCGCCTCGCTGAATAAGCGTTGAGAAATTACTAACTACCGTATC
>JBLHGN010000336.1:0-3635 GCA_047616325.1 Lentisphaeria bacterium
AGCAAACATATGGCAGGCTGCGACCTCGGTAGGCAAGAGCCCACTGAGTCATTAAAGTATCAGCAGGCCGCTTAACATATGCACTTGTTTTGAGTGTCAACTAATAAAAACTTCGGTATCGAGTATTAAGTAATGCCTTTTTTTAATTCAAGGATTTTATTCTAAGCAATTCTTTCCCCACAAAAAAAGTTACACTCAGCAATTAACTCGCCTTGAGAAATATATTATGATAATAGGGCTATTAACCATTCACCTTTATTTGCCTGGCTGCGCATCTTTAAAAGAAAAACGCTACCGAGTAAGTGGATGGCGCGATAGATTCGGTCACACCAAAACCATTGCCGTTTGCGAAAGCGACCGGGCCGATGCTTGGCAGCATTCCCAGTTTTCTTTTGTATCTATAGCGAGGGAGAAAAAACAAGTGGAATCTAGTCTTGCTAAAATAGTCGATCACTGTCGAAGTTGCATAGACGCTCAACTGACGCACCACCATACAGAATGGTTGTAGCTAGCACCCATCCACAAGTAGGGCGGTAGCTAGTGTCCGCCCATTAATGGCTCGTCGCGAGGGGGAATTGAAATGGACAGCTTTGCATCACTAGATACGGGCGTTTGCTTACTAGAAACAACTACATCTAGTGGTGTGAAGATGGCCGTTTCAATTGCGGCGCAGTAGAGCCCTATTTTATGGATGGGCACTAGCTAGTGCCCATATATTGCTTTTCTTATGGCATATTCTTTTTTGCGATAAAAAAGTCGCACTTAATACTTAAATATGACTTGAATAATTCCCTATTGAGGCCATTATTCAATACGTGGGCAAGAAAAAATACAGTGAAGCTACCTTTGTGGTGGTACGCGTTGTTTATATTACTCATGTTGATTACGGCGGCCATTGTATTTAGGGGGCATTTACAAGGTGTAAATTGGCGCCCGTCTCTACGATACAAACTGACCGCTCCACCTGACAGTTAATGATGGAGGTAAGTCTATGAAGTCCAATGCAGACGTTGTCTATCGAGATATCGAAGCGTCCCCTGCTCTTAACGATATCATCTATAAAAGAATTGAAAAACTAAATCGTTATTCCGATTCTATTATTCACAGCCGTGTCGTTCTAAACACCCCACACAAACACAAACACAAAGGTAAGCTTTTCCGAGCATCCATTGAACTCGGCATTAAGGGCGCGCCAATTACGGTGTCCCACGACGATCCGTCAATGCACGTGGCTGTGCGAGATGCGTTTTCTACACTAGAGCGCATACTAAAAGAAGAAAACACAAAACGTAAAGAAACCCGCCATTAGTGGCATATATTCAAACACTGCCTCCTCGGCGTAGGTTCCGAGGAGGCTCTAAGACCTCTTCTCCCCTCATACCAACGTCCAAAATCATCCATCAGAATTCTGTCACAGGTAAAAAATTGGCGAAGATCGTCGTAAAAATTCAGGCCAATTATGCAAGTATCACTTTCGTGGTTTAGAATGAGCATAAGCTTACGTAAAACTATCTAATACTGCATATAGCGGCATTGATGATTCACTTACCCTACTTTTCGGGTTCACGACGGTATAGCGAGTAGCCAAACTATTTCTGGGGATAATAGCGCCAACAATTATCAAAAGCATTGCCCAATGGGCGACGCAGTGTGCCCTATCGCCAGCGATATACTGCAAATGCGCCGCGAAATTGATGAACTTCAAGAGCAGGTGCGCACAGACCACCTAACCGGATTGTTTAACAATCGCCATCTTATGTATAACCTCGAACAGGAGATGGAACGCACCCAACGCAGCCACCAGCCTACTACGTTTATATTGCTGGATATCGATCATTTCAAATCGTTCAACGACACCTTTGGCCACGTTGTTGGAGACAAAGTACTGGTACACCTGTCTTCAATCATCCAAAACACCGTTCGTAAACTGGACATCCCCTGCCGTTACGGCGGCGAAGAGTTCGGTATAATATTGCCTTCCACCCCCCTACTAATAGGCATTCAAGTAGCCGAACGCCTGTGTGAGAAGGTAGAGACAACGCCATTAGAGCTAGACAACAAAGCCTTGCCTATTACCATTAGCCTGGGAGTAGATAAGCACCTGAGGTCCCATAGTGAGACCGTCAAGCAATTTATCGCACGAGTAGATGAGCAGCTGTATATTGCAAAAAATCACGGTCGCAACCGTGTTCAACATGGAAATTTTACAGAGAAAAGCAAATCACATGTTTCAGATAGTGAAAAAGCGGCTTTGTTCTCCGGTCAGCCGAACGAAAACAACTAGCCCTTTATCCGCTTACCCTCCATTTGCACTAACCAACAAATCCACCAAGTACGGCATGCACGTACCGGCAACAGGGTACACAAATCTACTGTAATCCTTTATGCAAGTCGATATAATGCCGCCCCAATAATTTTTTGAGTGACCAGGCATGTTAAAAGTGAATGAGTATTTTGATGGCAAAGTGAAGTCAATTGGCTTGCAAACCGGCACCCTGCCCGCAACCATAGGCGTTATGGCAGTTGGAGACTACACTTTCGGTACCGACTGCAAGGAGATTATGACGGTGGTGTGTGGCGAGCTCACCGTTCAACTTCCCAATAGCGAGGAATGGCAAACGTTTATCGATGGGCAGGTTTTCGAACTAGAAGCTAACAAAAAATTCAAGCTAAAAGTGCCGGTAGAAACCGCCTATCTATGTAAATACGATCGCTCGTAAACACCTTAGATTTTTATGCTTTAGATGCATATACGCTCGAAAAAAAATGCAGTAGAAAACATCATGCTAAAAGCGTACCTCCAAGACTGAAGCAAAGGAAGCAGATGCTCCTTTGCTAAGTCTGCATCTTAAGCTGATGAATATGGTCTCGAATCTCGGCGGCCTTTTCAAACTCCAAATCTTTCGCTGCAGTAAACATTTCCTTTTCTAGCACGGCAATGTGCTCCCACACACTTTTTCCCTTGGGGGCATCAAGGCTGTACTTGCCAGGTTTCTCAGCCACTTTTCGCTTCACATTCACCTTGGAGCCAGGTGCTCTCGCACCCTCCATAATATCTGCAATGCTTTTTATGATACCTTTGGGGGTAATATTGTTTTCAAAATTATGTTTCAGCTGTTTTTCTCGACGCCTATCGGTCTCCTCTATCGCCCGCTGCATTGAACCGGTAACGCGGTCCGCATACAGAATAGCCTTTCCGTTAACATTTCTTGCAGCACGGCCAATGGTTTGAATTAGCGAACGATCGGAACGCAAAAAACCTTCCTTGTCGGCATCAAATATCGCCACAAGTGAGACTTCAGGCATATCCAAGCCCTCCCGTAGCAGGTTGATGCCTACCAGTACGTCAAACTCGCCGAGACGTAGATCACGAATAATTTCTACTCGCTCCACCGTCTCGATATCGGAATGCAGATAACGCACTCGAACACCGTGATCCATCAAGTATTCGGTAAGGTCTTCGGCCATACGTTTGGTTAACACAGTAATTAACACGCGCTCGCCAATGGCAGCACGCTTATTAATTTCCGACAAGCAATCATCCACCTGCGTGCCCGCCGGTCGTATTTCTATGCCGGGGTCTACAAGCCCCGTTGGGCGAACGACCTGCTCGACAACCTGCCCCTGGTTTTCGG
>JBLHGN010000337.1:0-3629 GCA_047616325.1 Lentisphaeria bacterium
AAACGAACGGCTGGATAGTACCATGGGGTTTTTCGGTCTCGCGTAAGACCTATAGCGAGCTTTAATCGATGCAATCCGAGGGCGTTTTCAAAAAACCTGGATAGTGACGGCAACGCGGCCCCTGGCTGCCCTTAAGGGTTGAGAGGAGATGGAGGGTTACCTCGGGACAAAAAATCGAAAAATACTGTCGAGCTTCATTTGACCTTTTTAATGCGGAAGATGTTTTAGAAATAGCGCGAAAGGTGTATTTTAAGCTCAGCTGAAGGCCTTGATCTATATGGGGTCTGGGCTGAGCGAGAACTGCTGGGCTTAAAGCTCTACTAGAGATCACATTAATGTAAATTAGCGCCTGATTTCGTAAAACACTTAAAATCTAATGGATGAAAATTGAACGGAAAAGTGCCTAAATAGCTTCTACTCTTAACTGTTTCGCTATAACTTTTGCAAGGATTTTGGTTGAGAGTTCTCCTGAGATCGCCTTCTCAAAAGTTGCAGTAAAAAGACTTACGTAGACAAGCCGCGGCGGCGGGCCGATTCTCCACTCCTTAAATCCTTCAAGCGGCGGATATCTCAGTTAAGTAACTAGTGCAGTGCATAGGGTGGATGTTGGCGAATAAGAACATAAGATTCATGTTATGCACATCGAACAAATAGCCAAAATCACGGGCGTTACCGTGAACCAGATTCGCCACTACGACAGTATCGGCCTACTTATCGGCGTCGAGAAAACTGACGGCAAACACTTTTATTCCGATTCTCACGTCCACGCAATTAAGATGCTAAAATGGCGCAGCTGTCGGGTTCTCGATACGCCAAATACTCTCTGTTTTGGGTGGGTCCAAACACGACAACAGTGATGCAAAAAATCACAATATTGAAAGCATGCTGCGCCACAACCAGCCAAATTTGACATCTAACAAACACCAAGAATGCATCATTAGCTTATTGCAAACGGAGTTAGACGTATTTTTACAGGCCACCGAGAACTCATAGCTCATGCCTCGTGATTCGTAGCTCATAGCTACGACGTCAACAGCCACTTATTAAGCACATCAAAAGCCCCACAGCACAATTCACATTATATAAACTGCGCGGCATTGCCACAAAGCACAGCTTTACCGCTACAATGGACCGCTTTATGCCCACGTACACTTCCGCGCAGGGCTTAACATCGCCATAAACCACCACACATACTGCCGTTAGGCCTCGAAAACCATGTATCAAGATTATTTCGGACTGAAGGAACAAGCGTTTTCTATAGCGGTGAATCCTCGCTATCTCTATATGAGTCAACAACATCGGGAGGCACTTGCCCATTTGCTCTACGGCGTGAAGGGCGGCGGGTTCGTTATGTTAACGGGTGAAGTAGGCACGGGAAAAACCACCATCATTCGATGTTTGTTAGAACAGCTACCCGCCAATACTGAAATTGCCATAGTACTCAACCCCATGGCCAACGTTCACGAAATGCTGAGCACCATCTGCGACGAATACGGCGTATTCTACGAAAAAAGCAGTAGCGGATTAAAATCACTTACAGACGCCCTATACAAGTACTTGCTGGCCAACCATACCAGTGGTAAAAACACGGTACTTCTCATAGACGAAGCCCAGTTGCTGTCGGCCGATGTACTGGAACACATTCGCTTGTTGACCAACTTAGAAACCGACACACAGAAGTTAATGCAGATTATTTTAGTCGGGCAACCTGAACTCAATGAGTTATTGGGGCAACCTCGTTTGCGACAACTGTCGCAGCGCATCACCGCGCGCTTTCATCTTTCACCACTAACCCTAGAAGAAACGCATCATTATATTGGCCATCGCCTAGCGGTGGCTGGCATGCCTAAAAACAAAAATCCATTTTCACCCAAAATCATCAAGTTAATACACCATCTTTCTGGCGGCATTCCACGCATGATCAATATTGTGTGCGAACGCACATTGATCGGAGCGTACGGCCACAATAAGCTCAATATTGACAAAGATATATTTCGCTTGGCAAAAAAAGAGGTTGAGGGAAATAGGCAGAGTAATCTCGCCACGCTCGACAACCGACCACTTATATTTTACGCAACCGTAACCTTTAGCGCGACTGTTGCGCTTGCAACTGTATTTTTAATGATGCAAATATTTACGGCTAGTTCTCAAGCCCCAATTCTCGCCGATTTTTCGCCTGCACAAGAACCTATATTTTCCCAGACCGCTAGAACACATGAATTAAACTTGAGCAACGACGCTAAAACTAACACGCCATCTACCTTACCTTCGCAAGCGTCCGATTCCACTACAACGAGAACCACCCCAACCAATACAGAATCTGGCTTTGGGATCGACAGCATCACCAGTGCTCGGGCATTACTATTTACCTATATGGATCTTAAAATTGACACAGAAAACCCTCCCTGCTGGCAACTCACCAGCCAAGGGTATCAGTGTGACAGCACCAAATTTGATACATGGGGAGAAATTGAATTGCTCAATCGTCCGGTTGTTCTCGCGCTTATTAGTGCTGAAAAATTTAAAACCCATGTGGTATTAATTGGGCTACAAAATGGCAGCGCGCTTATAGTGAAACAAGATGGCACTCATGCAGTAATGGCGTTATCCGAGCTAGGGCCACTATGGACGGGCGATATATTCTATGCTTGGAAACCACCGCGCCAGTATAGCGAGCCGCTTACACTAGGCTCCAGCAGCGCCACGGTAAAAGAAGTTGCCGAGCATTTTGCCTTGATAGACACTCAGCCAAAGCCGTTAACAACACTTCGATTTAATAGCGCGTTAAAAGATCGCATCAAAATATTTCAGCGTGACAACAACTTAATTGCTGACGGAATTTTAGGCGAACGAACACTTATGAAATTAAATGAAACGCTAGGTTTTAGCACAACATTGACCAATGATTTTCTGTAAATTTACATAGCACAAAATTTTTTGAACTAATTATTTTCGTGTTAGCGGGCAATTAACCATTAAAGGCCTTTTTATTAAATATCTTTATATTAGAAAAATATAGCGAAAAAAAAATACCCGTGTATATATCACTCCACCATTAACAATAGTTTGCACTTATGTCATTAATACTTGATGCACTAAATAAAGCCGATAACGAACGCAACAAAAACACCACACCTTCCCTTGCCTCGAACCACGGAACAGAAACTTTACCGTACAAGACAAGACAACGAAATACCGTAATATATACGCTGTGTTTTATTATGGCGCTTATGCTGGCTACTGTTACCTATTTGCTTTACGACAAGCTGACCGCCCAAAAAAGCAACCATGGACAACCACCTGCTGTGGAGCAAAACACCAATCAGGTTCAAAACCGTGCAAATACGCTCAGCACGCATGAAAGGCCCGCTAAGCAAATAGCACCCTCAGCACAAAAGGCCAGCGGCGCTCAAATACAAACCGAATCGGCAAACGTTAAGATAAAAAAATATGAAGAGGTGAAAAAGAAATTTATTGATGCCCAATACCGTCAAGCAGAAAGTTCGGGCAGGCCCAAAACGCTGCCTGCCAACACCGTACAAACTGCAGAAAATCGTGTATCCACCGGCCCCAAGACCGACGTAGCCTCGATTTATAGCCAAACAACGGCACCCAAAAAAACCTCAGCC
>JBLHGN010000338.1:0-3622 GCA_047616325.1 Lentisphaeria bacterium
CTTGGCCAGTACAGGTACCCCAGCATTTTTTGTGCACCCAGGCGAAGCCAGTCACGGCGACCTAGGCATGATCACTAAAGGCGACGTAGTGATAGCCATTTCAAGCTCGGGAGCCTCTACTGAAATTATTACTTTACTGCCGCTGTTTAAACGCTTAGGTTTGCCTATCATCAGCATGACAGGCAAACCCAATTCAGCCCTTTCCGACGCCAGCGACATCAATCTCGACATCAGCGTTGAATCCGAGGCCTGCCCGCTAAACCTAGCCCCCACATCCAGCACCACAGTTACCCTGGCTTTGGGCGATGCCCTGGCGGTTGCGCTCTTGGAAGCGCGAGGCTTTACTGCGCAAGACTTTGCCTTTTCTCACCCCGGTGGTAGCCTCGGCAAGAAACTGCTCTTGCGGGTGGGTGATGTAATGCACGATGGTAAAGACATTCCCCGGGTGAAGGCCGACACTGCGCTCAAAGAAGCATTAGCAGAAATGACCTCAAAGGGCCTGGGCATGACGACGGTGGTAGACGTTCACGATCAATTAATTGGCATATTTACCGACGGTGACTTGCGTCGCTGTGTTGACCAAGGGCTCGACATTAATTCGCTACCAATAAAAACGGTGATGACCGTCAACCCAAAAACCGTCAACAAACAGGTACTGGCGGCCGAAGCCCTGAACATAATGGAAACACGAAAAATCACCGCACTAGTAGTAGAAGACAACAATAAAGCACCCATTGGCGTGCTTCACATGCACGATTTACTACGAGCAGGAATTATATAAACGAAATGACTCTTACACAAAACATGATAGATATGAACGCCCTCAGCACCAAGGCAAAGACTATTAAACTTTTACTCTTAGACGTTGATGGTGTACTTACCGACGGCAAGCTCTACTTCAGCAATGAGGGCCATGAAATGAAGGCTTTTAACACCCTCGACGGACATGGCATAAAAATGCTGAGAAAATCGGGCGTTGAAGTGGGCATAATTACAGGCCGCACCAGTAAACTTGTAGAGAAGCGGGCAGGTGATCTCGGTATCCACCTGTTAATTCAGGGGCGCGAAGACAAGTATAAGGCCCTAATGGACATGTTAGAGGCATTTCCCTGCCCACTGGAAAACATTGCGTTTATGGGCGACGACTACCCCGATCTTGCCGTAATGACCAAGGTCGGCCTCAGCCTGTGTGTTAAAAATGCACATGCTGAAGTGGCCGGGCGCTCCGACTGGCAGAGTCGCAACAACGGCGGCGAAGGCGCGGTGCGCGAAGCTTGTGATATGTTGATGAAAGCGCAAGGCACCTTTGACTTGGCCTTAGAGAAATACATTGATGGCATTTAAAACCACCGCCTATTTTATACTCTTAATAGCCTCACTATCGCTAGTGGTTTATATATTCGATGCGCCCGAAAAAATACTCGGAAGCGATGCAAGTGTGGCCACCGAAATTGATGCCAAGCCATATGCGGTGGCACACAATGCGACGACTACGCGCTACCAGAAAGACGGTAAACTAGACTACTCATTTAAGGCCGTAAGACTGGAACACTACCAAATCGGCGACAAAGACAATCAACAAGAAGCGTTTACATTACTGGAAAGGCCCCAGTTGGTTTTTTATCAGGCCAACGAAGAACCTTGGTTTATTCGCTCCGAAAAAGGCAAAATCGATAATACCAACCAACAAATTGAATTGTGGAGCAAGGTCTTGGTGAAATATACAAACTTGCAAAATACCAGCGCCGTTATCACCACAGAAAAATTGAATATCGACACTGTAAATAAATTTGCCGAAACTGGCGAGCCGGTCAAGATTAATTTTGACACCACAGCAATTGAAGGTACTGGAATGACGGCGGATTTTATTTCTGAAAAGATTAAGTTACTGTCCAATGTTCGCGGCACCTACGATCCAAATTAACGCGACGTCGATTGACACGTTCCCAAAAAAACACGTTACACTTGTAGCTGTATTTAGTAGGCATGGGGTAGCTGCATTTAATTGAATAGTTGCATTTAACTAAATAGCTGCATTTGATTGAGCAGCAGGGCGAATTAAAAAGAGTGGTTTACGAGCGAGTGATTAATATTAAGCGGCAAAATAAAATGCGTGGTTACGCCGGAGCTGCCTTGGTGCTCGTCTGCGCGCTAATACACCCAACACTCGCCAGGGCATTGACTGACGACAGCCACCAGATCATGTATCTGTCAGGTAAAAATTGGGAATACGACATTAAAAACGGTACAACTACGGTGCAGGGCAACGCGGTGTTGAAGCAGGGCAGCCTCAACATCAATGCCGACAAGTTAATATTTTATGGCAAACTAGAAAACGGCAAAGCCAAAAGCGCCAACAAAATAGTCGCTACAGGCAGCCCTGCCCGCTTCCAGCAGACCCCCAAAGAAAATGCCTCACCCGTCAAAGCCGTGGCCAACACACTGGAATATTCAGTGAAGAACGAAACCTTATTTTTAATAGACAAAGCCTCTTTAGACCAGGACGGCACCAGTTTGAGCGGCAACAGAATAGAATACAACGTAAAAGATGCCATTGTGAAAGCTGGCAGTATTTCCGAAGATGATGAAGACGTTGTGCGCATGGTGATACCACCTAAAACCATCCAAACCAAAGATTAACGCCAATAATGCCTCAGCTAGAAGCTAAAAACCTCGCCAAAAGTTACAAGGGCCGCCAAGTGGTTATTGATGTGTCGATGATCGTCGAAAGCGGTCAAATTGTCGGCCTTTTAGGGCCCAATGGGGCCGGCAAAACCACCTGTTTTTACATGATAGCCGGCATAGTAGCGGCCGACCGCGGCAAAGTTTTCATAAATAAAGAGGATGTAACGCGCCTACCCATGCACGGCCGCGCACGCCGAGGTTTGGGCTACCTGCCGCAGGAAGCCTCCGTATTTCGCAAACTCACCGTCAGCGACAACATACTCGCCATTCTTGAAACCCGCAAAGACCTCAAGCGCCCGCAGCGCAATGCTCTGCTCGATTCGCTGCTGGAAGAATTCCATATCACCCACATCAAAAACAGCCTCGGCATGTCACTGTCGGGCGGGGAAAGGCGACGAGTGGAAATTGCCCGAGCCCTAGCCACGGAACCCGGTTTTATCCTTCTCGATGAACCTTTCGCGGGAGTCGACCCCATATCCGTGAGCGATATCAAACAGATTATTCAGCAGCTAAAAGAAAAAAACATTGGCGTACTTATCACCGACCACAACGTTCGCGAGACACTCGATATCTGCGAAAAAGCCTATATTGTATCGGAGGGAGGCATTATAGCTGAAGGCACCTCTAAAGAAGTTCTCAACGATAAAAAAGTACGCGAAGTGTATCTAGGGCAGCACTTCACGCTGTAAAACATCAAACGCCCCCAAATATCTTCTAGCATTCGCCCAGCCCCCGACCGCCCAAACAAACTTTGACTAGCTAGTGCCGGTCCAGAAACAAATGTTTTTGAAGAAACCGTCATCCTCGCGGATGCGGGGACCCAGGTCTTTCGCGGTTTTGAGGAAGATGGGTTCCCGCCTGCGCGGTAATGACGGTGGTTTCTGGACGGGCACTAGCCACACCACTCTTTTTTGGAATAAAAGAGCCAATATTTACG
>JBLHGN010000339.1:0-3614 GCA_047616325.1 Lentisphaeria bacterium
TATTGTAGGCATCGACGTGGGCCTGCCAGGCTTCTTTTTTCATTGGGCACTCCTATGGATTTATGGAGTGCGTACGCTGACAGATTTAGGCGGTGATTAGAATAATGGGGTTAAGAGGTCGCTTACAAACAACTACATCTAATGATGAGAAGATGGCCGTTTAAAATGCACCGCAGTAGAGCCTTATTTATGGATGGGTACTAATTAGTCCAACGAATATCTGCGCCTTCTTTTATGAAAATACCGCCTTTTGATTCTTGGCGAATGTTAAATTCTGCTCCATTTATGGATAAGGTGACATTGGGGTAAGCGTTTTTTTTTACGACAATAGCTGCTTTTTTGGCTTCGTTAAAAAACGTTCCTAACTGTGAAGTTGCACCCTCCATTTTTTCTATTTCCTGGGAGATACCTTTAAGTAATTTTTCTATTGTTTTCAAGTTTTTTAATGCATCTATGTCATGTGGGTTTCTAGTTATTGATGCTTTAAATTTTGCTTGTAATACTTTGAGTTGATCTGCTTGGGTGACTCGATTTTGGCGCGACTTTTCTAGCTTATCAAATTGCTTTTGTTGATGATGTGGCGCCCCGGCACTAACAAAGGTTTTAATGCCACCTTCGGCGCCTAATGAATTGGCCTGAATGCCAGTTTGCGCGTGACAGGTGCCTCCAAAAATTCTGCCCTTGCCGCCTTCGGCTCCCACTAAGATCATATTTTTAGCTTCGCTAGCGCTATGACTGATGTATTCTTTTACTTCAATATTATTCCCTGCGCTTAGCTTTGACTGTGTAACATATTGGGCTGTAATATTTCCGCCAGCCTTGATGGCGCTTGGCGGTGAATCTTGGTCATCTTTTGATGGGTCTGAGCCAATGATGCCGCAGTGAACCGTGATGTTGTTTTTAGCGAACAGGGATGCCTTGCTAACAACGCCTTGCACAACGATATCGCCTGTCACTTTTACCTTCATGCCTGGCATTATCTCGCCTTTGACCATGACTGAGCCGTCGTAAGCAATATTGCCGGTGTTCATATCGACATTGTTGACAATAATTGTCTTATCAACGCGAACGCCGTCTTTTAAAATTACTGGGTGACCCTTTGCATCGGCTAATAGCAATTCTGGATCGTTTTCGCTAAATCGAGAACCCTCTAGATTATCGTTATAGGGAATATTTATACAATCTACTGAGGGTATAACTTGGCCTTTAACATTTTGTCCGTTAATGCCTGGTTTAGCCGGATAACGTCGCATCAGAGGCGTTCCAGTGACCACTTCTGTGAAATTGAATGTTTCACGAAAATTAATTTTGCCTTTTTTGTTTTCCTTGGGCTTAATATGTTCCACTTCACTGACTAAGGCCTTGAATACAGTACCTTCTCCGTTTTTCGGTTCAGACCCCGAGGCAAATGCCTCCTGAGTTGCTGTTTTTTCTTTTAAAATATGGGCTATGACTTCTTCGTTGCAGCGTGCTCGTTCAATGCCGGCATTGGCAAGTTCAATATTCAATAGATTTTCGTCTAGATCCCGGCCGCCGAAGGGAGGAGAAACGCTGATGAAGGCCGTCATGTACTCATCGTCACACTCTATTTTGATTTGAGCATCTTTCTTTTCGCCTATTGCGAATCGACCGCGCTCGTTTTTGTTTGCTTGGCGTAATAGTTTATCTAGAACGTTCGGCTTAAAAAAGAAGTCGTCATAACTCAATGCCTTTAGACTATCTTGAATTGATGATCGGCTGTTTAGGGTTTCATCTTCGCTGGAAAGTAGGTCGGCATGTATGATAGATGACGCCTCGTCGAAAAAAAAATTCACTTTTGTGTATTCGGGTTTTTTCCCTATGGGAAATGCGCCAAATTGCTTTCGCTGGCATTTTTGAAGCAGGTCTGACATTATATGACTTTTGATGCCATAGTTGTCAAAACCTGCATCGCAAACCATTTTTTTTAAAGATGAAGATGAGTGCTCAGCGGGTATCTCGGATTTTTCAAGTACTGCACTCAGTGTTCTAGAGGAAGGGTCATAGTTTAAACGAATTACAACGGTGATGGGCGGTGTAGCCAAAGTGACGGTTCCGCGTTCATTTAAATTGATTTTTTTAACTAGATGTTTAACGGTTTTGTCTGGCACGCTGTAAGCACTAAATTCAATTGTTTGAAGCGTGCTCCTTATTTTTGAAGCGTCATTTGGTATGAGGCTATCTGAGTCGCTTAGCTTCGCTATCAATTCCTTTTTGCTTGGTTCTATCTCAATGTCCAGTCTTGTGTGTTTTATGCTTCCCAATTCAATGGATCCAGTGTCACCTTTAGCGATTTTGATAGCCAGGCTATCAAGAAGTTTGTCGTTTAGCGCAGCTGGACCATAGCCTTGGTTGTCAATTAAGGCTCTCAATTGTTGTCTGTCAAGTCCGCTTTCGTTTAGTTTGTGCTTGAGAGTCGCTGTTACCCGATTTGCCGACTCATCAAAGACAAGCTCCAGTCCGGCAGGCAGCATTGGCCTCCCCTCTGAGGTCGCTTTAGAGGTGTGTGTGTTGTTGTCTGCCATATTGGTCCATTCGTACGAGTTATATAACCAGTATAGCCATAGAGTCCAAACTTTCTCTCGTAAATACGTGTAAATAAGGTATATCTCGTTGATTTTGGTGTCATATTCGTATTGTTGGTCGTTGACCAGCACCTATAGGCTTTTCGGTAGGGTGTTTTTTATTTATAGTGATAACCACGCATATGGGGCCACATCTTCAGAAGTTTTGCTCAATGGAATGAATGGAATGTATTGTTATTAAAGACTGATCCACCAAAAGAGCCAATTTATGGTAGAACTAATGCAGAACGAAGCGCGATTGATAGGAGCGCTTCTTGAAAAAGAACTTACTACTCCCGAGCAGTATCCACTTTCTCTCAACGCCTTGACTTTGGCATGCAACCAAAAAAGCAACCGCGAGCCAGTAATGTATCTCGAAGAAGCTGAGGTGAGTAAGATTGCACAGGAGCTTATCGGTAAAAAGCTAATCAACAATGTGATCTTCGGAAGCCGAGTGACAAAATATAAACATCGTTTCTGCAATACGGAATTTAGCGAGCTGCACTTAAATCCTAAAGAATTGGCTTTAGTCTGTGTCATGTTATTACGTGGGCCGCAAACTCCTGGGGAGTTGCGTACACGCACTACTCGTTTGCGTGAATTTGTTGATGTGACTGAAGTAGAAAATGTGTTGCATAAGTTGATGGCGAGGCCGGATGGTCCTTTTATTATGAAGCTAGAAAGAGAGACAGGTAAGCGTGATTCACGCTATATGCATTTGTTTTGTGGGCCGATAAGTGACCTCTCTAGTTTGAATGGTGATGTGAGAAAAATTGTTCCGGCAGCCGAGAGCGCCTCTGTTATAAATATGACGCGCGATAATGATAGTAATTCGAGAATTGAGGCCCTGGAGAGTCGGGTTGAGATGTTGCAAGTAGAGGTTGAACAGCTGAAGAAGCAGTGGAAGGAATTGGCGGACTAGCTATTATCACTGAAAATATCTTTGTCCAAAAAAGCACATATATAAATGACATCGAAAGGTCGTTTTGTAAGTTTCTGTATTGAAGTCTTGGTCTGAATAGGCAGTGACTA
>JBLHGN010000340.1:0-3604 GCA_047616325.1 Lentisphaeria bacterium
GTTGAAGGGTGGCGGCCAAGCTCTTGTGCAACCTTTTTTTGTGTATATCCTGCTTTCAAAAATGACTGGGTCTGGTATCGTTCTATTTCGGTCAACTGTGTATAGTTCATTAGCAATTTCCTTTGGCAAGAAAGTGGCGTGGAGTATACCAGTTGGCCACTGCCAAAAAATTGCACTTACGAGTTGAATTTAGGGGGGCGATTAAAAGGGTCAAAACGAAAATTTATTTTGCGCCAGCTACACTCAGTACGATGGTCATGCTGTGCAAACCATAACGGAAATATTTATTACGTTTTATTTTATACAAACAAATAAGAATACTGGCCAACGCGGTTTCGAATACCTTTTAACGCAGGCAGAAAAAGAAACCCCACCATAGCTAAAACCTTCTGATAATGTGGATATACATTGGGCCAGAGGTGAGCCGTGAAACCAATTTAGATCGATAATTTTTAATGCTCCAGATGCAGCCAAGTATTAAAACCGAGCAGCAATAGGGAGAGCCGGCAGTGATTCCGCTTACATTTACCTACCCGAAGAAGTTGAGCGGCTGACGATCTCCCGTCAAAGGCTGCAAGATCGGTCTCTGCCTTGAGAACGTAGAGATATTGTTTAACGGCCATGATTGGCTGCTGGACGAGACATACAGCCGTAAAAAACACCATCGCTTCATAGTTAGGGCCCGCCTGCACTCACTCTACACATACAGCACTGCATACCAGACAGTCTCTTTGCTGGCATACCACCAGTAAGGGAAATATGGACTCACAGACATTAAACTCAAGTTTATTTCCCTACGCCGCAGATTCTTATTAGAATAGCCCCTTTTTACAGCAGACAGAGACTACATAATGGGAAGAGCTTTCCAAAACCGCAAAGAGTCCATGGCCAAGACCTCGGATCAAAACGCCAAGGTCTACAGTAAATACAGCCGCGAAATCTATGCCTGCGCCAAAGCAGGTGGTGCCGACCCATCCGGAAATCTATCGCTTCGCAGCCTACTAGATCGTGCAAAAAAAGACCAAGTGCCAAGCCACGTGATACAAAAAGCCCTAGACAAAGCTAATGGCACTGGCGGGGAAGATTTTTCCACGGCCCGTTACGAGGGCTATGGCCCCGGCAATTGCATGGTGATTGTGGACTGCCTGACCGACAACCCCAATCGAACCTACGGCGACGTGCGCGTCTGCTTCAACAAAACCAAAAGCAAAATTGGTAGCCAAGGCACAGTCATGCACATGTTTGACCACTGTGCGATTTTTGTTTTTCCCGGCGATGACGACGAAGTAATATTGGAAGCCTTGATCGAAGAAGATGTCGACGTTACCGATGTAGAGTGTGAAAATGGCAATATCACCGTATTTACGCCCCACACAGAATACGGCAAAGCCAAAAGTGTGCTGTTAAATGTATTGGAAGACACAGAGCTCGAGGTGGACGAAATCCAATTTTTACCGCAGACCACAAATCCCATTTCTGGCGATGACATTCCGATGTTTGAAAAATTTCTTGATATGCTCGACGAACTGGAAGACGTGCAACGGGTATATCACAGCGCTGAATATTAATTTAGGCGTGTTCGTGGCAATGATGAGCTGATAACACAGCTATCATCGCCACCGACACGTAATTTATTTTTTAAAATGGGGCACTCAATACCAATTTGAGTGCTCCATTTTCATTTTTTGGCGTGACGTACATGGAATTTGAGAGCGAAAATATCGATGAATAATATAAGTTTGTTCTTAACCTCAGTCCTTATTTGGGGTTCCACATGGATAATGATCACCTATCAGCTGGGCACCGTAGAACCAATGGTCTCGGTGGTCTACCGCTTTTCTCTGGCTAGTCTTATATTATTTACCTACTGTTTTATCAGAGGTAAAAGGTTTCGTTACAGCGCGCAAGTGCACAGATTAATTTTTCTGCAAGGCATTTTATTATTCGGGTTTAATTACTGGTTAACCTACTACGGCGTCACCAAAATACCCAGCGCTCTCGCGGCGATACTAAGTACAAGTATCGTGTATTTTAGTGTGATTTTTGCGCGCATTTTTCTTAAAGATGCCATTCGTAAAGAGGTTATAGTCGGTGCAACTATCGGCGTGTTTGGTGTTGTTCTTATATTTCTGCCAGAGCTAAGTTTTAACGACAGCGTGCATAAAACGTGGCAGGGTGTCGGTCTGATTTTATGTGGCTCAATGATCGCATCACTGGGCGGTATCGTATCCGCCAAAACGCAGCGCTTAAACGTTCCGGTGATTCAGGCAAACGCCTTGGGCATGGGCTACGCGGCTGGTTTTTTGGCTATTGTCGCCCTTATTTCCGGCAGAGAATTCCACTTTGAATACAGCCTCACCTACGTCGGTTCACTCGTCTATTTAGCCCTCTTTGGCTCGGTATTGGCGTTTGGCGCCTTTCTAACCCTACTGGGAAAAATCGGCCCAGACAAAGCGGGTTATGTCTCCTTGGTGTACCCCGTTATCGCCATGATAATCTCCACCTTTTTTGAAAATTATCACTGGACCCTTGAAGGTTTGCTGGGCCTATTTTGTATTCTCATTGGTAATTTCATAGCCATGGGCAAATACCGCAACCTTGGCGCCTATCGTCGATTTCGACAAAAAACGAACAACTAAAAAACTAAATTGTAAAATCTGGTAAGCGTCACTTTTTGCTTTGCACCATTGCTTTCGAAATACGAGGTAAGCCATGACACACAAGTTATTTATCGCACTATTCACGCTTCTTTGCGCCGCTTGCGGAGGCGGTGGTTTTGACGAGATTTCGTCGCCGGAAGGACAAGGTCAGCTTTCCATCGGCATTACCGACGCACCCGTGGACAACGCCAGCGCCGTGGTAGCGGAATAACGCTAAAACCGCAGGAAGGCAGTAAAATTGTGATTGTGCTAGACGAACCCTTCACTCTGGACCTACTGCAATACCAAGGCGAAACGCGTGCCCTATTGCCAGATAACTATACCCTAGCGGCCGGCGAATATAACTGGATGCGCTTGGCGGTGAATGAGTCTGCTTCTTACATCGAGATCGACGGCCTGCAATACCCACTGGAAATTCCCAGCAGTGCGCAAACCGGCTTGAAACTCAACAGGGGCTTTACCATCGCTCAGGGTACTGTTAGCGATTTCACGCTCGACTTCGACCTGAGAAAATCAGTGCACCAAGAGGGCAACGGCGACTACAAACTACGCTCTACCGTACGTATCGTAAACTTCACTGGAAGCGGGCACTATTAGCGGAACCGTGGCAGGGCGCATTCGTTCTTACTAGCAAAGCTATACCTCGTCTAGCATTCTCCCCCTGCGCTGGACAAATATAGCGTACGCATGTATAGTCATATTTCACATTGAGAGTAAGAACGTACGCGCCATGCAGCTAAAACAGCTATCAGTGAGGCGCATCTCTAAAAAAGAAGAGCCTCAATACCAGCAACTCATGGAAGAACATCACTATTTGGGCGGTATCCCAAAGATTGGTGAGACTCTCTGGTACGTGGCGATCTATGAAGAGCAGTGGGTGGGACTGATTAGCTTTTCAGCGGCAGCCTTAAAATGTGCCGCACGGGATCACTGGATAGGGTGGA
>JBLHGN010000341.1:0-3598 GCA_047616325.1 Lentisphaeria bacterium
GTCATCGACGTCTTTAATATTATGCCGGCGGATTAATATGTCGGCTCAAGCATCTGCCGTCTGAGGCCAAAAGGCAACGCTAGCGCAGCTGGCTATTTATTTGAAGTTTGGCGCCCATCGTTCCGAGTGACGATTTTAGCTTTCAGATTAAGGCAATCTCGCCCATGTAGGTGTTAACTCTGGGTACTGCGTATTGTGTCGATGAGTCCAAATGCATAGAGGTATCGTATCAAGTGATAAAAAATTGATAAAAAAGACATACATTAACTTTTAATGAAACATATAGTCTTGTTAAGCCCTTGGTTGGCAAAACTCTCAAAAATTAGGTAGAGCAAGACTTATGCGGTACGTGAATTTAAAATCGACATTTATTTTTTCAGCATTAATAGTGCTAGGCGTGACTATTTTTTGGGGCATGCAAAGCACGGCTGGGCAGACGCTGCGGGGCTTAGAAAGTCAAACGCTTCCAGATGCTCAAGCACATGGCATCTTAAACCAAGACACTAGCTCCGCGCAGGCTCAGCAGTGGATAAAATCGGGCGAACATCTAGATGCGATTCCCGAGTCGGTATGGCAACAGCTTTTATCTGAAGACGCTTTCGAGATTATGTGGCAGGAGGGCACCGAACGCGCATTTAGTGGCGCACTTCTAAACGAAAAACGCGAGGGTGTGTTTGTTTCCGCTGGTTGCCGCATACCGGTATTTAAGTCGAACCACAAGTTTAAATCGGGTACTGGCTGGCCAAGCTTCTGGGACGTATTTGATAAAGACAATGTGATATTGAAAGAGGACCGTCGCTGGGGGATGAAGCGTGTGGAAATTCAGTCCAAGTGCGGCGAGCATTTGGGGCACGTATTTGACGACGGCCCCAAACCTACACGCTTGCGCTATTGCATCAATTCCCTGGCATTAGATTTTATTCCCAAAGGGCAGTCAGACCCTTTGGGCACTATAACTGGCCCTAATGAGCCCTAACTGAAGTCTAACAGCCGTGGCTGCTGAGTGGTGATTGTCTAGTCGTCGCTTTGCTCTGGAGCGGAGACGGTGTCTCTAACTAATTTGAACAATTTACGTGCGCTGGTGGGCGCTTTTTTTTGTTGGTTTTCTCTTTGCGCCGAGCGAATCAGTTGGCGAACGAGCTGTTTGTCACACTGCGGGTATTCGGTGAAAAACTCACTTACAGCGGTCGAGTTTTGTTCGTTGCTACTCTCGCTTAACAGCCTGTCTCGCCAGCGTTCAATGAGATGAAGTTGGCGAGCGGCGCGGTGATTGTCTTCTTGGATGGACTCGTAGGCTAAAGTTATCGCTTCAAAATCGGCATTTCTCATAAGCTTGCCAATAAACTGGTAATGACGTTTACGGGCACTTTTCTGCGTGATTCTCGGAGCCTCTTCAATGGCGTCGCGCAATTCATCACTCAGTGGTATTCTGGCCTGCAAAGAGGGTTTTAGCAGGGTTATGGCTGTGCCAAGATCCTGTAAATTCTGCATTTCTTGTTTGATTTTAGTCTTGCTTTTAACCTGATCTAGCTCTTCATCTAGCGGGTTATCTTGATGATTCATGGTCAATTCAACTGTGGTGCATCGTGAGAATAGGAATTCGAAGTGGCTTTTAAGCGAACCTCCAAATACGGGTTAGACTGCGCTTAGGCGTGTATTAAGCACCGGCTTAGGTATAGAAATAGGTGGCCAAGCCCAAAAAGGCAAGAAAACCGATAACATCAGTGATGGTGGTGAGGGTAACCCCGCCTGCCAGGGCCGGGTCAATTTTCATTTGTTTTAGCGCTACCGGAAGAATTGCACCGGCAAGTGCCGCGGCGACTAGGTTTATTAGCATTGCAGAAGCGATAATTACGGCAATTATAGGGTCGTTAAACCACAGCGACGCCACGCCACCCATAACTGCGGCCCACAAGCAGCCATTGATAAAACCTACGCGCACTTCGCGGGATATTAACCATTTTAGGTTGTTTACACCTATGTGGCCAACAGCCATTCCGCGAATAACCACAGTGAGTGTTTGTGATCCAGCCACGCCTCCCATACTCGCAACAATCGGCATCAGCACGGCGAGAGCCACCACTTTCTCGATGGTATCTTGAAAAATATTGATCACCGACGAAGCGAGAATTGCGGTAAGCAGATTCACTCCCAGCCAAACCGCTCGGCGCGGTATGGTTCGCACTACCGTAGCGAAGGTGTCTTCTTCTTCGTTCAGGCCGGCCAAGCTCATCAGTGAGTGGTCGGCGCCTTCTCGGATAACGTCAACCACGTCATCGATAGTGATGCGTCCTATCAGCTTGCCTTGAGCATCTACTACGGGTGCGGAAATTAAGTCGTGTTGTTCGAATAGTTTAGCCACTTCGGCTTCGTGCATGTCGGCAGGTATGGCGTTTGTTTCTGTGACCATAACGTCGCGCACTGTAACGTTGGGGTCACTGGTCAGTAACTTCGACAGGGGCAGAAGGCCAAGGTATTGGTCTTTACGGTTTACCACAATAAGGTTGTCGGTGGATGGCGGTAATTCGCTGTGGCGACGCAAATATCTCAACACCACTTCCAGTGTATAGCGCGGTCGCACTGTTATTGTGTCTGGGTTGGTTAGGCCGCCTGCGGTGTCTTCCTCGTAAGCTAGAATCTTTTCAACGCGTACACGATCTTGGTCGCTCATCGCTGCCAAAACTTCCAGGGTTACCTGTTCGGGCAGTTGCTGCAATATATCTGCGACGTCATCGGTATCTAGGCCCTCGGTAATCTCAAGTAACTGCTCCGCATCCATGTCGCGGATGAAGATTGCTTGAATGTCCTCGGGCAGTTCTTCGAGTACTTCACCGGCAAATTCTCTGTCTACCAAGTCCCAAATAACGGAGCGCGATGGTGGCGGTGACGACTGCAGCAGACGTGCGATTTCTACAGGACGGAGGCTGTTGATCATTTTTTCTAGCTGGTACATGGTTCCGCTGCCGAGCAGAGCCTGCACTTTTGCCAGCTGGTATTGGCCTTTTGTCTCGTCGCTTGCCTGATGCATGTATTGAAGTTTCCGGAACGTGGTTCCTCAGTGTGAAGGTGTGTCTGGCTAAGGTTATTAAATGAGCGTGTAATTTAAGAAATAGTCGAGCGCCTATTCTTCCTCGTCAAAACGATTGCTAATTAGAGTGAGCAAGGCATCAAGCGCTTCGAGTTCATCCTTACCTTCAGTAGTGATGGTAATGTTACTTCCCTTGGCCGCAGCCAATAACATAAGTGCCATGATACTTTTGCCATCTATGCTTTTACCCTCGTAGGTTACCTTAATAGCGCTGCCGAATCTGTTTGCTATGTTGGCAAACTTTGTCGCAGCGCGGGCATGCAGACCAAGTTTGTTTATTATGTCTATATTTTTTTCGGCCATTGTCGGCGTTTCCTGGTTCGTCAGCGCGAAGCGACGTTATACGGTTAAGCTAAACCTCAGCGATTACGGCTACACTATTCTGGTGTTTCTTGGTGGCGCTGAGTACGGCTATTTGCTCAGCTGTCTATGGCGCGCTTGGACATTTTTAAAATCTCTTTTAAGTCGTGCTGCCAGGCGTTCACATATGTAAACCGAGCGATGCATGCC
>JBLHGN010000342.1:0-3585 GCA_047616325.1 Lentisphaeria bacterium
AAAACTATTACCTAAAACTATTACCTAAAACTATTGCCGAAAGCGATTACCTAGAGATGAGGCGTCGCGACAAATTAGCTTGCGGAGGTTTTTCTGATGTAACCCAACAAACCTCGACAAGCATCTTCAACAAGATCTACCACATAATTAAACCCATCACTACCGCCATAGTAGGGATCGGGAACCTCGCGCACCTGTGCTTGGGTCGCAAACTCGAGAAACAAACCAAGATGGCCTGGATACTGTAGTGGAGAAAGCTGCTCCAATTCGCTTAAATTATGGTTATCCATGGCCAAAATGTAATCAAAACCGGCAAAGTCTTCAGCTTTACACTGCCTGCCTCGAAGGTGCGAAAGGTCGTAGCCTCTGCGCTTGGCCGCCGCTACCGTACGCGAATCGGGCGCCTTACCTTCATGCCAATGAGCCGTGCCGGCAGAATCGGTATTGATAACATGCGAGAGCCCTTCCTGACTCACCATATGTTCAAACACGCCGTGAGCGGTGGGCGAACGACAAATATTGCCAAGACATACGAACAAAACGCGAGTAGGTTTCATAGGGCTTATATATTAGTCGGCATTTATCAATGCATTGATTCGATTTAGGTCTTCGAGTGTGTCGACGCCACCAGGCACCGCCTCGCAGGCTGTTGCTACATGAATTTTGTGCCCGTTAGACAGTATGCGCAGCTGCTCAAGCTTTTCACATTTTTCAAGCTGGCTCACCGGCCACGCTACAAACTGATGCAATAGCTTTACACGATAAGCGTAAATACCTATATGGCGCAGAATTTGATTGTCCGCTGGCAATACTGGTGTGGCACCGGTAAAGCTGTCACGCGACCAGGGAATGCTCGCACGCGAAAAATAAAGCGCAAAGCCTTGCGTGTCGCATACAACTTTGACTGCGTTGGGATCAAAAACCGTTTCAATTGACTCTATGGATTCCGCCAATGTTGCCGCACTGGCCGTCGGATGCTCAATTAGATTGAAGGCAACCTGCTTAATAACACTGGCAGGTAACAGCGGCTCATCGCCCTGAACATTGACAATAATGTCATCCTCTTTCATTGAGAGCAAACGCGCCACCTCCTCGAGCCTGTCGGTGCCCGATTCGTGTTTGTTGGACGTCATGCACACTTGGCCACCAAAACCTTTTACGGCGTCAACCACGCGCTGATCATCGGTAGCCACTACCACTCTATCGGCATCGCTCTTTTGTGCACAGCGATAGACATGTTCAATCATCGGTTTGCCGGCAATATCAGCTAACGGCTTTCCTGGTAGTCGCTGCGATGCATAACGCGCTGGAATTACTACTGTAAAGCTCATGGAGACTGATTCTCTGTTTGATCGTTTGAATGTTGAGTGCTGTTGGGGTGAATACTATCTAAAACTTGCGCTAAAAACTCTGGGGCCAATACCATCTTTATATCCAGCTGATACCAGCTGTCTTTGGCAAAACGCCTACATTTAACGGCATCTTTGGACGTCATTACCACTACTTCATCGGCTTCACTATCAAAATCCGCTATCGAATAAGGGTGGTGGTCGGCAAAGGTTTTTTCCCGCAGCTGGAATACTTTTCCATATAAATTTAGTTCTTTAAATTCAATAACTTGCCTAAGCAAATTAAAAAATTTGTGAGGATTTCCAAGCCCTGCCACCGCCATTATTTTACGCCAATTTAGCAAGGCATCCAGCGAAAAGGTAATTCCCGTGCTTATCTGGGTTAGCCCAACGGGGCGGATCTCAGCGAGGTAAGTAATTTTTGATGATTGCGCTAAAACCCTAAGAGTTTCGCCATCGCCATTATACGTGTTCTCGCCAACGGGCACATCCCCCACCAGCAACACCCAATCGACCGACTGCAAACGTGAAAGAGGCTCTCGCAGGGGGCCAACCGGCAGCAAGTGCTCGTTGCCAAATAATCGAGAACGATCGATCACCACAATCTCCTTATCTCGCCCCATTTGGTAGTGTTGCAGCCCATCGTCGGCAAGCACTAAGTCACAAGCGGTGTTTTGTTCGATATAGGTAATGGCGGCCAAGCGATCAGTCGACACCACTACCTCACAGCCAGTGCTTTCAAAAATCAACAGAGGTTCGTCGCCCACAGCCTCAACCTTTGATGCTCGCGTGACATGCTGTAGAGCGTCTTCCGTTTGCTTTAACTGCCTTCCATAGCCGCGAGAGATTACCGCTGGATTAAGGCCTTTAGATTGAAAAAATTCGACAAGTGCAATGATAGTGGGGGTTTTCCCCGTGCCGCCCACCGTGAGGTTGCCCACCACTATTACCGGTACGGATGCCCGAACCTGTCTGCGTAAGAGTCGCTGTTTTCTGCGACTAGCAATAAGTTTAAATAAGTACTCGAGAGGCGCCAACAGCACTAAAACGCCGGCTTTGCCGTACCAGCGTTTTTCCACAAAAGATGTCAGTTTAGAGAGCGGGTTCAAGGCTAGGGCGACTCTTGGTCGCTCATATTGCGGGTGGTCATACTTATATTTACAAAGCCGAGCTGACTGGCTACGTCCATCAAAGAAATGATGGATTGATAAGAGGTTTTAGCGTCACCGGTTATGATAAAGGGTACTTTTACGTTGCCCTCAGACACTTCTTCCAGAGCCCGGCGCAGGGTCTCCATTTGATTATTAACCAATTGGCGGCCGTTAACCGCAAAACCACCACTGGCATCCACAACAACCTCAACTTTTTTCGTGGGTTCAGGCAGTGGTTCGCCACTTGATTCGGGCAGGTCAATCTCCAAATGGCTCTCTTTAGTGAAGGTAGTGGTCACCATAAAGAAAATTAACAAAAGAAAAACCACATCGATTAAAGGGGTAAGATTAACACCCTCCTCCGCCGTAACTTGACGTTTAAACTGCATGGCCATGGCTTAAACTTCCTTTAAATCCACACGGCGATCGCTATGCAAGGCATCTACCAACTTGACTGCCTCCTGCTCCATGGTGACCACCAGCGAATCGACCCGACGAACAAAAAATCGGTGCGATATCATGGCGGGAATTGCAACACACAAGCCAGCCGCAGTGGTTATCAGGGCTTTAGAAATACCTCCGGAAAGCGCTGCGGCATTGCTGGCACCCTCAAGATTGAGCACATTAAATACCTGAATCATACCTATAACGGTACCCAGCAAACCCAAAAGCGGTGAAACAGCGGCTATTGTGCCCAGTGCACCAAGGAAGCGCTCCATATCGTGCACTACTTGATTGGCGGCCTCTTCAATACTGTCTTTCATTACATCGCGCCCGTGGCGAGAATTGCTTAAACCGGCCGCCAATATTCGACCCAGTTGAGATGAGCGGCGCAACTTCTTTAGTCGCTCGCTATCCAATTCATTACTGCGAATCCAGCTCCACACCTGCCCCAACTGGGTCTTAGGTGCGATTTTTGCTGGATTAAGAGTCCAGTAACGTTCGATTGATATGGCAATCACTGCGATGGAACACAAAATTATAGGCAACATCAATATGCCCCCAGCAAAAACAATTTCCTCCACCGTTAACTCCTCGTCGCGATTTGCTTAGACCTATTGAATGTGAAAAAGTAGCACGTAATC
>JBLHGN010000343.1:0-3558 GCA_047616325.1 Lentisphaeria bacterium
TTTAAAAATCATGAGCTTGTCAGGGAGCTGATTGGAAATACGCATACGGAACAAGGGCTAAAGGTGACTGCGAATATCATCGATAAAGTTTACGAAACAGGAAAAAAGGCGTGTAAGGAAATTTACGTCACCGGGACGATTGTTTTTGATCAGGTATTGGGGAAATTAAATTATAAAGTGAGACCGGTCACTTCGTGAATTCCGGACGTTATTTTATGCACGTTCCTTAGTGTTAAATGGCAGCATGACTTATGGCTTGCCAGTCCAAAGATTAGGGATGCCGCTAAGCAACTCAACATTATGGATTTGAAGCTTGATGCTGCCAGGGAATTCTAGAACACTTAAAACACTCGGTATCGATGTAGACCCCATAACCTCGACCGCAAAAAACTCAGATTTAGGCTTGATTTTAGGTTTTGGTTCATCGGCTTTTGGGGGCTCATTACTTAACTTCCGAGTCCAGTAGAGCATTTGGCTGTAAACCAAACCGTGTTGGCTGGCGTAGGTTGTAACGCTTTTTTTACAGCTGTTGTAGGCATCGACGTGGGCCTGCCAGACTTCTTTTTTCATTGGGCACTCCTATGGATTTATGGAGTGCGTACGCTGACAGATTTAGACGGTGATTAGAATAATGGGGTTAAGAGGTCGTTTACAAAGATTCGCCGGCAAGAAAACCACATCTTAACCTTTGTGGAGCATAGTGCTGGCGAGCATCACAACAATTATGGTGAATACATCATTAAAAAAGGTGTACTCAAACGCAAGGTGTAGGGTGGCAGTAAATCGGTAAAGGGTGAGCCTGCCTATGCATTACACAATCCATTACCACGACCTATTTTTTACGCAAAGTCTCTTTCTGGCATTTCCTGAAGGTAAGCCTGACACAATATATTCATAAAGGAAAACCTATGTCGCTTGTAGATTATGAAGCCCGTTTTTCTGAAACATCCAAAGTCGCTTAAATATTTCGAAGCCAATAAATTTATAGAAACTCGATTCGTTGCTTAAATCCAATTTGAACCCACCAAATGTATTTGTCTCGACTTAATCTGAGACTTCAGTTGTTCAAGTAGCGGCAGGCTTCCGTGACGCTCGATTAAGTGCCCTACCAAAATGCCGATTAATAATTTCGGTCGTTCAATGCGTTGGGATGGCGAACCTCTTTTACTTTCACCGACTCTCGATATTGAATAAGCAAACTAATAATCTCGTTATCACTAATTGCGGAAGACAGAGACGCTTCAAACGAAGTTCGCTGTGGCAGCAGTATATTGAATTTTCTTTTCAACATGTCTTGTACCTGAGCGTCGTTAGAGGGGTCTACTTCCATGCCGGCAAAGGCGACTATTCGTTGTTTTATATATTCTTTATCCACGTTTTGGTAAGTCTCTTTTAGTTTTATCTTTGGTTTTATATTGGGTATATATTGAGTTTAGTACTTGATTGTATATTTGCTTTAGCGCTCGCTTTTATCATTTCATAAGCGCAGGCAGAAATATTTTGGATTCCACAGCTCTACCATTCATAGAAAGAACGTTAAATCATTAGAAATACAACGCCTTGGCAATAGACTCACACGTTGACCAAGAGCATAAGATCAACTCCTTTAAAGCTGTTTTGCTCTGGGCGAAATTCAGCCAACCACTAGAATGCATGCCACTTATAGCTGAAACGTTATTGGCAACGTTCGCCCTAGCACCTTACATTGGTTTACTTCAATAACGACCTTTGCCACTGCCGGGGGCTCGGTCTACATTTCGCTTTTTACCGCCACCGGGGCCGATACCCATACCGCCATCCCTAATCGGAGGCTCATCTGGCAAATTCACACCTTGCATTATAGCGCGCTCTTTCATCGCCTCGTGATGTTCTCTGCGTATTTTCTCGCGCTGTTCAGCGGTTTCTGCGGAACGCATTTTGACGCGATACTCGTCACGTTCCTGACGTGTCATCAATTGGCGTCCGTATATTTGCTCTTGCTTACTTTCCATGTATTGGTCTTGGTCTACTATTTGTGCTTTTCGTGCGTTTGCTATTGCTCGGCAGCAAGCACAGAGCCGACAGACAGCGACAATACTAACACTAATGCCATTAATAGCCTTACAATCATTGCGAACTCCTCAATAAGGGCTGCGTATAACACAGGTGCAGTCACTCCAGCCCAACTAGCGCTTACACACTTACCGCCTCCTAACACCAGCCTGCCTTGCGCCTGTTATAGGGAGTCACAAATCAACTAGAATCTCTCCCTAAAAACCAGAATAGTGACCGGCGTCAAAACTCTGGGCTATGAGGAACTGGCCCTCATTAAGCTCATCAGAAGTAAAAATGCACACACCTGTGTTTGAAAAAGTAATCTGTTCGCTAGCGGGCTGGGGATTAATTGTTGATCGAACTACAGCGCAGGCGAGCATAAAAAAAACGACAAATTGCATTGAATTGCGCCACTTTCAACCAATAGATATTTTAGTTTAAACTTACAAATATCCACAAATTTATATAATGCTGCCACCTCATGATCAACTGGTTCTCCACTGCTCTATTCAGTCTCATCATATATGACAAAAACGTAGAAAGTTGTTTTCATAAGTAAGCCTAAATAATAATTTATGACAAAAAATGGAGTTTATAGCTGCTTCGATCAATATGGTTTTGGGGCACTAATCGGTGACTTTATCAATTTTATTGTAACGATAAAAAACATCTTACTCGGGGTGTATTTGGAAAATTTAGTCTATTTGTTAGTGTTTCTGAATCAAAAAAAATAATGAGACACAGAAAATAGAATACAGACATGATTCACTATTCATAAGAGCATAGCGAGCTATAATAAAATACAACAACGCTCTATAGAACAACAACCCTTGCACAAAAAAAATAATTATCTAAATATTAGACGACAATTAACCTGGCCGATTGGCCACAACTAGCCAGGCCGGTTTTGATACACTCCAGACATATTTAATCATCAAGAGATTTATATGTCTGGAACATTCATAACCCAACAACAGGTTAAGTTATATATGTCATATCGAAAAAAACATTCCCAAGTTAAATCAGCTGCAAAAGCAGGGGTTTCTGAGCGCAGCGCGAGACGAATAGAAAAGGGAGAGCATCAACCACAGCAACAGCCCAGACAGTACCGTACCGTACCGTAGGCGCAAAGATCCGTTTGATGGTCTATTTGAACAACACTTAGTGCCTTTATTGGGAGAAAATCCTGCACTACAACCGATCACCTTACTTGATGTATTAGCTGACAAAACCCCCAACCAATTTGATCGCTCGAATCAACATCGGTGTTCCCATTGAAAGACGCGATGGTAAATACATTACATCAAGCTTCCTCTTTTAGCGGGCATCACGCGCATATCTTGGCTTTTTCCAAAGGAATGCTACATGTAAAAAATGAAGCCTCTGGAACCGGCATATTGAACCGAAAACAACAGGAAAATAAGCAAAAAAGGACTTGCCATTTAAAATAATATTTTTTCAGGTTTTTCATTTTATACGCTACAAACGGGGATCTGGCATGAATGAAAATATAACATTAATTGA
>JBLHGN010000344.1:0-3533 GCA_047616325.1 Lentisphaeria bacterium
GATTGTAACTTTTTTTGGCCGACAAGCATTGAGGCCAACTGCATTCCAACGGCACGATCGTCAGGAAATATATGCCCAAGCCAGTGGGTGTATTTCTCCCGGGGAGCCCCCAATAATACATTCTTGTCTCGATGAAAATCACTATTAAATACAAATGACGGTATTGCCTCTTTTTGAGCAAGCGCTAACATTTGCTCATCAAGGTGGAAATAATGAGGAAAAATAGCGTAGTCGGGCTTTGGGGTAAGAAGTGCCGCTGACTTTAATGCATCTAAAGCCTCCCGATGGCTATTTACGGGAAAATAGATAATTTTTACATTTAAATCTGCCGCGACGTCTTTCAGAAAGGAATAAGTTTCCTCCCAAAAACCTGGGGCAGTAGCATCGCCGATATAGGCCACATTTAGAGGAGCTTGCTTATCTGGTGACTGACCATAACTCATTAAAGAATAACTAAAAAAAACTATGAGCCAAATACAGAACCTAATATCTATCTTTGACTTAATTCGTCCTTGATGCGTTCGATTTTTTGTGATCTTGAAGCTTCTAAACCCACACTGCTTATAAGCTAAATATTTAGGTTTGATATTACCTTTTTCTGTCAGCATAAAACATCCAACCCGCAAAACAACAAAAATGCACATAAGGCCGCGAAAAAATGGGGAGCGTCCTCCCCTAATTATTCACTTTTAGTGGTTTACAACCATAACATCCTGTGTAAGTGCTGCAATTACACGCTCTGCAGTATTACCACGGCGCGAACTCTCCATACCATTTTGACCTAAGGTGCCCATTATAACCAAATCCGCATTCAATTCCGTTGCAGTTTTCGACACAGCCTCGTCGGTATAACCTTGCACAACATGAATTTTATCCGCTTTCAATTCTGTTTCTCGGGCTAACTTGCCGCGATCAGGATAGTTCATTGAATCTCTAAAGGCATTTATAACGTGTAGGTCGGCATTGTAAATACCTGCCACTTCACGGCCCCATTTCAGAATGCTGGCATTCAGCGCTCGCTGCTCGTCTTCGAGAGCCTGCATATTTATCGCGGCCAATATAACCTTTCGATCAGCCGTTGCACCGGGCTGAATGAGAACGGTCGGGCAGTTTGCCGTTTTTAACAAATCCCACTTAGACTCACTAAAAGAAAAGCGCGAGCTGCTTGTACGTGAGTGAACAGGCAAATATATGCGATCGGCCGAAAAATGTTTAGATGCCTTAAAAATAGATTTTTGCCATTCATGCGACCACGATACCTCAATGGAATAATCTAAACCGGTCGCGGCTATCACTTCTTTAATTTCACTATCAAACCAACTTTGGTCGCGGCATAAATTTTCATTTACACAGCGGGTGTCCACCGCATCGCCATCGACAGCCACAAAAATCTTTAATACTGGAGGCGTACTATGCTGAATAGCCGTTTTAATCACGCGGCCAAGGGCTGCGTGTGCACTAGCAGATGGATCAACTACAACAAAAATTCTTTCTGATGTGGACATATGAAACTATCCTTACTTCGTGTATTTGCCGGTGAAAAACCACCGAATTGATAGGGTAAATTGTACTGATTTCGGGCAAAAATTAACACTGATTAATCGTCCTACTGTAGGATGGTTCTAGTTTCTCAGCAACAGAATCAGACCAGGATTACAAATACCTTAGCTTCAAAAGTATATCAACACACACGCAATTGTCGAATACTGACGGCAATAGGGTGTATTTTTAATGTGCACACGGCTGTGCCATTGACGCAGATTGATGTGGATTGGGCAAACACTTTTTCTTTTAAGGCATCGCTCACTACTTTTTTTGGTCAAGAATACACCGATTAATCAAAGCGATATTAGGATCAATAGCAGCTAGAATTCGCTTTTTTGGCCAAACAGTAATAAATGCAAGGATTAGACATGACATTCAGCAATGTATTACCCATACACATTGCGGCGTTTTCAGTTCTATTTTGTGGACTAATCACCACTTCTTTGGCCGAATCCTGCACAGACAACCAACACGGCAGAAAAAGGCAGCCCCGCTGCAAAAAAAAGCTTGGATGAATTCCGCGCTGAAAGCCGAAAAACGAACAGTTTTGGTGCTTGCCGAAATGACACTCGATGAGGAGCTCCCAATGGTCTACGGGTATTTTGGCAAAATATGCCCGGGCACAATAACTACGTGCGCCAGACAGAATCCTATCTCTCAATAGGCTGGGCTTATATTTGGTGTAGCACGCCTGGGCATACCCAACCTGTGGGAGACCGATGCGTGCATTGGTGTGGCATCCCACAAGGTGGACCAGAATATAGCGCCCGGACAGTGCTGCCCTCGGGGTTGAGCACAGACGCCACCTGGAACCACGAACGGGGGTATGCAGGAGGCAAAATAATTGGCTCAGAGGCACGCTCATATGGATTTAATGTAATACTTACAAGGGGCGTAAACCTTATCCGTGAACCCCGTGCAGGTGCAACTTTGGATAAGCCGGCCAAGGCGCCCTTCTTGCGGGAGTTATGGTAGGGAAACAAATTCGTGGCATTAAATCCAATGGCATAAACCTAAATAAATCAGTTGGATCGTAGCGAGAGCGTCTAAGGTGCTGAAAATAGCGCAAATTTTTGCTTTTCTGAGAGGATCGCATAGTCACCCTATGGGTGAGTCTAAAAAAAATGAAAAACGCTTTATTTTCAGTGCGTTAGGCGGTCGCAGTAGATTCAACTGATTAATTTAGGATTATCTCTACACTCAAACACTTTACCCTAAACGACTAAGAAACTTGCCGTTTTCATGTAAATATTATTATCGACTAAACAGCTGCACACATGTCAGATTTACTCGCCTTGCAGATGGCTTATGAAATTCGCGACCCAGGCTCAGTGATGTGACTTTACAACCGCGTAAACAGCGTGTACACCTGTGAAAATGCCCAACTAATAAACATCCCCTGGGCAAGCCCTCTCGCTGAACACTCGACTTTCTCGTTTCTCTCGAAAGCGGGGCATTCATTCGAACATACTTTTATTTTTACGCCCCAAGGGGCGGGGAATATGACCCTAAGAGATTAAATCAAATGAAGCACTGAAAGAAGATTGGGGCTTTAACGGTTGGGTTATGTCTGACTGGGGCGTGGCTCACTCAACCGTACCGACGGCAAACAATAGTTTGGACCAGCAATCTGGCGCCTCGTTTGACGAGTCGCCCTACTTCGGCGGCGCGCTCAGGGAAGCGGTTTTAAATGGCTGGGTTCCCCAGGAGTGCCTCGAGGACATGGCAAGCCGAATACTCTACCCCATGTTTAAGCACGGCCTTATAGACGCTCCAGTTTCACGCGCACTCGCCGCCAAAGCTTCCATAGACTTTACTGCGCACGCCAAAATCACCCAAGCCGATGCAGAGGAAGGCATGGTGCTGTTAAAAAATGCCAATACCAGACTTGCCCTGGCAAACAACATTCTATCTATTTCCGTAATAGGCGGACATGCCGATGTTGGTGTACAACCGGCGGAGGCTCGTCCCTGGTGTATCCGCAAGGC
>JBLHGN010000345.1:0-3518 GCA_047616325.1 Lentisphaeria bacterium
CAGATAATCTTAATGGATGTGATGATGCCTGGCGTCAACGGCTTTGAAACGTGTCGACGATTAAAATCGATACCTGAACTTTGCCATGTGCGGGTTATTTTTATAACAGCCCTCAACGATACCGAAAGCCTTATGGCGGGCTTTAGCGCCGGCGGCGTGGACTATATCAACAAACCTATTCGGCAACAGGAAGTGTTAGCCAGAGTACGCACACACCTACAAACATCATATTTATTGGAGATTCAAAAGCAACTGAGTCACGAATTAGCAAGCAAAAACAGCGATCCCCAAAAAGCCTACAAAGAGCTTGAGTAAATCAGCGTTACCGACTCACTCACAGGGGCCAAAAATCGCCGCTTTCTTCCGAAAATGATAGACGCTGACATCAATAATGCGATTAAACACTACAATAATTGGCTGGCGGATAAAACACGGCCAGAACCGAGCGATACTGATACTACATTTTTTATTTTAGACATCGATATTTTCAAAATAATTAACGATACCTCTGGTCATGCCAGAGGCGACAGCGTACTCACACAAGTTAGCGACGTGCTCAAAAACCACATTCACAAAGACGACTATTTAGTACGCAGGGGTGGCGAGGAATTTTTAATTGTGATCTGTCATGAAAGTCGAATTCAGGCACCCTTACTAGCCGAAAAAAATCGTCTTGCCTTTGCCGAGCATAAATTCACCATTGATCAAGACACCACTATCACAAGAACATGTTCCATCTGATTTGCCAGCTTTCCCTTTATAAAAGACAGGCCCGCATTGCTCTCGTGGAACCAAGTGATCGACATTGCCGACCACGGGCTATACACTGCGAAGAATACTGGTCGCAACGCATGGGTAGGCATTGAACACCACTGCGATAACGGCGAAGACAATTACTTTCAAACACTTATAAAGCACACGCAAACACATATCGACTGCGGCGCTATTAAGGCCGTATCTTCATTGCCAGACGCGGCCAAATGGGTGTGGAATTAACACTTAGGGCACACCGCCGGCACCATTCAGCATTACCGGGGCGGCAACACGCCACCTCAAAGCAGTAAAGTATTTTCCAATACTAAAATGAGACCCAAGCACTCAAGGATCACTCCCATAATTGGCACGGATTGACGTGAGGAATTATGATAACCGGTATTGCCATTTAGCGCCCTGTGGATTCTATCGATCTCGCACGAACTTGCAAGGCGTCGTGTGGGTAATTGGCCTACAATCACCGTTGTTCGCTCTTGGGTAGCGATTATGGGTTCTTCGGACGCCCTTGCTGTTGGCTTCTAATTCCCTCCTTTCAGGGCTATGGATGGACTTTCACCATCTAAATTATTAACATGCCAGTCGCACTTGCGCTACGCTATAACACAAACAATCAACGCCATAAAATGCAGCTGTGCAAAGGCGTTATGTCTCAGTAGAGCACAAGAGGTCTATATAATTGAAAAAGTTAATAGTAATTTTCCTTGCTTTATTGATTTATCAAAAGTGGGGGGTAATTGATAATTATATAAATCCACCACCAGATTACGCAGAATCTCATGGAGGAAAAGTAATACTCTATGCAACACAGTGGTGTGGTTATTGTAAAAAGGCAAGATCACTACTAAACGACAATAATATCCCATTTTATGAATATGATATTGAAAAGTCGCAAGAGGGCGCTAAACAGCATAAAAATCTAGGCGGTAAAGGCATACCTTTATTGCTTATTAATGGTGAGGTAATTAAAGGTTATAATCCATCCAGAATGTTAGAATTAGCTAATAAAAAATAACAAACGCATTAAATTTGGCTCCGTAAACTTGTCGCCTTTTTTTCAAAAAAATCGAGAAAAATCGCCAAATTCACTACGCAATTTATTTGGACGTTAATCTCCACTTTCGAGCAAGCCTGCAGCCAACACTTAAGCGATGCAATTGTCCGCTGCTGGCCGATTGCCGGCTAGCAAGATTATATTGTCAATTAATCACATAGGTCACAATGTAATGAATGAAGTAGAAAGTGAGCTACTGACTGCGAGTTCAGTTGTAGAGTTTAATGTTATAAGTTCTAAGGTGGAGGCATGCGCAGATGGAAAAGAAGCTCATGCACAGGCCATATTAATATTGTTGGATGAAGATGACGAGAAAGGATACAATACTATTGAATGGGGCGCCTTTGGATTCATTTATATATTCGCTTCTCTGTCATTTAATCATGTTTCACCACGCAACACTTCAAAAATTGATCACCAAGAAGTTGACCACTTTAAGCATGAAGACATGATTAGGTGCTTAAGTTTTACAAAAGGGGCGCTTCGGTTCTATTGCGACTACCTTAGAGGGCGCCTGGTAAAGACCGAAATAGCTGCCTATCAAGATGGCAGAGTAGAAGTTGATACGGTTTGTAGGGGCAATGCATTTCAAGTATGGATACGCAAACTTCAAGCCGAGAGATCACTTAAACTGGTATAAGTGAAGGCTCTCTAAATTTCCAGCCAGCGAGGTCATGTTTTGCCTTTCAATAAAATGTCGGCTGTTGGCCGGAATAGGCCGAATTGCACTTACAAAGAATCATTGAAAAATGAGGTATTTCCCAAAATGCCTATTCGCCAACTACTTTAAGTTGAGGACTTACATTGAAAGAACACAACAAACATAAGCTGAAAACTAAGAACTTTGGCTTGTGCTGGAATGAAGCCAGCAAGTGCTGGCGGCTATTGCTGGGCAACGAACAGCGAAGAAACGAGGACCCGTTTTTACTCGAGCACTTTACAGTGCCCCAATACGGCACCAAAAGTGCCGCCAAAGAGGCCGCAATGGAGCGCAGAGATAAGGCAATGAGCTCAAAAGCCTTTCGTGGCTATTACCATTATCAGGTCAACGGTCGCCGGGTAAAACGCCCTCAAAAAACATCTTCAATACGCATAACAGGCTTAGTCTTCGTTAAAGGCCAACAGCTCCGCAACGGTATACTGCGAACAAGCCCTTCAATTCGAGTTTACATAGGCCCAAAAATCATCGGTAGTTTCCCGCTAAAATCACTTGGCTGCCGCACAGCTTTCGTTGATGCGGTTAGGTGCCGCTACGCGGAAGAAAAACGACGATTCATCAGAAAAGAAGCAGAAGCTGCCGCCGAAAACTGGCTAGAACAGAAAGAAATAAAGAAATTTATGAAGGAAAATGAGGTTCCAATTTTCCTTTAAACTAACCGTAACATTCCCATGATAACTTCGCCTCATAAATCGATAACAATGGCAGATGTTCGAGACTGTAGAAACTCAAATTGGTCTGTGGGTTAAGATGAAACTTATGGCACAATAAGCCTGGCTCAAGTCTAAGCGGGATACCCACATTACCATTTGTGTCCGCTTTGGACAGAACCCAGCGACAACGTTTAGGCAGCGCCAATGATCGCTGGTGGCCGACTCCCACCAAGCGAGCTTTGCCACTATCCGCCGTCCGCGCCTAGGCGATAAGAGCCTTGACGTAGGTTTTCGTACCTTTGGACTTCAAATCCTTATATAC
>JBLHGN010000346.1:0-3472 GCA_047616325.1 Lentisphaeria bacterium
TTTCGTTTCAGATGATTTCGTTTCAGACACTTTCGTTTCAGATGCACCCACATGGTCAAACGAAGAGCACTTCGATACCCAGTTGGGCGGCTGTTTATATTTAATTAATTTACTCTACCAGTTGGAGCTTCCCGAGTGCATGGGTGAAGGCTGGGGGCTACACCAACATCTTAGCCCATGGGCATTGCTCGAACTTGTCACGCGTTCGCTTATGGCAGATGCGAGCAAGTCGTACCACAGTGACCTCTATTGGAAAATGTTGGCACACTTAGATAATCGGCGTTCAGATACACCGAGCGAAGAGCATAAAATTGGCAATAAACTCAAAGTGGTCCCCGATTATTATTTGCCAGTGCCGTGTTGGGAGTATTTAATTCGCCGCAGAGTCATTGACCAAAGCCCGAACGATACTGTACCAAAAAAAGAACCCGTATTTTGGTCGATAGCCAACGATATGTTAAGAATCTGGTCGAGTGATTGTGTCTTGGTTGAGTGTTGTTTAGCGAAATCGGTGCAGATGCAAAACGCTCACCATCTTGAAGCGAGTGAGCTGGTTATTTTTGCACAAGAAAAAATTGTTAAAAAATATCTACGGCCCTATCAAAACAATATTGTTGAGTTGAACCTTGTTAAGGCTTCATTCAACGATGCGCCCTATGAGACCATCGACGCATTTAACGCCAGGTATATAGCGCCTAGCCTGTGTCGTTTGGCTTCGTTACTGCTACCTTTTTTGCGTCGCTATTTGCAAATGCAGTTGTTATTAACGGGCACTACGGCGGAAGAGCTCGTCGAAACCCTTTTACTTTTGCCTGCCCAAATTTACACAAGCTCCACGCATATCGATTTGGTGGGCGATATAAATAGCTCCTCGCTCACTATTCGTTGCTCCGGCCTGGATCAAGATCCAGGTTGGTTGCCTCTGTATGGCCGCGTGGTGCTGTTTCATTTTTCTTAACTAAAAAGTAAAGGTCGAAAGATGGACGTATTAGTCGAAAGAAATTTAGGTGAGGCCGACCCCCTTTACACTCATGCCTTAGATGTGGCCGCCGTAGAGGCTTCAGCGTCGAGCAAAGCAGAATCAATTACTGTTAAAGATCATTACGCCTTAAATCTTTACGCCAGTATTTACTGTTTGTGTTCTCACCTCAGTCGCTTAACGCGCGTGGGTGGCAAGAGTCTCGAACACTATTTTAAGGTGTACCCATTTTTAAAAGGGTATTTTGTGCAGGCAAGCCGCGTAATGCCTGGCGAATTAAGTTGGCAAGCGGGTCGTACATGGTGGTGTGATAATTTGTGTGCAATGGAGCAAGGCTGCGACACGCAACTTCCGCTAAAGGCCTTAAGGGAGGGTTTGGAACTGGGCTTTGCCAGTAAAATGGCGTTAATGTTGGCGGGTTTGGTAGAGGAAGACTCGCGCTTTGGTACTTTGTTTTCTGAGTTGCAGCAACCGCTGGCCTATCGTCGGCCCATGTTGGAAAGCTTGGGTTTTATCGCCGCCGGAGAAAATGTGACTGCAGAACACAGCCCCTGGGATATTTGCGATCCCTTGATTCGCAGTGGCTTAATTCAGGTGGAAAATGTTCATGTGCCGCGTTCCGAATGGCTGCTTAAAGTCAATTCACAGGTATGGGATTTAATTCGCGGTAATAAAAAAGTTGAAGAGAGCCGTCTTTGGTATTTTAAAAGCACACACAATTTGTTCACCATTGATGAACTAGTGCTCGATAGTGAGCTGCGCACAAAAATTGAAGGCGTGCCGGCTTTGTTTCGCACCAAGCGCATTAGTACGTTAGTTTTGCGCGCACAGGAAGGTAGTCACAGTGTGGATGTTATCGGGGCCGTGGCGCGGGCCCTGGAGAAAAATATTATTGTGGTGGAGCCGCCGAGGTCCGGTGATGGCTCTAGCAGTGCCGGTTCCGGTGACAGTGGCAGTGCCATTGGAAATGGCGCCGTGCTCAACGATGCGTTTGGCATACTCTGCACCATACTCAAGGCCCTGCCGATTTTTATGTTCGATCTCACGCCTGGTGAGACAACGAGCATACCCAAACTAAAGGGCTACAGTGGGCCGGTGGGAATTATTCTTGGGGAGGCGGGCGGTTTAGACAGCCATAATTCAGATACGCTTGTGACTTTGTCGCTGCCCAGTTTAAACCCGCAGCAGCGCAAATTATTGTGGCAGCATTATTTGGCCGCCCAGCAAGTGGAAGACTTGGAACGCATCGCCACGCAATTTAGATTGCCGGGGGATTATATTCGGCAGGTGTGCCAAGTAGCCGTTAACAATGCCTCCTTGGAGGAACGAAAGCACATCACCATGGAGGATATTCGACTCTCGAGTGGTCAACTCAATCGGCAAAAATTGGATACCCTGGCGGATCCTTTAGAGGCCAAAGGCTCGTGGTCACAATTAATTTCGGTGGAAACCACCGCAGAAAAGTTGTCTGAATTACAGCAGCGCTGCAGTTACCGCGAACAGTTGCTCAACCATTTGGGGCCTGCCTTTAAAAATAGTTCCAATTGCGGTGTGAGGGCCTTATTTACCGGACGTAGTGGAACCGGTAAAACATTGGCGGCAAAAATATTGGCGGCCGAAGTGGGTATGGATATCTATCGCGTAGACCTCGCCTCCATTGTTAATAAATATATTGGTGAAACAGAAAAAAATCTTCATACAGTGTTAAGCCGAGCAGAAGCGCTAGACGTAATTTTGCTATTGGACGAAGGCGATTCGCTCTTGGGCGCACGAACCGACGTGAAAAGTGCCAACGATAGATACGCCAATTTGGAAACCAATTATTTGTTGCAGCGTTTGGAACATTACAAGGGGGTGTTGGTGGTTACCACCAATCTTTCTGACAATATAGATAAGGCCTTTCAACGGCGAATGGATATCGTTGTGCCATTTTTTCAACCACAAATGGAACAGCGGCTGGCGATATTTTATTTGCATCTCCCTAGCGGACACGGGGTCGATTTTGAGTATTTGGAAAAGGCCGCTAATTTTTGCACCTTGATGGGCGGCCAAATTCGCAACGTGTGTTTGCATGCTTCGTTAATTGCGTTAAATGAAAAAAAACCTGTGGGCACTCGTCATCTAGAGTTGGCTTTGCGAAGTGAGTATCGCAAAAATGGCGGCACTTTCCCTTTGGATTTAAATGCCGTGCGCCCAGAATCGGATGGGGGTATGGGGTGTTTTATGAGTGCTTTATCGCAAAGCAGGCAGCATTGGTGATTGGTGATTGGTGATTGGTGAATAAATTAGGTAAGCACATTCGGTAAAAAATTAAGAAAGAAAATTAGGTAGGCAGTTTAGGTGAAAAGATTGAGTAAAGGGTTTAGGTAAAGGGTTTAGGTAAAGGGTTTAGGTGAATAATGTAATGCGTAAACGATTGGGTCGCAGAAAAGGCGGTAAAAAGAATTCCGATAATACGGGAGAGTTGCATTCATCTGTGGCTGTAAAACCTAA
>JBLHGN010000347.1:0-3451 GCA_047616325.1 Lentisphaeria bacterium
CAAATGCGTTTCACCTCAATGAGCTATAACTTAATGCGTGTACTTGAAGAAACTTCAAAAATCCAAGATCCCGAGTTGATTCACCCATCCGACAAAAAATACACTAAAGCACTAGAAAAAAGGGAGCATGTTGCGAAAAACGAGGCGGCTTTGTTAATCCGTTATTTTTTGAGACAAGGATAGTGCGTATAAGCTCATACACAATTCGAGCGGTTCAAGATGCAATACTAACCGGTAAGTCTTTTGTCTGGATTATGAGTGCGCTTGTAGCTCGACTACTATCACGGCCGCATCAAATTGGGGAACACTGATGACCAAAATAGGGACTTTTTAAAGATAAAGTCATTCTACTCATATTCGTTTAAGTGGATAGCGCCATCTAGATAAATATTAGGAAGAACGAGAGATAGTTTTTGATGTTTTTAGGCAGTGGGTGCCCTATTATATTTTGGCCTACGCTATAGGTTTTAATAGCGATTCCCTAAAACAAATTTAAGGATGCAAGATGCTTTCCCGTAAACAGATATTTATTTTACCCTGTATTTTTCTTGCCTGCGCCCTGGCGGCATGCAATCACAACGAAGATTCTGTGGTGGCTTCACGGGACATTCCAACCAGTCAGTTTTTTGCCACCTTTGAAATATATTCGGATAGCAGTTCGACAGTAGGCACCAGCGCCCAACTAACAAAAAACAGTTTACCCTCAGAAAATAAATCGGGCGATGAATATGTTGAACTGGTAGACAGTGATAGGTTGTGGCTTAGCTCGGAGGAAAATTTACGCGAAGTGACACTGGGTGGCAATCTCTTTGAAGCACTCGAAAACCTCGCAAACCCGCCAGTCTAATTGTCGTCTAATAGCGACAATCGAATCGCGCCTGTCTTTTTTCCCGCTTCTATTTTTCTGGAGTACCTTGATTCCCGATCAGGCTCAATACGACGAAACTATCGAAAATAAAATTAGCGGAACTTTATACTCCATCTCATTACTGAGAGCAAAATGGCCAAGATGCATTGGATTCACAAATGCTAATGCCCTTGTCATTTAATCTAAATCCACCCACAGGCACTGAACAATTCAGTCGTTCAAGTGATATCATTCAGATTCAATGGGACCAACAAGAGTTAGAGGTGTCGGTCGAAGCGCAAATTACCACCACCTGCACCAACAACGTCAGCGAAAACCACTCAACTACACTTAACGCTATAGCGGTGTAATAGATTTAATTGCAGGCGAACTGGCATCCGATGACCTTCAGGGCAGTTGTTCGACCAGCATTACCCTGTTAAAAAGTCGCCTTGGCCAATTAGACCCTACGTTTACAGGCGGACTTATATCCGCCAATCAATTGCGCAGTGTGTCCATCACCACTGCGCAATTGATGCATATTGAAGTAATTTAATTTTCTTTAAACTTTTTTCTAAAGTACACGGCTATGGAAATGGCTGTTAATTCTTTTTCTTTTCTCAATTTGTTTGTGAAAGGTAAAAGGCAAGACTTGACACCGTTTTTCGGTGTGATCGATATCAGCAGATCAAATAATAATGGAGCTATTGTGGCTGCAGTAATCAGTGCAAAAGACGGCCTTAACTTGCGCGTAATTGCTGAAGGTGCTGAGGGCCGGAAACAACTGAACTTTTTGAATGCACGAAAATGCGAACAAGAGCAAAAGCAGCTGGATAAAGGATCAGATCAAGGAAAATCATCACATGAGAACAGAAAAAAGTGGTGGAAAATTTGGGGCGAATAGGGAAATTGAGTTAAATTAGTTTCTTTAGTAAGAGAAGTCGGCCGCACCTTTGCAGTCCAGGTAGTGCTGACTTATTTTTAGTCATCAGTAGCGTTGACGTTTTAGAACAATGAAATTCGGGTGTCCTTTCCCGAATGATTCATAATTGGAATGTACTTAACTAACAACCCAAATCAATTTGAGAGATTGCGTCATTGACAGGAAAACAATCGCCAGAAGGCAATGCTGTCGGTACATAACGGATCAAATTCGGATCGTATAATCCAGATTCCAGGAATGCAGTGATTTGATCAATTTCTTCGTCGCTCAATCCCAGCGGTACAAAACGTGGGTCCAGTCTGTTACTTGGCAAAACCTTTTGCGCTACAGCCGCATTTTTATAAGCCACTACATCCCGTATAGATGAAAGCGAAGCCCCGTGCCCAAATACATTGGTGTCTGCCAAGTTGTAGAGTTGTGGCACTTTAAACTTGTAGTTGTCTGTTTCTTCACCCGTAAATCCTCCTCGACCACGGCTGTCGGCGTCGCCAACGATTCCCGTAATCTGAGAATTATTGGGATCGAAATCTGCCAAACCGAGGGCAAAAAACATAGATTCTTCAGCTGCGCCTACTTCTGAACTTAGTCCTGGCCCGCGATGGCAGTCTGCGCATCCCGCGTCACCGAAAAACAATGTAGCTCCAGCAATTTCGTTTTCAGTCATGGCATCTTGGTCGCCTTTTAGCCAAAGCTGGAAAGGTGCTTCACTTGCCAAGAGAGTACGCTCATATGCTGCAATTGCCTTGCCTGAATCTTCGAGGGCGTCATCGCTTCCATCGGGAAAGGCGGCTTCAAACATCGCAATATATTCAGCGTTAGTCTGTAAAATTGAGTCTGTATCCGTCTTCATTCTATGTACGCCTGTCCCTGCGATTGCCTGCGTCTCTAGCCCCGCCAATTGACGTGAATTATTCGCCTTCGGGGTTCCTGGTGTTTGCAGAACAGATTCTTCGAGCCCTACGTTAACCACACCGCCTATGGCGTTACCAAATTGGCCATTCCATAACATCACTTCCTGGTAGGCTGTATTAAGTATGCTAGGTGAGGTAAGCGGTTGTACATCGGGAACTAAAGTGGGGTCGGCGGACGATTTGTCGAAGCCTGCAGCAAGCACTCTAGTTTCGCCTGTTAGGCCGAAACCTTCGCCCCCTTCGCCGATACCCTGCGGAACACCCGATTTAAAACCGGCTGCCACATGGTGACAGCTAGCACACGACCAGCTCCCGGCAGTAGCATCGTTAACGCCTTCGGTAGCTAAGGCTGTTTCGTGATAGAGCAACTGCCCCAAAGCCACTTTTTCTGCAGTCAGTGGGTTGCTTGGATCTTGCGGAATATTCTCCAGGTCATCGCCTTCTGGCAGAATATAAGCCGTTAAACCGCCATCAGCACTGGCCACTATGGCACTGGTCAAAATTGCCGCTGCGTCTGGTGTGGGGGTAGGTGTGGGTGTAGGTGTAGGTGTGGCTGTGGGTGCAGGCACACTGTTGTTGTCGCCACCACCACAACTCACCAAGCTGAATACAATCGGTAGAATTAAAAAGGCTTTACTAAAGTTCATGTTTATGGCCCAAAATATAATATTGTTAGTTTTTATACATTATTCCACTGCGGTGGTAATCCGGCATGAATAATTTGGTGTCGCCAAAAACAACGCTTCTGGC
>JBLHGN010000348.1:0-3406 GCA_047616325.1 Lentisphaeria bacterium
TACCAATATGGCTGGATAAGGCCATTGAAAAAGCGCTTAACATCCACGAAGGTGCCCGCTACAGTGCACTGTCCGAGTGGCTGACCGACTTAAAGCGCCCCAACCCCAGCTGGTTAATGGCGCAGGAGATACCACTAATTGACCGACACCCATTACTGACGTGGAAAATAATTGCGGCGACAGGTTGGATAGCGGTCGCATTTTTACTGATAGACAAAGCATAACAACGGGATAATCATTAAAATTCCAGCGGGTTTTCGCGGCCAACCGTCCGAACTTAAGCACTCACTTCAACTCCCCGCCAAAAAGCCACCATTCCTCGTATTTCACTGGCCTTTTCTTCCGGTTCTTTATAGTACCAAGCCGCATTAGCGTTCACCTTCCCGTCCACGCTAATTGAATAGTAACTGGCTTCTCCCTTCCAGGGACAATAGCTAGTATGATCACTATCGATAAAATACTTTTGACCAATTGAAGATATTGGAAAATAGTGGTTGTTTTCTATTACAATCGTTTCGCTACTTTGTGCGATTACTTTATCGTTCCAAGTGGCTTTCATCGTATATCTCCAATTAATGTGAATATGCTACTGAGGCCGAAGAAAAAATGCCCTATTTTGTCAGGCTCAAACTAGGCGTCCCCCTGTAAATACATCCGTGTGCGCCCGGAATCATCTTCCTGCCTAAGATCTGAAAATACAGAGTATTCTTTTCAAGTGCACTCTAGTACCTTTTAGCACTAACCCGCCGTAATGCAGTAAACAACCACCTTAGCATTGGCCTTTTTCCCATCGCTTGGAGGTAAGTTTTCCAGCTTTCTGCGGTAGAGTGCAGGATTAAACTTTGTTTGATTTCCCTTAAGAAGACCAAATAAATCGGTACAAACCACCGCCCCAACGGCATGGATAGCCTCGTGACGATTCAGACCTTGCCTTTGCAGCTTGGCCAGGGTCTCAGGAACCAAATCGACAGCCAAAGCCAACTGGTTTTCTACAAGCACATGAATACACGAATGTAGGTTAAAGGCCCCTTCATCTTCAAAATCAGTACCCTCGGCCTCATGAAAACTGCGTACCAGATTTAGACGACTGCCTTCATCGCTTGCCAGCCACCTATCCGAATCTGGCGTTTTAGCAGGGTTGTAAGATTGCATAATGCACCTCATCTTCGATTAATGAATCAACAGACCAAAGCACTTAATCCTCTAGCACACTAGAGACGGGTTTTATGATCGGTGCCTTTTTTCCTATAGACTCAGACCACTGAACTGCCGCAGACGACACACCGTAAAATGGTAAAACAACCCTGTTGTCACTGTTACAATAGATAAAACAGCAATTCGGAGCATAGTCATATCTACGCCTCCGAGTGAACGAATAACACTTAGACCAGCTACACTGAGATACATTAGACACTTTGACTATCTGTGCGTTCATTGAAGTTAATGGGTAACACTTTACACCAATATACATTTATGAAAACAGCGGATAAATGCATAAGCTCCCTTTGGTCTCTATCTACGCACATTGACGAAACATGCTTACGTCAATTGTGAAAACTTAAGACAAAACACATCGACTATATGAAGTAAAAAACACATACTACGGCAACCCCACCGCTATACTCTAAACCATTCTATCTTTAGAACACCGCTACTAATTGATTTACAGTTAATAATCATTAATTGAGAAGCAATACAATCCGTGATAATCATATCGGCAATGACAAAAAATCGAGTTATAGGCAGCGGCGAGGGAATGCCATGGAGCGTGCCAGAAGAGTATCAACAATTTTTAAATTGTATAGATGGGCAAACCGTTATTATGGGGCGACGCTCATTTGAGATATTCGGCCCAGATTTAACCTCCACACACAACATAGTGATCTCGCGATCGGCGATCGATCTTCCCGGTGTTATTGCGTGCACAAGCATTGAGGCAGCACTAATCAAAGCCAAAGAGCTTGGTAAAACAATTTTTAGCGCCGGCGGCGCTAGCATTTATACTCAAACACTGCCACTGGCGAGTGATATGTATTTATCGTTTATTCGTAGCGAATTCTCTGGCGACGCCTATTTCCCCGAGTTTGATGAGAATCAATGGCGTGTAATCGAACGACGGCAACCCCTAGAGTTTGAGTTTGTGCACTATCGCCGAAAATAAAATTAATTATGGCTGCAATTCAGCTTTAGCCTACTTCACCCCCATTTCTTGAATTTCGGGCCCCAGAAAAAATCTATTGCGGCTCTACCGCCACAAAAACCGAAACAAAAGCCTCGTAGATGAATGCGCGCTCGAATTCCGTCACGTGACGGGGTTCTAAATTATGGGAGTTTTATTTCCAAGAAGCCCAACCATGCCTTTAACTAGAAAACGCAGTTGGGCGAAAAAAATATCGTTTGCTATTAAAAAGCGCAGACACAGAATGTCCCCCACAGGCAAAAAGCTCATCGGACGTAAAAAAGCGGGGTCGCATGGCCCGCAACAAACCCAGAAACCTATTAGAGCGGCTTCGTGATTACGAGGAAGATGTGCTACGTTTTATGGAAAATCCCCTCGCACCCTATACAAACAACCAGGGTGAACGTGATCTACGAATGACGAAGGTGCAGCAAAAAATATCGGGATGCCTCAGATCTAAGATGGGGCAGATATCTACTGTCCTATTCGTAGTTATTTATGGACATTCGGGAAGCATAACGTGGGCGTAGGTGAGGCGCTGGAGTGCCTATTTGCCGGGGAATGGCCTGATTTTATTCAGGAAAAGTTGAACACCCCAAGCTCATTCGCTGGGTGCTCCCATCAAAATAAGTCATGGTTAAGAAATCGCCTCAAGCTTCCTGTTTTAAAGGGCGTCAAGCGCACATCTAAGCCTTTTCCAAACTTAAAAATCGAGGCCTCAGGAGCCGGCACTTTAAACCGAAAATATAACACTAATTGACTATATTATTGAGCATTGCAATGAAAGTATGGAGATAGCGCTATCAGCGGAACGCTATCATTTATGGAGGCGATCATGCTCCGAAATGAATGATATTGACTTTATTCGTTTTGGACTATTGCGTGGCATTGGCCCTGTTGATAGTGGTCGCCATTTTTTACAGACAGCAGAAGAGGTTCATGGCGAACCTCTTCCCCTATCGGCTTATGTTAAATCACTTAAGTCGCAAAGGCGCACGAACATGCTTGAGATGTTCGAAAAACAGAGCTATGTGCTTCATGGTAAAACACTGGAGTGGCTAGAAATTTATTATATCAGACAATTTCAAGAGCTCGATCAATATACCGTAAAAGCCGCTGATGGGCATTTTATCGACCATGCTTGTCACACAGAAAAAGGAGCCGATGGGAAAGTCTACGCGGCCGGTTTTATTTATTCGATGAACATCAGAAATGGGCTGCTAAAGG
>JBLHGN010000349.1:0-3381 GCA_047616325.1 Lentisphaeria bacterium
GCTGCTGACATCAAGTAGACTCCTCATAAAGTTCGGTTTATGCATGGATTTGCAATAACATTATAATATAAGAGCTATTTCATGTGTTTGGCTATATTTTGGTCAGCCAAAGTGGTAAAGAGCCAGAAATCCTTTGAAAGCTCAATTGATTAGTGATCTCGAACGATATGATTGGTCGAGCTATAAATATTATGCTTCAGGTCTTGAAAGAGCGCCAGACTGGTTATACAAATCGGAAATCTACGATCAATTGTCGGTAAGAAGCAAAAAGGAGAACGGTATAAAGCGTTTGTCGAGAAAGGCATAGATGAAGAGATGAGATATTTTTATGGCAAAGGTAATATGATGCCCTACTTAGGAAGTGAATCATTTAGGGCTTGGGCTTATAGTCAACGAGTTACAGGTGATGAGTCTATTACCACCAGAGAAAGATTGCGATTCATGCCAAGTGCAAAAGATATCGTAAAAAATATAGCTTAATCGTTTCATGTTGATGAGAAGGCCTTAGGAGACACCCATCGCACAATAGGTGTGATAGCGGGGCATTTTAAAGACCACAAAAAAGACATTATTGCCATTATTCAACGCCTTTTAAACGAAATGACAATGGCATTTTCCTACTTAAACCTCGACGAAGAGCAGGAAGAATATCTGAGCGGTATTTTTAATGGCAGCATGGCGCGCGTTACCGGCCTGTTCGCCAGAAGCGTTGAACTCGACAGAAAATTTGACAAGGTGATTGAAGACATTCACCGCACTGTTACCCCCCACCCAGACGACAGCAACAACTCTAAACAATAGTGGTTTTTCAGCGGTGCATTAATTTAAGTGAAAAAAAGCCCAGAAAGTTCTGGGCAAAAAGCTAGGGTCTTGCTTAAAATAGTTAGTACTCTTGATGCTTTTTCACTGCGGTGTTGTCGCACTTTAGTCGAACTTTAGCCGCAGAATTATTGCCGCCATAACTGACCGCAACCCATACGCGCGCCTAAATTTTATAGAGGCTGATCGCCAAATCCTTGAGCTGCTTGTAATTGCTGTAGTCCAATTGTTGGGTAATTTCGAGCAGGGCTATGTGACGCAGTTGCTGAACACAGGATAGTTTGTGGTGCACAGAACCCTTGGTAATTTCTAGCGGGCTAATATTAGTTGCCGTGGCTAGGCGGTAAGCAGAAAATAGGCCGCCATTTATGCGCATTTTTCCCGATTCACGTCGTTTTACGGTATCTGGGGTAATATCCAAAATTTCCCCAAAAGATTTATGGGAAAGTTCGAGTGTTTCGCGTAGCTGTTTTAAACGTCGACCCATAACCGCATTCAGGTCATTCAAATACATTTTTTGCCAGGACTTATCGTTCGGTTTTGGCAGGGCTTCGTCGCCCACTACGTTCACGGGCACATGGCGCAAGCCCATGCGACGACAAATAATTTTGGTAAATAATTCAAATTCATCGTGGTCGAAGTGATTAAGTCGGCCATTTGCAAACCAGCTAATACACAGTGAAGGAGACGCTTTCATAGGCGCGAGTGTGAGCAGGTCGGTGAGCGAAATACCGGTGGCAAAACTCCACAAGCCCAGGTTGCCGATATTTGACCACGCCTCGCCTTTTATAATTTTAGAAAACTGCGCGCTTTTAATCCCGCAAATATGTTCTAAATCCCTGCGGCAATAAGTAGATAGATTGTTTCCCGCCTCTATGGCCTGACCTACCTTATAGCGCATGCCTACTTCGTCTGTGGCATCCAACACTACCCCGGTGATACAGGCACTTGCAAAGTCGGGTTCGCTGCTGCTGTCTAAACCGCGAGAGTAAACACCGAGGTTGTTGCCAGGCCAATCCAAGCGCGCGGAATATTGCTCGCTGCGTTTAACGAGCTCATTGGGCGTGCGCCATGAGCGCGCTGGCTCTGGTTTTATGAAAGCGCCAGCCCCTCCCCCATTCAACGAGTAGCTGCGGCAGTTGTCTTGTTGTCGAAGTGCACTGTTCATTGGTATCACTCTTTGGTTTGCTCTCTTTTATAAACGGTCACTGCACCTTGCGGCTTCCCTTGCCGCTGCATGCGCTAAAATATGGTCTTTTTCGGCTGCGCTTGGCGTCGCAGATACAATCAGACCGCTAAGCTTGCTGCAGTGTTCATTCCCTGTTGCCCGGTTCCCGCCGTGTCCGTGTGGTTCCTGGCCTAAGTCACATGCTGTAATTAAGTAAAATCCCTTTAACCTCACAGGGGTAACTCTATCGCGGGAACGCAGTGAAGTAGGTGATCTAATACCCTAGGGGTTTGTGAAATATTCACATGTTAATAAGCCAAGAGTGATAGTTCGCATGATTGAAAATGCCTAATAGAAAATGCCCACGGCGGCGAACAAGCGACAGAATGAGTAAACAGCGTTTATATGCAAGGTGTCTCGCAAACACTAACACTAACTCAATACAATGCAATGTAATGCATTGCAAAAAAAATGCTTTACGTGCCACCACTAACTACTCGTGAATTACCCGAAGATGCCGCATAGCATTAGCCAACTTAGGCCCTTGCAGGGTATTATGTGGCTATGGTGAAATTTCACCCCTACTTACACTTCCCTGACATCTGTGAACCGACCATGCTTGAGAATGTGCACCTATTTGCCAAGGTACCCAAAACTGCGCTCGCCGAACTAGAAAAAATCTGTGTTGTGCGGAAATACCCAAAAAACAACATCTTATTTCTCGAAGGGGACGACTCCCACCACATCTATATTATTCGCAAGGGTAAGGTAAGCGTCTCGCGAACCGTGGAAGATGGACGTCAGGTGGTGCTTAACTATATGGCGGAGGGGGAATATTTCGGTGAATTATCGCTACTAGACGGCAAACCACGCTCGGCGACTATCTCTACGGTAACCGCCTGCGAATTTATCGCCATATCGCGCAGCAGTTTTATCCAGTTAATGCAAAACACCCCGGAGCTATCCACAGTACTGATTGAAGCGCTCACTGCGCGGGTAAGAGAATTAACCGAAAGCGTCACCGACCTCGCCCTGCTGGATGTCTATGGTCGGGTCAGCAATGCACTGGAAAAACTTAGCGACGACAACGGCCGTATAGACAACCCCAAAGTCACCCATCAAGACATTGCCAATATGGTGGGCTCGTCACGCGAAATGGTGAGCCGCATTATGAAGCAGTTGATTATTGGCGAGTATATTGAGCAATGCTCAAGTTACATTCAAATTAAAAAGCGACTGCCGAATAAGTGGTGATGGAAGGTTATCGCTTCACCTTTCTGATGGCCCGAACACAAAACATTCATCTGGCATGCTTTTAGCCCTTCTGAATATTAATAGCGCCGCCCACAGGCGCTTCTCGCGTTTGGATATTCATCCTCTTAACTGCCATTCTC
>JBLHGN010000350.1:0-3373 GCA_047616325.1 Lentisphaeria bacterium
GTTCCCAATTGTAGGGTACCCATAAAATTTGCGATTTTCGGCGGCATTGTGACGGCCATATGTTTTGAGCTATTGAAAGCCGGGTTTGGTGCGATGGTGGCTAACTCTAGTTTTCAGCTTATTTATGGCGCGTTTGCAGTGGTGCCATTGTTTTTATTGTGGGTTAATTTTCTTTGGATGATCATATTGCTCGGGGCGGTATTTGTGCGGACTCTGGCCGAAAAGGACTACACCAATGCCAGTGAAAAACATTCAAATATTGTTGCAATACTCTTGTGCTTGGCCAAATTTAGGGAGAAGGCTAAAACCGGTGAGGTGGCCAGCGATAAAGACTGTGTAGGTCTCGGTTTGGGTCTTGTGCATTGGCAAAAGCTTCGCTTGCTATTGGTAAAAAACAAATGGATTGCCGTTACCGATACTGGAAACTATGTGCTTTGTAGGGATCTTAAGCAGTTTAGCCTGTGGGATGTCTCAAAACTAGTGCAATTGACCCTGGGCGAACCGGATAAAAGGGGAAAAGAGTATGATCCAGTCTGGTTGAGCTGGGTGGCCGAGGCTGAATTCGAAGTGAATGGCTTCGCCAAAAAAACCTTAGCGCTATCTCTAGAGGACCTTTATTCCACTAATAATGGATAATCCTGTAGAAATTCGGAGATGTTTGGCATTCTTTGCTAAGCTAACAGTAGCGATTTACCCTTTTTCTTGGCAACAACATGCAGTTTTGGTGTCTTTGTCTATAATCATTAGATGTTTAGATAAGATCTTTTAGGGTTTCATACACTATATGGCTACACCTCTTCTTATTTGTGATGACTCAAATATGGCGCGCAATCAGGTTGCACGCTCATTGCCCGAAAATTGGGCCGTGGATATCACCTTTGCCACCAATGGCCTAGAAGGCCTAGAAGCTATTCGTGCGGGAAAGGGTGAGATAGTGTTTCTGGACTTGACCATGCCTGGGCTCGACGGTTATGGCGTGCTTGAACGAGTAAAAGCTGAGGATTTGAAGAGCGTTATCATTGTTATATCTGGTGATATACAGCCCGAGGCGCGGCAGCGGGTAAGATCGCTTGGCGCTTTAGAATTTATTAAAAAACCCATCAATCGTGAGAAACTACAAGAAGTGTTGCTCAACTACGGATTGCTGTAGGCATTCGTCCCAGTCTTAATTATTCACTAATAGTTGTTTTACATCTCCAGTTGTTTCCCTTTTCAGCGTATTATCTGTTGCATATTTATATGTGAACACGTCCACCATGAAATTATCTCGCTTTGGTCATCAGTTGAGCGCGGACTCGGGTATTGTCGATTTGATGAAAGACCTGGGTGAAGCGCTAAATGTCAATCGAGATGTTTTGTTTTTGGGGGGAGGAAACCCTGCCACGATACCTGAATTTGAATCGTATGCCGCTCGGCATGCGCAAGGCATAGCGAGCGATCCTCTTGCATGGCATAAGCTGATTGGCGTCTACCAGTCACCTAAAGGGTCAGAAGAATTTATTGCGCTACTTGTTAGCTATATTAACAAGCAGTTTGGATGGGGAATTAGTGAGGCTAATGTCGCCATCACTAACGGTAGTCAATCTGCTTTTTTTATTTTACTTAACATGTATGCCGGACAGCGAGTAGACAGCACCGCCGATAACAAGCTTGCTGTCACACAGAGACAGATTGTGTTCCCCATGATGCCCGAGTATTTGGGGTATGCCGATCAAGGCGTGGATAAGGGCGTATTTAAAGGGTATATGCCGCGTATTGAGTATGTTGACGAGCACGTATTTAAATATCATGTGGATTTTGATGCGCTAAGTCTCGATGAGGGGAGTGTGGCTATGTGCGTCTCTCGCCCTACAAACCCTACAGGCAATGTGCTGGAGTTCGAAGAATTAAAGCGGCTCAGTGATCGAGCGGAAGCACATTCTATCCCGCTAATTGTCGATTGTGCGTATGGCGACCCATTTCCAGGAATTCACTATACCGATCACCAAAATTACTACTCTCCGCGAAATATATATGTGCTGAGCTGTTCTAAATTGGGTTTGCCCGGTGCACGCACGGGAATTGTTATAGCCGATGAAAAAATTATTCATCGGGTGATAAATGTTAATACCATTATTACCTTGGCTAATGGTAATTTTGGCCCTGCCATTATGAGTTCAATGATTAGGGGTGGTCAGCTTCCTAGCATGTGTCGCGACACATTACTGCCCTTCTATCGTTCAAAAAAAGATTTTGCGGTTGCCTGCGTGACTAAATATTTTGTCGGTCTTCCGTATTACTTGCACAGCGTAGAGGGTGCCTTTTTTCTGTGGTTATGGTTCAAGGGCTTACCCGTCACTTCTACTGAATTGTACGAGCGAATGAAGCAAAAAGGCGTGCTGATAATGGACGGTGCCCATTTTTTCTTTGGCATTGAACAAGATAACACCCACCGTCGAGAGTGTATCCGCATTACCTATTGTCAAAATGAGGCGGTGATAGAAAAAGGAATTCAGTTGCTTGCGCTAGAGCTGAAGGCTATTTATTCGTAGTGACAAAGTTTAATCCCGCGCCGTATTTTATCCTGTTTTCCAAGGGGGTAGAATTTAAGTCGGAAGTGGTTTTAGGGCCGTGGAATTAATAACTGATCCCAGATGGCGAAGTATTTTGGCTTAGATTCAAGGCGCTTAAAACAGCGCATAGTTATTCTACGCCACGTTTTAATTGGACTTTGGACTTTGGACTGATTGGGCGACCTAAAGTGGAAAAAACAAAATAAACTATTGACAAAATATCGCTAAGCGCGACAAATCTTTGTTAGCTAACAAAGATTTGTGTTTCTGAAAACACATAAATTTCAGAGGCACATCATGAAAAATATCCGAGAAAAACTGGTAGATTTTCGCAATACGCTGTATCACCTGTTCCCGAAACGTAAAGATGCTATCTTTGAACTAATGGACGCGAATTCAGCATCGACTACTTCACTCAGCAGCGTTGTTCATCTGAGTAAATCTACATTTTTCACACGTCAATATCCTAGCATCACCGATGCGCTAACCGATGGTTTAGGGGTAGCGCAATGGGATGATATTCAAAAGCTAATATGCCGCACAAGCCAACCGAAGGATATGGCCGCCTATCACTGCCTTGTAGTAGATTGTACGCCTCAAGATAGGCTTCATGCAAAAACACGGGATGATCGCTCCATTGTCCACAAAGCCAATCCCGCACCAGGCAATAAACCCATCTGTGCAGGTCATGAATAGGTTCTTCGCTATTCCACATGGATTATAATATGGAATATGGCTTCCCCCCCGTTAACAGTGAGAATAGGAATGATTCAAGAGCAAGAATTGTTTGCAGCCGCATTAGGACTTCAGTTACCTTGGCA
>JBLHGN010000351.1:0-3361 GCA_047616325.1 Lentisphaeria bacterium
TTAGTGCACGAAAACGCTTCTTTTCGGCTCAGAGTGAGCTTTACATTACCCTCTATACAAATAATGCACCAAAACGAAAATAAATCGAAATCAGTAAAAACGGAAGCTTCTCGGTAGCGATCAAACATAGAGAAAACCAACCCAAAGCATGCGCGCGCTAAATCCAATATAATAATGACCATTGCGCTGATGGTTTAAAGCATAAGAATACACGCCCCTCCGGCAGAATAGCCAAAGATCGAATCGCGAGCTTTGTTGACTTGGTCTGTAAATCGGTGAGAAACTGTCGCGCTATCGCGCAAATGCAATAACATTATAAATTTTAATGTGAAAGCAATTGAATTATAAATTCCAGCTTACGAATTAAGACAAGCTTTTATTTTGCTCATGCTAATGTATCGGCCAATTTTAATAGCTTTCAGACTGCCTTGTGCGCACAATTCGAACCACAGCCAACCCGTCCAATTTAAAGCCTTTGAAGCCAGAAAATGTTAAAATCTCTTATTCGTGATCTGATATGTACAGCCAGCTGGATCACTGGGCTAACCCACCCCAAACGTTATGCCAAAGAAAAACTTACTGTTGTGACGTTTCATCGTATATTGACATCTGAGCAACGCGCGCTTTACCCCTACCCAAATTTGGCGCTAACCCCCAGAGAGTTGGACTGGGTGTTAACACAACTACAAAAATACTATCGCTGCGGGACACTCACACACAGCTATAACTGCTGGCGAGAAACATTCGCAAAGAATCAAAATTCGAACACTAAAATGCAACTACAAAAACCGTTGCTAGCACTTACTTTTGACGACGGGCAACTCGACAATTTCAAAAATGCACTGCCAGTACTGAAAAAGCATCAGCTCGACGCAACCTTTTATATCCCTGTCGAACATATAGATGAACAACAATTGATCTGGCATGACCGCTTGGGGTTCGCCGCTAGCGCTTGCCTAAAAGAGAGTTCTTTGCACGATAAACTTTTATCTCTCTCTAAAAGCTTTAATATTTTCTTGAAAAGTTCGACTATAGGCTCAATCATGAGCTCAAATCAAATCAATGAAACCATCAATAATATCGTGCAAAAGGCAAAGTTGCTTGCACCCGAAAGCCGCCGCGACTACATTTTAGCGATAGAGTCACTTTCGCCCGTTGAGGTACCTTCGTGGGCGAACATGATGTCTTGGGATGAGATAAATACGATGTCGTCCGCAGGTCATGAAATAGGTTCACATACAATGACACACGCCTTGATTCCGCAATTGAGTGACCAAGAACTGGAATGGGAATTGACGGAGTCAAAACGTCAACTTGAGTTAAAACTGGGAAAAGAAATACACTCTTTCTGCTACCCAAATGGCGATAACGACCCACGCACCCAAATCGCCGTTGCCAAAGCCGGTTATTGTAATGCGGTCACAACCCATTGGGGCATCAATGCAAAACACACCGGTCAGCACGCGATAAAGCGTTGCGATATTGACGCACACCGCCTACTCGACAGAAACCAAACATTATCACTGCCCCGCTTATTTTTTCGTTTGAGCGGCTTGCAACCTGGATTGAGGTAAACTCGTGAAAATTGCTTATTTTGTAAGTGAGTACCCAGCACGCTCACACACATTTATTCGTCGTGAAATAAAAGAACTCCGTAAGAGAGGAGCAGATATTCACGTACTCGCCATACGCAAACAAGCCAAAAATACACTTATATGCGAACAGGACTGGAGCGACTACAACGAAACTTGGTCGATACTTCCGATCTCTATTTTGGCATTATTTAAAATTCATTTACAGGCACTACTCAGCAGTCCTCTTGCATATTTCAAAAGCCTCTACGCAGCACTAAAACATCGAAACCCTGGGTTCAACAACATCATCTGGGCAATATTTCAATTTGCTGAAGCCATCGTGGTCGCAAAAGAAATTCAAGCCCGCCAGATAAAACATATGCATATTCATTTCTCCAATGCCGGAGCCAACATTGGCTACTGCGTAAATGTCTATAGCGGCGTCACTTGGAGCATGACATTACACGGCGCCTGCGATTTTGAATTCCCTGCAGGGCCACTACTGGGCGAAAAGTTACTGTCCTGTAGTTTTGCAAATTGTGCCTCGTACTACGGCAAGTCACAGGCCTATCGGACCGTTGGCGCAGAACATTGGGACAAACTCTTTGTGTCCCGTTGCGGTATCGACGTAGAAGCAATGCCAGAAACGCCACAACGCCAAAAAGGTGAGACAGTTCGTATAATGTGCGTAGGAAGAATATCCACAGAAAAAGGCCACTTAGGCTTGATTGAGGCTTGCGCCCAAGCGTTTTCGAAAAATGACAACCTCGAACTAATTCTTGTTGGCGATGGCCCCGACCGAGGTATCATCGAAGCCAAAATAAAAGAAAAAGGCATCCAAGATAAAGTCACCCTAACGGGAAGTGTATCGGAAGCCGAAGTGCTTGAGCGCGTAGCAACGGTCGACTTATTTGCACTGCCAAGCTTGATGGAAGGCATTCCATTAGTATTGATGGAAGCAATGGCTCTGGAAGTTCCAGTCATTGCACCACGTATAGCGGGTATACCAGAATTAATTGAAGACCAAGTAAACGGCCTACTTTACCGCCCTGGTGACTGGAGTGAAATGGCCGAAAAAATAACCCTACTCGCCAACAACCCCACCTTAATGGAAACACTGGGTCGAAAAGGAAAAGAGAAAGTCCTTGGTGAATTTGTCATTCACAAAAGTGTTGATCCTTTATGGGAAAAACTAAAAGAGTTTGCCGAGTAGGCGGCTATTGCATGCATAAAGTTAATCTCAAATAAAAAACAAACACCCTAGACTAAGAATGCTTACAAAGTATCTGTTTGATCAATCATCAGTAACGAAGGCATTAAACTCTCTCTTTTGCTCCACAACTGGAGGACGTAATATCGAATGAGCATTCGAATTGCAGGAGCTGGCTATGGCCGCACTGGAACAAAACACCTACAACAAACACTGGAAATACTTGGGCATGGCCCCTATTACCACATAGATACTATACGATACAACCCGCAAGATTTACATCTCTGGACATCGGTGTTCCCATTGAAAGACGCGATGGTAAATACATTACATCAAGTTTCCTCTTTTAACAGGCATCACGCGCATATCTTGACTTTTTCAAAGGAATGCTACATGTAAAAAATGAAGCCCCTGGAGTCGGCATCTTGAACCGAAAACAATAGAAAAATAAGCAAAAAAAGGCTTGCTATTTAAAATAATATTTTTTCAGGTTTTTCGTTTTATACGCCATAAAACGGGGATCTGGCATGAATGAAAATATAACATTAATTGATTATATTATTGAGCATTGTAATAA
>JBLHGN010000352.1:0-3358 GCA_047616325.1 Lentisphaeria bacterium
ATACAAAAGGGCAGGCAAGCATTTAAGCGTGAGATAGAAAAAATTAATGCTCAAACCCCGCAGTCAAGTGGTGAAGTTAATAGTGCTGAAGGGGAAGTAAAAGCTGAAGGTGAAGTAAAAGTTGATGGTGACGGTCCATTTGAACTAAAAAATCTTGTTAATATAGCGGGTTTCTCCGAGGAGGATAATAGGCGGTTAACCGATAAGACCAAAAAATTCGCCCAGCTGAGGATTACACAAATCATAGACCTGCTTTTGGCGACGATTCCCAAAATAATGCTCATTACCGTGCCGTTATTTGCCTTATTGCTTAAAATTACCTACCTATTCAGTGGGCGTTTATATCTAGAGCATTTGGTAGTAGCGCTCTATTCTCAAAGTTTTATTTTTGTACTGTTATCCCTTAGGATATTAATAGGTGCCTTGGGAGAATATCTATCGACAACATCCTTTGCTTTTTTGGCCTATCCTCAAGGCTTAATCGATGGGGCCATTGCTATCTGGCTGCCTCTCTATCTCCTCTTGACGCAGAAGTTCGTGTATAGGCAAGGTTGGTGGTTGACCATTTTTAAGTTTTTTTTCACGGGAATTGTATATTCAACTTTACTTTTGTTGACGCTAATTTCGGCATTTTTTTGGAGCTTTTTCAATATCTAGAATTATACTGTTAGGCGGCTAGTTAGTGCTCATCCAGAAACAAATGTTTTTGAAGAAACCGTCATCCTCGCGAATGCGAGGATCCAGGTCTTTCGCGGTTTTGGGGAAGATGGGCTCCCACCTGCGCGGGAATGACGGTGGTTTCTGAGCGGGCACTAGTTAAGAACGCAGTTAGACGCATCACCACAATTGCATATACATTGCTTTCTTTGAGTATTGGAAGACTATAGAGCGGGGCGAAATCATTGAGGATGACTATCATGCTGGTAGGGGCTACAATCAGTTTGCCGATTCAAACACGTATGTTGTACTTTCAGCGTACTATCCTTTTGTGAATTGAGGTGCAATTGAACTCCCCATAGGTGTAACCTATAGCCAAAGTTCCAGAATCCTTATCAAGTAAACAGCGTTCGTTTAACAGTAGAAAGCTAAAAATAGAAAGCCTAAAAATAGAAAGTTCAACAGTAGAAAGTGTAATTGTTACTCCATCCAAATTAACTCAATTGCTAAATAGGAAAAAGCCATGAATACCTTTCAGTCGCTCGAATTAGACCCCTCGCTAAAAAATGCTTTAACAAAACTGACAGAGGCGTGTAAGTCTGCAATGGACGAGGCACAAACTGCATCGCAGGCGGAATCTCCGATGGCAGGGTTTATGCAAATAAACAACAATATGAGCGAGATGTTTAAAAGTCAGGATTGGACCGCACTTTACAGTAATATGTTTCAACCCGATGCCTACATTAAATCTATCGCATCTTTGACTGAATTACAAAAGTCTACCATTGCAAAATTTACCGATGGACAAAAGCAATTTTTTGATACCATCACAAAAGAAGCGCAAGGTTTTGCTCCTGGTGATGTTGATGTAGAAAAGCCACAAAAAGCTATTGCTAGCTATATCGATAAAAGCTTGCAAACATACGATGATTTAAAAAAGGAATTGGCTGATCAGTCCCAAGCGATGTCAGCAGTAAATTCTGCCTATGTTGCTTGGATGCAGCAGACGCTTGAAATATTTACAAGCTCTAAAGATACCGCAGCTGATAAGTAGTGTTAATTGCGAGTGCCGGCTCAGCTGAAATGTGTATTCTGTGGTCTTTAGGTAATCTCAAATTAAATAGTGACTTTATTCTTAAAATATTAATGGCTGTTTGAGTGCTTGGTGTTGCGACACTGAGATTACCTTGAGTGGCACTTAGTTTAATGGAGTGGCTCATAGTTTAATGCTTGCAATTATGCACGACAAAATTGTTGATTTTGGTGTCATATGTTGCTGTATGCAATTTTTTACTGCTATTGTATTTTGTCGTGTTAAATAGCCATAGGGCGTATAAATTTGTTCTGTGTTTGCATTAGGTGCGTATTAGAATTGTATTTTTTTAAAAACCTCATGTTTTTTAACTAAATGTACTAATTTGCCAAATGTGTGACGCAATATGCAAAATTTAGGCGCAAAATTAAACCTATTTTCATTTCTATGGTATTTTGGCTGACGCATGGGCTGATATGGGGGTATAGGTCTTCTAGCGACAATTTATTCGTTTGTACCTGTTTTTGTCTCTATTGACGTGAAGCATGCAGTGCGTTTGCATGCGAGTTCATGTGTTAAATTATATTATAACTACTGAAAAGGAGTGTTTTACGATGTATAAGAAAATGGCAGCATTGGGAGTGATATTACTGTTGGTTTCTGGGTTTTCTTTTGCTGAAAAAAGCAAAACCACATATGCACACATTTATAACGGTGCATTTGTGGATCTGGATGGCGTATCAACGTTAAAACGTACTGAAAATGAATTCGGCATGGAGTTTAATGTTCGAGGCTTGGAGCCAAATCACGCTTACACTGTTTGGGTGCTTGCATACAACAATCCAGAGTTGTGTGCCGACAAGTGCAACTGTTCAGCGGGTGATTTTGCTAATCCTGATATGGAGTTAGGAATGTTTTGGGCAACAGGAAGAGTCAGCGATTCGTACGGACAAGCGGAATTCCTGACAAGGCTTACCTATGGAGCTTTACCTGAAGGAGAAGGACAAGTGTTGGCCCCAAACGGTGCGCAACGTGATGCGCAAGTGTTATTGATGCTAAGGGATCATGGCCCTGCCAATGAAGATATGGGGCAGTTGGACTATCAGTTAAGTTCTCATATGGGTGGCTGTGATGTCTACGGATGCAATGACTTTATCTTCTCTGGACACTCTAGTCCATTTTGCAAAAACTAATTTCTGAAGACGCAGTTGATATGAGGGAGTGTTATTCTGAGGTGACAAATTTTTGTAATAGCCTCAGGGTAGCACTCCTTTTCTATGTTTGGTGCTGGTGATAGTTTCGTGGCCTGGTCACTATTAACAAAACCACCCGTTTGTTCTGCAAATCGTGGAGCCCTATATGCGTCTAGGTTGGAAGTGAATGTTTTTAGGCTTCCCGATGGGTAAGCCTTTTTGTTGTATCGTATTGATTGTATTTGTGGGTAGTAGCTTTTAAGGCTGGTCATTCAATTTTTTGTTATTTTTCGAGTGTGTTGTATAAAGACTAATTACACTCGTCGGATGGTCCTATGCGGGTCGTGTGACTGATGTGAGTAAAATGATGTTTGAAAAAGGCGAATGAAGTGAATTCTTTTTTGTTTCCAGGGCAAGGCTCGCAGCATCTGGGCATGGGGCTGACACTCTTTGACGAATTTAAAGGCCTAGTTAG
>JBLHGN010000353.1:0-3329 GCA_047616325.1 Lentisphaeria bacterium
TGCGCGTGATGCCCGCTAAAAGAGGACACTTGATGTAATGTATTTACCATCGCGTCTTTCAATGGGAACACCTATGTTAGGCTGCGCTTTCTGAAAGATATTTTTGTTCGCAACACTAAAATGGTAATTGTAGAAAACAACGTCGTTGTAGAACCTGTAATTCAAGCGATGCAAGAGCCAACGAGGCACTTGGCTTTAATGCTGTCATTGGCATCTTGAGCGAGACCAAATCACCAAAAACGCGCTACTCTATATGCGCATTGTGTCTATTGAAGAGGCTCAAAAGTGATTACTTTCCGTTACATAGCTGTAGTTCGTTTCGCACCTCTCTCTTGCTCGTATAAACGCAAGGCCTTGAATGCCGCTCCTGCCTATTTACCTCTACGCCTGAGAAGGCCTCCCTGCCCTGCAACTAAGGCACTTAATGACGGTGCCTAGCTTTTTAGTTTTACTGTTACAAATAGTCAATCTGGTCTTTTTCATTAGCGTCTATTTGATTTTTCAGGACACTTTTCACCTGGGTTGATCCGTGTTCCGTCTGGACAGAGTCGATATGAAGATCGACTTGCCTTCTCAGGGCATTTTTCTCCATGGCTGACCATAGTATTACCATCGGGGCAGAGCCTATAACCTGCTTTGACACTCGAGCCACCATTGCCATTGGAAAGTAAGGGGGATGCTTTATCGATGCGCTTCTTTATCGTCATAGGCTTATGTTGACGTTTTCCTGTCGGTTGACCGGAGGCCGCATCGCGGTGAACAGGCAGTTGACTTGCCCGTGGCTGTTGTTTGACAGTTTCGGTGCGCGTGCTATCAGCCGCATAATTTTGACCAGAAAAAGCTAAAGTGGCAAAAATGGCAATGCATGTAATATGTTTGATGTTCATGGCAAATCCTCATTGATTGTTGGTGTCGATACCTGTGTGTCGTTATCACGCCAAAAGAGGTTCACTTATATTTGATTTATTTTAAGAGTGCTCGTGTAAACACATGCCGTTAAGGTATATTTAGTCTTACAATCACTATTCCTGGTATACCTCCACCCTATCTCGACCGGAATGTTTGGCTTTATAAAGTACTTGGTCGGCTCACTTAACAGCAAATCGATGTCTTCGCCGTGCATTTGGGCAACACCAATACTGCAGGTAAGCTGCCTATCTTCTAGTAACTTCGTCTCGTACACTTTATGTGGACACCCTAACAAAGTCGGGTGTCCATACCGGAGATATGACAATGAGTTTTAGCAAAGAATTTACCTGAGGTGTCGCCAGTGCTGCCTATCAAGTTGAGGGCGCGGCTTTTGAAGGCGACCGGGTAAAACATTGGATAACACTCAATGAGACCTGGTGCAGCGCCATGCTCGGTCATGGTCTCGGCGGTAAAGCACCTGGCCGTGTCTCCGAAATTGAACCCTACATCGCGGGGCACAATTTGATTCTCGTCCACGCAAAAATTGTTGAGGTATATCGCCGCGACTTTCAAACGCCAAAAAAAGGATTGATTGGCATTACCAATAACTGTGACTGGCGCGAACCTGCCAGCACAAGCAAAGGAGATGCTCAGGCCGCACAAAGGGCCCTGGAATTTTTTCTTGGCTGGTTTGCGGACCCCATATATTTGGGTATTTCTGCCGACCAAGAGGTGCTTTTGAGTTCGCGCCAAGAGTGGGAACAAACCGATTTCGGCTGGAACATTGTGCCCTGGGGCTGCGGAAAATTATTACACTGGATAAGTGAGCGCTACAATTACCCAGACATTTTTATCACCGAAAATGGCTGTGCCCTACCGGAAGAAGACGACGTGGATGTGGCCGTAAGTGATGACAAGCGAGTAAGCTCTTATCGCGAATATTTGCGCAGCTGTGAGGCGGCAATCGCCGAAGACATAAAATTAAAGGGTTATTTCGCCTGGACATTTATGGATAACTTCGAATGGGAGGCCGGTTACAGTATTAGATTTTGGCTGCATAATGTCGACTATAGCACGGGCAAGCGAACGCCGAAAAAATCTGCAAGTTGGTTTACTGAGGGAAGACGCAAGAATTAATTAACATTAAAAATCACATGTCAATCATTTTATGTTTTCCACTATTTTCATTTCATAACCAAATAACTTCCTTTACCTCCACTACATAGTTGTTTTATTGAGATTGCGCGCGTTGACTTCGTTTCACCCATAATGACAGAGTGGCAACTTACAGCAATAGGAACTTTCCACCATACCACTATGAAGACAGCTACTTTCCACAGAAAAACACTAAAAACACTGTTAAAACAGCAAAAAATGGCCACTATGGCGCAATTGCAAGAAGCATTAGATACCCGTGCGCCTGTAACTATATTTCGCAAACTGGCAGAACTGGACTATTTTACAAGTCTTGAGTTCATACAATAAGTGCACCACCTGAAAAGGCGATTAGCTGGTATATTCCCTAATCGACCAAAATCAGGAGAATAGCCATGTACACACAGCTAACCGGAGAAGAAAGATATCATATATATACGATGAGGAAGCAACCTATATCGCTTCGTGAAATAGCAAAAGGAATGGGCGATCTCATACGAGCCTGAGTCCGGAAATTAGGCGCAATAAAGGCGAGAACGGCTACCGATATAAGCAGCCACAGAGAAAAGCATTGGCTCGTCATAAATCGAGGCCTAAGGCCATAAAACTGACTGAACAACGGGTATTGTATATCAGAGAAAAGATAAAGCTGAAATGGAGTTCTGAGCAAATCTCTGGTCGCCTATTGGCTGAAGAAAATGTCTCGCTGAGTCATGAGACGGTCTATCCGTTTATCCTTAAAGATAAGTGCAATGGTGGTGATCTTTATCGTTATTTGAGGCACCAGGCAAAGCCTTAACGTAAGCGTTACGGGAGCAAGGATTATCGCGGCAAAATCCCCGGTAGAGTTGATATTTCGGAGCGTCCAGGTGTTGTTGATGAGCGATCGAGAGTCGGTGACTGGGAAGCAGATTTGGTCATTGGCAAGGGGCATAAAGGCGCCATTGTCACCTTGGCAGAAAGACGTTCTAGGCTTTATTTGGCACTACCCCATCGCGCACAAAACCAAGGAGCTTACAACGGCGGCGATCACCGCCCTGTTGACGTCTTTTAAAAGCTTCGTTCACACGATTACTTATGATAATGGGAGAGAGTTTAATGGCCTCATGGATATTTCAAGCGAGTTGAATTGCAAGGGTTATAGTGGCCCCCGAAATTGAGACAGTGAGTTAGAATAGAAATCACTGAATCGAGAGACCACTATGAAGCGTAAAACATTTCCAGCCAAGTTCAAAGCCAAAGTTGCCATAGCGGCCCTGAAGGGC
>JBLHGN010000354.1:0-3328 GCA_047616325.1 Lentisphaeria bacterium
TGCCTTAACTCTGCTTTAGACTCCGGTCAATGACATTTGCAACCCGAAGCGCATTTGCGGCAATAGTCAGGCTTGGATTAGTGCCGCCACTGGTCGGCATGAAGGAGCTATCAACCACATAGAGGTTCTCAAGTTCATGAGCTTTACAATTTTTATCCAACACGCTGGTGGCAACATCATTACCCGCCTTGCAGGTGCCGCAGGGATGTCCAAAATTTAAGTTGGCGCCGAAATTCATGGGAATAGAACGCAACACAGACAATTGCTTTCTAATATGTTTTCGCATATAGGCCAAGCGAGATGTTAATTCGTCTTTTATGTGATATTCAAAATGCATTCCAGATGAGGCGCTAGAATCGGCCACAATACAGTTTTCTGGGTAGGGGAAATCTTCTACTATTGTGGCGAAAACGGTAGCATCTCCGTATATTTTTGAGGCAAATAGCGCAGGGAAATTTAACAGGTAACGCAGTGGCTTTAAGCGCTTGAAAGGACTTTGATCAAACAACAAGCGCAGGGCATATAGCACAACACCGTAGCCCGCTTTTAAGCCTGTCGACTGAAACTCTCCCATTTTATTGCCATCGACGGTGTAAAAATCCCTCAACGCTATCGTTTTGTTCGGTCCTTTGCGCGAACGTTTTAATTTTGGCCAAAATGCCAAAAAATCTCCCGCATGAAACATGAGATTTTTACCCACTAGACCGCTACCATTGGCAAGCCCGTGAGGCCAATTTTCGCTATAGGAGTTCTGTAGTATAACGGGGGTAAAAAAAGCCCCTGCTGAGAGCACAACCACTTTCCCTGCAACGCTAAAGGTTTTCTCGTTTTGTTTAACTTTGACAGCGGTCACGCTGGTGTCGTTTGCCTCGATACGTTCTACATCGGCGCGCTCTGCAATGTAGAGATTGCCAGATTCAAGACCCGGCAGTATACAGCTATTAAATGCGTCTCTTTTGCAGTCACTCTTGCAAATATATCCGCCACATTCGCCACAACCCGATTTATATTGAATGCCGACATGTAAGCGATATGGATTCAGACCCGCTGATTTAAATACATCAAAATAATGCTGGTCACTGTCGCACATGGCTGGAGGAGGGGCCAAAAAGTATTCTGCGCCGCTCTCAAGCGGATCGTTTGTTCCGCAAACAGAGAATAATTGCTCGGCCTGCTGATAATAAGGCTCTATTTCGGCGTAATCAAATGGCCAAGCAACGGTGTCACCATTTGGCAATTGTTGCTCATCAAAATCTATTGGGAGCAGGCGCTGCAATGCCGCAGCGTATAGCAAGGTGCTTCCCCCCAAGCCGCAACCGAGTGGTGCCCATATATCGGAGCGATTACCGTCAACTATGGCCGTAAGTCGGGTGGGCCATCTTCCGTTTTTTAAACGCCGCTCAGGGTCTGGTTGCTCAACCTCTACGCCCTCACCTGTTGCCGAATCGAAGCTTGCAAGGCCTTTCTCTAATAACAAAACTCTATTACCTTTTTTTGCCAATTCGCTTGCGATTGTCGCCCCCCCCATACCACCACCAACAACAACAACATCCCACGACTGTTCAGGGGAGCTACTAAGATTCACTATTCGATCATTGCGCAACATTATTTGGGGGTCCGTTTAGTTTATTGAAGCATTTTTGAGTTTTTGCGTTTGTAAAAACTCCAAAAGAGGTGTGAACATTGAGTTTATCTGAACGGCACCATGCGACGACACGTGGTTATTGTCGTAATAAGCAGGGGAACCATCGACCATCAGAGAACAACTTCGCTCATTACAAAAGTATCGATGGGTCCGCAACACTGTAAACACATGCGCGCGTTCAGCCTTGGCTAAGAAGTCTTGCATTTTTCCTTGCCTCAAGAGAACGTCATTGTAATCTTCAACCGTTAAGGCATTTATACTCAGGTCAAAGTCGGCACTGCCATTCATTAAACTTATGGCAAGTCTACGTGCTTTATACTTAGAAAACTCTGGTGGCTGCTCCACCACGAATACTTCGATTCCATTTTTCACCAATACATTAATGGTTTCTTCAAATGCGTTCAAAAAGTACTCCCCCTGACCAGAAATAGGTTCTGGCCCAGTACCTCTGGGCCAAATGCTAATCTTGTTGTGATCGTCAACTCCCACCCCACCACCGTTAAGGTAGTAGGCCCAACGACCGACAAGTACAACTGAATTAATTCGCTTATCATTTATTACCATATCCAAAATGGATTGATTGCGCACATAGCAATGTTGATTTTTTGTTTTTGACCAGGCGCGTTCATCTTTTTCCAAACCGAATACCGGTGGACAGCCTCCCGACCATGCAATTAATGCGTCGCTACTGAGCCCTTCCGTAGCACTGGTAAACCCCCTTTTATATGCACCACCGTGGGAGTCCCCCCATATCAGAGTGTAGGACTGCGCATTAACAGGGTCTCCGATCATGCAGTAATCCAGATCGGGAAAGGTGCTATTGCCATACTTTTCACACTCGCTGGTATCGCCAAACAGATCACTTGCCGCCCTAGCAAATTTTGCAGTGGTCTCATTAAGCCGCTGAGGCATACCATTAGAGGTATGCATGTATATACCTAATGCCATTAGGACCAAACTGGAAAAAGCCGTTGCTGTAAACACGCGTGTTTTTGTGCTGGCCAGAGCAATACTGCCATTTCGAAAAGGAGTCTCTACGAACCGCCACGAAAACACAGACAAGGTTAAAGTCACCAGCGCCATTGCAATGGTGTCCGTGAGGCCTAAATCGTCATTGGCGTTATACAAGAACATGACGTAAACCGGCCAATGCCAAAGGTAGAGCGAATAGGAAATTTTACCGAGAAATACCGGTACTTTGCTGGACAAAATCGATTGCACCCAGCCCTGATGTGAGCTGCCACCATATATTAAAAGTACTGTTCCCAAACAAGGTGCAATGGCGTTTAAACCAGGAAATAGCGTACTGTTGCTATAGATAAAGACAGGTATAAGCACCAAAGCCAAACCCGCCAACGACACAGCATTCAACAATCGTTTCGACGTTAATTGCGGCACAAAATTCAGCGCGAGCAAGGTGCCAAAGAACATTTCCCATGCCCGAAAGGGATAAAGATAAAAAACGGCACTGTGATCTTGATTTATGTGAACCGCTGCCGCCACAAGCGACACGATGGTGAGGCAGCCAAATAGAATAACAAGTGTTTTACGGGAGAATTTTGAACAACTCCAGGCAAGCAGCGGAAACACCACGTAGAACTGTTCTTCCACCGACAACGACCACGTGTGCAACAATGGTTTCAAATGGGAGGCTGTGTCAAAGTAACCCGCTTCCATGTAGAA
>JBLHGN010000355.1:0-3295 GCA_047616325.1 Lentisphaeria bacterium
TTATCTTTTAGTGAAAAATCTAAATTTGACACATGCCAAGGTAACTGAAGTCCTAATGCGGCTGCAAACAATTCTTGCTCTTGAATCATTCCTATTCTCACTGTTAACGGGGGGGAAGCCATATTCCGTATTATAATCCATGTGGAATAGCGAAGAACCACTAAACTGGTGCATGAAATGGTTTGTGGAACACCCTAGCTCGACAATGTTTGTCAGACTAAAATAAAAGAAGATCACGATTACAAGCAGCTAAAATTTAGCAGCTTGTAATAAGTAGGCAATGTACGCAGGGCCTTGCGGCCTAACATTCTGAAATATGCGACATATTAGCCTGCCTTTTTAAATGGTCTAGCCTATTAACAAATTTGCCTTTTTGACAAAGGTTAGCCTTTATGCTCAGCCAATTCCTGCTGTATTATACCCGTAAAAAATTGCACCTATAAAATGAGTAGCTAAAAAATGAAGTTAAACGCACTGAAATTGTTCTTCGCCGTCGCTGGATTTGCACTTTTTGCAGCTTCAACCACTGTTATCGCACAACAGCGACCTGCAGCCACGGCACAAACCGTAGAAGATCTGCTGGCAAAGATGACGCTTGAGGAAAAAGCCGGGCAACTCAATCAGTACAGCGGCTATAAAGTAGTCACTGGCGCCCTGGACCAATCGTCCCGCACGCTGCAGAACTCCATGTATGCGCGCGGGATGGTGGGTTCCGTGTTAAATGTTCTGGGTGTGGAAGACGCACTTGCCGCGCAAAAGCAGGCGGTTGAAGAGACGCGGCTTGGTATTCCATTGATCTTTGCCTTCGATGTTATTCACGGTTATCGCACGGTGTTTCCTGTTCCTCTGGCCGAGTCCAGTAGCTGGGATTTAGAGGCTATGGAGCGCTCGGCGCGAGTGGCTGCCATTGAAGCCGCCGCTGCTGGTCAACAGTGGACCTTTGCACCAATGGTGGACATTTATCGAGACCCACGCTGGGGCCGAGTGATGGAGGGAGCCGGTGAAGATGTTTACTTAGGCAGCCTTATTGCCAAGGCGCGAATCAAAGGATTTCAGGGCGATGACTTAGGTCGCAGCGACACGATCTTGGCTTGCGCCAAACACTTTGCAGGCTATGGAGCTGTGCAGGCAGGTCGGGACTACAATACGGTGGACATCTCAGATCGTACACTGTGGGAAACCTACCTACCCCCGTTTAAAGCCTCTGTAGATGCCGGTGTTCGCACCTTTATGAATGCGTTTAATGAAGTTGGGGGAGTGCCCTCTTCCGGAAACAGTTACCTCTTGCGCGACATACTGAGAGGCAATTGGGAGTTTGATGGCGTAGTGGTTTCGGACTGGGGTTCATTTTTCGGCATGGTTAACTTTGGGGTGGTTCCAGACGAAGCCGGCGCCGCTGAGTTGGCGCTCGAAGCTGGCAGTGATATAGATATGGAATCCAATATCTTTGTGCAGCACCTTCCTAAATTAGTTCGAGATGACAAAATTAGTGAAGATATCCTCGACCAAGCCGTGCGCCGTGTATTGCTATTAAAGCTTGAACTGGGCTTATTAGACGACCCCTATCGTTACCTAGATGCCGATAGGGAAAAACGTATGCTGCTGGCCCCCGAGCATTTGGAAGCTGCGCGCGACATGGCCCGCAAATCTATAGTTCTACTTAAAAATGACAAGCAAAATGACAAGCAATTGCTACCTCTACCGAAAACGGGTCAAACCATCGCCGTGATCGGCCCGCTGGCTGACAATCAAGAACATATGAACGGTTTCTGGAAAGGCGACGGTCGGACCGAAGACGCAATAAGCCTACTTACTGGCATCAAAGCAAAACTGCCAGCCAGCACAAAGGTTTTGTATGCAGAGGGTTCCGGTTTGGAAGTGTCCGATTCTCGAAAATTGAAAAAAGCGATTAAGCTAGCCAAAAAAGCCGACGTAGTCATATTGGCAGTGGGCGAAGACAGCCTTAAGACTGGTGAGGCCTCCAGTCGCACCAACCTCGATTTATACCCGGCACAGCTGGAGCTAGCAAAAGCAATTCACGCCACAGGCACGCCGGTTGTAATGGTACTGATGAGCGGCCGCCCGCTTACCATCAACTGGTCGGCCGAAAATATTCCCGCTATTTTGGAAGGCTGGTTCCTAGGTTCGCAGGCGGGCAATGCCTTGGCTGACGTTCTATTCGGCGACTACAACCCGGCGGGCAAACTAACCATGACCTTCCCACGCGCGGTAGGACAAATACCCATTCATTACGATCAAAAACGTATCAGTCGCCCCTTGATTCCAACGGACCGCTATACCTCTAAATACATTGATATGCCCAACGAACCCCTCTACCCCTTTGGTTACGGCCTTAGTTATACCCAGTTTGCCTATTCCGATATAAAACTAAACCACACGTCTATTGCCCTCGGGCAAACCTTAACGGCCACAGTAACGGTGACCAATACAGGTGGCTATGCGGGTGAAGAAGTTGTTCAGATGTATATTCAAGACATGGTCGGTAGTGTAATTCGCCCCTACAAGGAACTTAAAGGCTTTGAAAAAATTCATTTAAATCCAGGCGAGTCTAAGGACGTTACGTTCGAAATTGGAGAAGAGCAGCTGGCTTTTTATGGCGGCAACATGACGTATCGCGCCGAACCTGGAGATTTTATGGCGTATATAGGAACGAACTCTGTAGAACTTAAACAAGCTGCGTTTAGTTTGGCATCGAAGCTATAAGTGTGGAATGAAAACTAACTAATAGTCTACAAACCCCAGTGATTTTTTACCTCTGGGGTTCTCGCAACAACACACATATTCTTAAATAACAGTATTGGTATTGGTATTGGTATTGGTATTGGTATTGGTATTGATATCGGTGTTGACTTTGGTGGATATAAGGGCACCACTAAAATATCAATGTAGACAGGTTATTAGTTTTCAATATTCCATCGCAATGGAATAAAATCCCCAAAAAACAATACATTATTTTGAAGGCGAAACGAAAGATTGTGACTGTGCCTATCCGTCGAATCTACGCCGCGGCAGGCCGCAAAATAGTTAGATAAAAAAGAAACGGCAACAGAAACGCCTTCGCCTTCGACTTTGCATCGGTCAGCGTTTAGGCTTTGTTGAACAATTGAGTATTGGGTATCGTCGCTTGCAATTAGCACAATTAAATAAGGCTCTAGAACCGCTTGGTTTGCTATTACAGTATCTAATATGGCCTGATTCAACGTGCCGGTATCGTATGGCTTTATTGTCAGGCTATACAAATAGTTACCCATATCGCCGCTTCCCTTAAAGCTTT
>JBLHGN010000356.1:0-3294 GCA_047616325.1 Lentisphaeria bacterium
GTAATCTGAATAATATATATTAAAATCCTCTAATAGGCACCGCCAATATATTGTTTGGTGTTTTTTTGTATAAACATACTAATATTTTTGGTTTTTATTCTATGAGAAAAAACACAGCTATTTTAAACAAAAATAACACCACTACCCCTATAACCTCAGGCAAATAAACATGTCGCCATTAAACTACAATCATCTCTATTATTTTTATGTGGTTGCTACAGAGGGAAGCATAGCAAAGGCCAGTACTCGTCTTAGCTTAACTCCACAAACCATTAGTGGTCAACTTACGAGTTTCGAACACCACATTGGCAAAGTACTATTTGAACGCACAGGAAAAAAACTACGGCTTTCGGAGCTAGGCCAACTAATCTACAGCTATGCCGAGGAGATTTTTCAGCTTGGCGATGAAATAAAGCACATATTAAAAACCGAGCAACCTACACGCTGGCAGGCATTCACAGTGGGTATAGCGGATGTAATGCCAAAATCACTTGCCTATACTCTGCTGCGCCCAGTCCTAACTATGGCTGAGCCCATTCGCCTTATATGCCAAGAAGGTGATCAAGAAAGTTTGCTGGCAGACCTAGCCGTAAACAAACTCGATTGCGTTTTAACCGACCAGGCTTTACCAAAAGGAAGCCATATAAAAGCCTATAGCCACGAACTAGCCGAGAGTGGCGTTACATTCTTTGCGGCAAAACCCTTGTCGCAGGTATGTATAAAAAGTTTTCCAGCGTCTCTTGCCTCACAACCGTTTCTTTTGCAGGGACGAAATTCTGATATTCGCAATGGTTTAATGGCGTGGCTCGAGAAGCATGACTTACCCGTTAACATAGTGGCAGAGTTCGACGATAGCGCATTAATGAAATCATTTGGTCAAGCGGGTTGTGGCATTTTTACCGGGCCCACAATTATTGAAGACATTATCGTATCTCAGTACAAAGTCAACATTGTGGGTCGTACAGATGATATTAAAGAACGTTACTTTGCGCTATCACCCGAGCGACGCATTAAACACCCCTGCGTTATTGAAATAATAAAGGCAATAAAAATGGACTAATTCAAGTAAGTTCGAAGAAGTCTAAAACTTATTGGAGCGAAGCACATCGACATCGTGCATATACAGCACCATGGCATAATTGTCGTAGTAATTTTCTTTAAAGTAAGAGGCAATTTCCTGTTCGACATCAGCATCACAAATAATTTCAATGCGTATGTTGGCGCTACTATCCCAACTTGCATCACGCGTGCCTCTCGCCCCCTTTCCTCGAGCAGGTGTAATGGTATAACCTTGAGCACCCAACCTTTCAATATCTTTAACTAAACGAGATTCTAAAGCAGATTCCGTAATAACGGTAACAAGTCGCAAGCGAAAAAAATTCATTTTTACTGACCTCCAAAAGCGCTATGCAAGCGCTCAGCAATATTATAGTAAAGCGGTATACCCAATAAAATATTAAATGGGAAGGTAATGCCCAAAGACGCCGTTAACGAGAGCGTGGGGTTAGCTTCTGGTACAGAAATACGCATGGCTGCCGGCACTGCTATATATGAGGCACTGGCACTCAGAATAGCCAACATAGCTGTGCCACCTACAGACAGCCCCATGCTCAACCCAACAACCGCGCCTAAACACGCGGAAAAAATGGGCATAAGAATGCCGAAACCAAGTAAAAATACACCATATTTTTTCAAACTGCCAAGCTGAGATGCGGCTATTAAGCCCATTTCCAATAAAAATAGAGCCAATACGCCTTTAAATAGATCAAAAAACAGTGGTTTGATAGAAACGAGGCCATCCGAGCCGGCGATCCAACCAATAAAAAGCCCCCCTATCAATAGTACAACGCCCTTCCCCATAAAAACTTCGCGGGCAATTTCGCCCCAATTTGTATCGCGCCGAATTCCCCTAGCCAAAAGAATTCCCACAACGATTGCAGGCATCTCTAACAACACAACAAAAAGCGCCATATACTCTTCAAAAGCGATATTTTTGTCATTCATATAGGCTACAGCAACGGCAAATGTACCCACACTTACAGAACCGTAATGCGCCGCTACCGAAGCGGCATCCACGCGCTTGAATTTACCAAAGAAATACAACACAGGAAATGCGATAAACGGCAGTACGACACCGATGCCAACCACAACCCCCATTTGCGGCAACAACACCAAAATGGGCTGTTTTGCTAGCTCTACCCCCCCTTTCATACCAATTGCCAACAGCAGTAAAATGATAACAAAATCGTAAATCTGACTAGGCAAACGCAATTCAGAATGCAAAGCGCCAGCTAACAAGCCAAATAGAAAAAATAAAATGATAGGGTCGATACCCAACATAACTAAGCCCCGCGTTAAAGAAAAAACTGAAAACTATCTCTTTATGAGCCAAAAGCGTCACAAGATAATTTTCCACATTCATTTTTTGCGATTTTCAAAGTATGCCTTGAAAATCCCGCTTTAATATACACCGATATAAACGCCAGCCATTGCAAAAGGAGGCATTTATACCCCATACCCAGCACCAGAATCAATCATCGTCTTTTTCGATGAATTATAGTGTTTTATTCGAATTTACTTTTGGAGTACACGCCAGTATAAAGTTCAATGAAGCTTACCCGAACAACGAAAACAGGAGAATAAGTGATGCGACTGCAAATTCATTCTCGGCATGTCGATATAAACGATACCCTTAGAGAACACATAAAGCACAAAATTCAGATCGCTTTCTCGCGACTAGAACAGCATATATCTCGAGTGTTAATACGGATATCAGACGTAAACGGCCCTAAAGGGGGCATAGATAAATACTGTCACCTGGAGCTAAGCATTGACCACAAAGAAAACATCATTATTAAAGACCGACAGGCAGAGCTGCATACGGCTATTCACAGCGCCATTCAACGAGCCAGTCGAACGCTTACCCGAAGGCTTGCACGTCGACAACACCAAAAGACTACTGGTCTAAAAATTCTCATTAATGAGAGTGACAAAGCAATAGAAGACCACACCTTAATGAGCGATGCTGGAGATTACCGTCATGCAAACAGTTAGTGCAATACACTCAAATGCGAACACCATTGAAAGCAACAAGATTTTGCGCAACACTTACGCATTACTTTCCATGACACTGGTATTTAGTGCGGGCGTAGCAGCGCTCTCCTCCTCTTTACACTTACCACATCCAGGCATTATCTTAACCTTAGCCGGTTACTTTGGCTTGCTATTCTTAACCTCAAAATTTCGCAACAGTAGCAAGGGTATATTGTGCGTTTTTGCACTAACTGGTTTTAT
>JBLHGN010000357.1:0-3289 GCA_047616325.1 Lentisphaeria bacterium
CTTCTACTTCTACTTCTTCGTCTCGACAGTTAATGTCTGCCGTTTCGGCGGCATTAGGAGTGATACTTATGTCAGCGAATGCGATGCTCGCTGATCCTTTTGTATGCAACACAAATGGTGAACTTATTTTCTCCATGTCCGCACCGGCTTTAACAAAACAAGCCAGGTCAATGGACAGTGGTCGCCACTCGCCGACGGGCATTGCTCTCATTTTTTTATCTATGGCGATAGAGCCCATACATGGGTAACCACAATCCATTCTTAGGTCCAACCTCTCCGAGGGTTCTTCATATACACGAACCGAAAATGTAAGTGCCGAGTTGCTCGATATGTAACCCTCGAAATCTTTGGGTTTGGCATAGGATAAATAGGCGATAGCCTCGCTATCTCCAGACCAAGTCACCGAGCGAGCGTCTTCCTGAACCTTCCAGTTGACTGCACGCAAGACTAAGTTTTCTGAGTCGACCGTTTTCTGAACGCTGCTAACTACCTGTACATCCCAAGATTTTGCATCGCCAATACTGAGTGATAGTTCATCCAGTGGGCGATTCTTAAATAGTAATAAGGTGTTGTCTTGACGTTTAGCAACGGTAACCCTTTCATTTAGATCATTACCCAGAGTGATACTGTCTTTATACGTAAGGCCAAAACCGTAGGGGAACAGTGGATCGTAATCGGGGTCACTGCGATTGAGAATGAACTGCGTGTCGTATTTTGGCCACGAAAACGACAGGCGCCCCTTGAAGTCGTGATTAACCTCATTGTTAGCTTTTTTGAATAATACGTCTGAAACGCCCACTCCTTCTGAACCAGGTAGCCATGCCACCACAAATGCGTCGGATACATTCAGTTCCCTGTTTACCCAAAGCGGGCGACCAGTAAGAAATACCGAGACTACTGGAATGCCGTCTGCTTTTAATTTTTCAAGCAGCGCGAGGTCTGTCTTGGTTTTGCGTTGGTATTCGAGGCCCGCTATATCGCCTTCACCCTCGGCATAGGGGTTCTCGCCATAAACCACTATTGCGGTGTCGGGTTTTTCGCTATAGCTACCGTCTACGCTTAAAGTGGCTGTGCCGCCAGCGCGAGTAACAATATTTTCAATGCCGTCATAGATGGAGGTGCCGCGGGGAAAGTCTTTATTTTCGTTGCCAGTGCCCTGCCAAGAAATTGTCCATCCACCGCTTTGCTTGCCAATGTTGTGTGCGCCATCTCCGGCAATAAGTACCTTCGCTTTGCGGCTTAAAGGCAGTATGTTGCCGTCGTTTTTCAGCATCACGAGAGATTGTCGTACAGCGCGGCGCGCAACCACGCGATGGGTCGATGAGCCTACTTCATTGGTGTCGGTGGCGTAGGTACGGTCGGCGGGGTTTTCCCAATCAAATAATCCCGCTCTCATTTTCACCCGCAAAATCCGGGTGACCGCATCGTCGATGCGCTCCATAGGAATAATGCCGCGTTTAACCTGCTCTACAGTGTTAGCGTACATTTCGCGCCATTCGTAGGGCACCATAATGATGTCGATACCGGCGATTATCGCCTGCGGACAACTTACTTTACTACAGCCTTCCACCTGTCCGTGGCCGTCCCAGTCGCCAACGACAACGCCGTCAAAGCCCATTTGGTCTTTTAATACATCGGTGAGCATGGTCTTATAGCCGTGCATCTTTTTTCCGTGCCAGCTGTTAAAAGACGCCATTACGGTTTGAACTCCAGCTTCAAGGGCTGATATATAGCCCTGCAGGTGCAAATCGATAAGTTCTTGTTCACTGCCAATATTGTCGCCTTGGTCATCGCCATCAACGGTGCCGCCGTCACCTAAAAAGTGTTTAGCCGTGGCAATTACCTTGCCTTCGACCATGAAATCTTCGCCGACAACACCTTGCATGCCCTTTACTATTTCGCCAGCGTAAGCGCGAACAATTTGAGGCTCTTCGGAATAGCTTTCGTAGGTGCGGCCCCAGCGGTCGTCGCGCACAACGGCAATAGTGGGAGCAAAGGCCCAGTCTATGCCGGTAACTTGCACTACTTTAGCGGTGATGGCGCCTATCTCCCGCATTATTTTGGGATTATTCATGGCACCCAGGCCAATATTGTGGGGAAAAATTGTTGCGCCCAGTACGTTGTTATGGCCGTGTACGGCGTCGGTGCCCCACATGGCGGGTATGCGGTTGCCGTCAATGGAGTCGTCTATTGATGCAACGTAGAGTTTCTCCGCCAGATCAACCCAGTCCTGCATGGTGGCGTATTTGTCGTCATTAGGGAAAGCTCCGCCGCCGTTCAAAAACGAGCCCACACCGTATTGGCGCATTTCTTCAGCGCTTATCGCTCGAATTTCGGGCTGAATCATCTGCGCCACTTTCTCTTCCAGGCTTAAGGTGCTTAATAGACCCCTAATTTTTAGCTCTGAAAACTCGTCTTTTTGAACAGCGCTTGTTAGTGCTGGCCAGCGCTCTGGGTGCACAGCGCCAGCAGCGTCACTATTTTTGTCTTTGTCTTTGTCTTTGCCCGCGCTGCCAGGCATATCGCAGGCGCTAAAAGTCGCGAGCAACATCCCCAAGGTGATCGTTGGGAGAGTTTTACTGGAAACAACATGCATATGAATACCCATATTTCATTCTTGGCGGCTAGGGTAGAACGTGAATTTGCGAATCTTTATAGTGGCTCAATTCAAGGATAGACCACGCTTTAGCCTCCTACCTCAGCGCTGCGACAGTATTTAATGTGAATCGGTCGGGTGTATGGTTATCGTTTAAATTGCAAATGTAAAAGCAGAGCGGTAGTGGTCGGGGGCTTTGCCTCGGTGTGAGGGTTTGCTAGTGTCCATTCATAAATAGGACTGTACTACTGTTCAAAATAAGCGGCCTTCTTCATACCACTAGATGTAGTTGTATGCAGTAAGCAAACGCCTGTATCTAGTGATGTAAATCTGTCCATTTCAGTTCCCTCTCGCGACGAGCCATTTATGGACGGGCACTAATTAGCCGCTTGAAATAGGAAAATAGATGTGTGAATAAACGTAGTCAGCGTACTTTGTGGATAATCGACCAAAAAGCTCGCTTTTCCGACTGAATTGCGAGGCTATAAGGTTGGAAGCGCGCCAATTAGGCAGAATTTTAGAGTAGTGTAACAATTGGTATGATTTTGCGTTACCCGCAAGCACTTTGGCTCTCGTCAAGGTAGATTTTTTGTTCGAATAGTGTCTAGAACCGTTTCCTATATAGAGCTTATACCCAAAGATCTTTGTATGGGAAATGCGTTTAAAAACCATTCTAGCGTGCGGTTTTGCCTA
>JBLHGN010000358.1:0-3279 GCA_047616325.1 Lentisphaeria bacterium
CCACCACGAAGAAAGTTGGTGGAAGCTATGCGCGCTTTCTTATTGCCAGATTTATTTGAGCAGAGAGTTATGCCGAGGAACCCCTGAAGCCTGGGAGCGGTATCTTCCCGAATTCAAGGGGCAAGATAAGATGGAACTTGTTTCCGCGCCTTTTGCTAAAAGGGGGTTTTTTAAATTGCTTGATCTCATAGGAACGCCCGCACAAAAACCTATTCAAAGAGGTAATTCCTTGGGTAGAAAAAACGGGCATAAGCTCACCAAAAGAGTTGTAATGCCTATTAAATTCAATCAAGGTGTGATTGACACTAATAAAAAAATATTTTTTCGACGTTTGAGAAAAAGGCAGATAAAGCCAAATCTCAAAATATCAATGATATTTTTTAAGCGCTTAATTTTATTCTAAAAAATATCGGAATTTCTATCGAAGCATTCAATCAATTTGTGGTAAACCCCAAACAAGAGAAACATTTTTTATAAGCTAGCGATTCCCGATGACTCTTATAGCTGCGGAGGATTTTACTATGCCTAAAAATCAGTCCAAAGTCCAATCACAAGGTAGTTCCTCTAGTTGTCGTACTTGGAAATTAAGCACGTAGAGGAATTATTGATTATGAGCGGGGGTTTTACTTTTGCCGCAGAGCGGCTTCGTTAATGAATAAGCACAAATGGCGCGTAGCATCGTGGAGCCGCTAATTGTTCGACTTGTTGGACAAGCCCGGTTTCGAATTCCGGTATCTTCTTTTATAAAGACATTGCTTTTGATGGAGTCTTTCTGGCAAAGATTATTTACCTACATCCAGACGATATTTTTATGCGTATTCTCTAGCATCCTTTGCTGTCTGCCATATATACCGCTATGTTTTAAGCATAAACACGGCGAGTTTAAGCACTTTTTTGCCAATCCTGATTTTTAATCATAGCACCTCCCCTGGCATCGCAAGCCAATTAAATAATGGCACAGATATCCGCTCGTTTTTCGAGCGGTAATCCCTCGTTAATTTATATCGGGGGGATACTCGTTATCGGCGTTAGATAAAAGCGAAACTGCATGGGTATTTTCTTAGCGTTCACCATGATGATTTTCAGCGCACTTTTACATCGATTACACGACTGCGGTGTTTTTTCGACTTGCTTTTTCGGCAATCTTACGCGAAGCAGTAGTTGCACGCGCTTCAATATAAGCCGCGCATTCGCCTGTAAAAACCCATAGTCCCGCACCCGACGAAATCCACGCAGCAAAACGTGCTGCACTATTCGCCAAATAAATTCTTCTGGGGCAAGCTTCCTTGTTACAAGCACTTTTGTTTTACTCTCGCGGTAGCGAAAAATAACCTCATTATTGTCGTTGGTAAGTATGTCGTTTGCACTAGTGACGCCTCGGTACAGATACCGAGACACGTACGTCAGTGCTTTCTTCCCTTGTCCCATGGCACGGATGTTGGCGACCCACTGCTTGAGAATGCCGCGAGGCAATGGCACCGCATGCTTAAATAGTATCCTTAACAAAATACCCCTAAAAACGTTCGCCAGGGCAAACTCATTGACAAGAAACTTCTCATCTAAGGCACATCCATGATGTGCCGTGTTTGTTGGTTATTAGCCCTCTGCCGGGAACGACGAAGTGCGCATGCGGATGAAACCCTTTGTCGCGCTTGTGGGTATGTAGTACGCCTGTCGTCGCCAGTTCAATACCGTGGTTATTGCACTCTAGACGTACTTCACCCCTGAAGCATTGGCGCTGAAAAGTTGTGTTCGCATGTTTTGATGCTGTTAAGCTTGGACGATAAGCTGCGAGCCCTCGGGTTTAATGAAAGAAAGGATAATAGTGCCGTTATTGGCACTATTATTGGCCTCATGGTGCGCCCCAGCAGCGAGAGAGAACCACACCGCTGGCGGCAACACAATAGCGCGCAGGGTGAATTGATTACCATTACAACACCCTTAGTCTCGATCGACTTTACCAGGTGGCGGACAAGTTGCTCAAAAACAAAAAAGAAATCGAAGCACATCTAAGCAAATAGGAGTCGTTATCATTTAGCTTAGAGCGCACTGTCATTTTATTCTGGGTGCTAGAAGTGGGGTTGTTCGGGCTCTTTGTTGTAGTTTGCTACCGAGTCGAGTATTTCTTTTTTTGCTTCGGCAATGCCCAGCCATCCGTCAATTTTAACCCATTTCCCTTTTTCCAAGTCTTTGTAATGTTCAAAGAAGTGGCTTATTTGTGCGAGTTTAATCTCCGGTAAGTCGGCAATGTCATTGACTTTATCGTAGTAAGTGCTGATTTTGCTCACTGGCACGGCAAGAATCTTGGCGTCTTCTCCCGATTCATCGGTCATCTTTAGCATGCCTATGGGGCGGCACTTAACCACGGAGCCAGGAAGCAGCGGCCGATTCATAAATACCAGCACATCTGCCGGGTCACCGTCGCCGCAAAGTGTGTGGGGAATGTAGCCATAGTTGCAGGGGTAGCGCATGGATGTGCCCAAAATGCGGTCGACAAATAGTGCTCCCGACTCTTTGTCGACTTCATATTTTATGGGTTCGCCACCCACGGGTATTTCGATAATAACGTTAACTTCGTCGGGGCACTTTGCGCCAGTAGGTACCAGGTGAAGACTCATAGATAAATTCCTGAAAGTTGTATTGAATAGTATGTGTATAGCGTGGTTGGCATGTTTCTAAGTCGGTGTTGGTGCGAGAGTGTTTCTGGCGAAATTTTAAAACTAGTTGGGTTGAACAAGCGCCACAAATACCTCTAAACGCAGTCACAGAACCGCTGGAATAGGGGTTTAAAAACCTAGCCAGTTTTAAGGCGCGCCATTGTAGCATATTCAAAATCAGAGACAATTGCCGCGTTATTAGCTGTTTACGGCAGCGACGATGTCCCCTAAAATCAGCTCCTCGGCTGAGCTGTATCCCCGCCGAGAGCACACTAACTTGGGATTTTTTGGGGTGTTGTTTTATTTCGCATATCCGGCATATTTTTATTTTGATGTTGGATGATGAAAGTCTTTAGCGTTGCACCCTAACCGTTCCAAAACAATAATTACTTCATTGGGGAAGCATTATGGATGTACTGTGGTTACCGCCCATTTTGGGTGTCGTTGGTCTAGCTGTTGCTTTTTTTATCTATCTAGTGGTTGTTCGCTATCCGGCAGGTGATGGTCTTGTTGCTGAGATCGCTGCTGAAATTCATAAGGGTGCGATGGTCTTTATGCGCCGTGAATATTCCGTTCTTTTTATCTTTGTCGTGGCGCTTACGGTGTTCTTATTTATAGGGTT
>JBLHGN010000359.1:0-3269 GCA_047616325.1 Lentisphaeria bacterium
GCTTGTAGAAGGTGACTACAATCTAAACATTATGACCAAAAGGATTGCCAGAAAAACGCAGTTGGATCACGAAAGCCTATTACGCTAACCGTCCATTCGAGCCCTATAATTCCATTTTCCGATGTTCCACTATAAGTGCAATTCGGCCGATTCCGGCCAACAGCGATCGTTAGCACAGTATAAATATTTGCCAGTGGGCCTCTCCAAAGCGGACACAAATGGTAGTGTGGGTATCCTGCTTGCACTTAAACTAGGATTATTGTGCCATAAGTTTCATCTGACCCCAGATCGCTCTAGCTGACCCCACATCCTTCGTTAATCATAGCTACGCTATCTCTTCGATGGCATGATTATCAACGACTACGGGTGTGCCATTTTGTGATTGGTTATGTACCATTTTCTTAAACGTAACCAAGTTAGTTTCACAATATTGATACCAGTATTCATGGTATCGACGAGTCTCCGCTGGTGTCATATTAACATCTGTACGAGTATCTAATACGTCGTAACTCAAATCGTCCAAATGCAGTAAGTCCAGAACGGGAACCCAGTTATCGCTAAGACGCAGCTTTAAGTTGGGATTGATAATGTAATGTCCGCGTCTTAAACGCACGAACAATTTACGATTATAGGGGCAATCCCGGCCAGCTTCATTGCTGGACAACACGCTACTGATATAGGACTGACGTTTGCGCCGCTCTGGCAACAGGGTTTCCGGCAGGCCCGAGACAGCTTGGGCGATATGCTTTGCTGTAAAAGCTTCACGACGGGAAGCTGCATTGCCCAAGTGACGGTAATACAGAGCAAACATCAAATTGAAAAGAAACAGCGCCATCAGGCGTTTATCCAGTTTGATCAATCGACCGTCGACTTGGACAGACAGGTTGTCGGGAGACAATAATGTGAAGATGGCTGTTATTTTTTTGGTATTCCCATAGCTGCTGTTGTAGAGCGCTTGCTCCAAGAGCATTTGCAGGGCGTTTAAGCCATTGCTGCCAATTAATGTCGGATCGGCGCCGCGTTCAATGAGCTGTTCTACCAGCGTTACATTTCCTAGCCTAGCGGCTACCATTAACGGGGTTAAGTTAAACACAGTCCGGTGATCAACGCCGTATTTTTCCGTATCCCGTAACACTGGATACGGGTTATTTAACCCATAGTTCATGTAGTGATTACGGTGTAATTGCCGCAAAATTTTAGCTTCTGGTTGGTCAGCTGGTCTGAAATCCGCTTTCACCAATGCCTGCCATAGAAGTTTGTGGTGATACAACACCGCGTACTCTAAGGCCTTTAGGGCTTCTTTTTTATTCAAGGTTTGCTGTACCGTGTCTTGCAACGACAAGACACGGTCTCGTGTGAGCACCGGCCAGGGTACCGGTTTTTGTTGTAGGATCTGCTGACGAATGGCTTCGGCTTGCTCTTCTTTTCCCTGTAATTCTAAGCGCCTTGCCTCCTTCTGCCATTCTTCCAGGCTGGAGTCTTGTTTTTCCAGTGACAAATCACCACTAAAGCGGGCCAATTGCAATAATTGAATGACATCATGCCTTTGATTGTTTTCAATAATGTAAAGGTTCTTAACAGCTCGAGTAATGGCGACATACAACGCGTTGATAAAAAATTTATAGATTTCCAACGATTTATCGCTTTTATTTTTGGCTCTGGCATAGACCAGCTCGTCTTTTTCAAGCGCAGTAGGGTCAACATCAGCGGCAATATCTCGAAACACCTTATCCTCACCACTGATAAAGTTATATAAAATAATGCTTTCGTATTCGAGCCCTTTGGCTTCTTGAATAGAAAAGATCAATGGCGTATTGAACCAGCGCTTGGCTTCTGCTTTTTGGTGTGGGTGCATCACCAATACGGCAAAATGGGTAGAGCGGGCGGTTTTATTATCTAAGTCTCGCTTGTTAGCATCACTATCTTTTAACAGTTGTAGAGTGCCGTGCTGTTCCCCAATGCTATTGACTAGGTAATGGCTTTCTTTATCAATAGACCCAAAACGTGCGTGCTTTAGTTTTAGTAAGCGATTGGCAATATTGGTGATGATGGGTGAATTTCGATAGTTCACATGGAGGATACGGACCACTTCCGCCTGCTCAGTCAATGCATGGTTTTCAAAAAACAAGGTTTTAATGGCAGCCCACGAAAAAAAGTTAGGGTGTACAATCTGATTGGAATCGCCACACAGCATAAATTGCCCGTGACTACGCAGTGCTTTTAGCAATAAAAACAACTGAACTGCAGTGATATCTTGCACTTCATCAATGACAATAAAATCATATTGCGGTTCGATTAAAGACAAATAAGCGTGGCTCAATATATTGGGATCAAAGTAGTTACTGCGTTCAAGATGTTGGCGGTATTTTTCAAACAGACCGTAGACCTTAGGACGTTCGTGTTCCATAAAAATAGATTGTTTGACACCCAAAGAAAGGTATTCCTCTCGGCTTAGCCAGGGAGCCTCTCTAGCTGGGCCGGTAATCACGCCGCGAAACTCTTCAAATAAGGTATGTGCGTCTTTCAGGCCTGTACCTGTTTTATGCCGTTGAAACCAACGATCGAATTCCCGCAAAGTAATTTCTCGACCCTGGGGAACCTCTATACTTTCCAAGAATTCACGAAACGATAGGAACTCTACTTGTTGATCTTCATTCGCGTAATCATTGGCATAGTAAATATTGCATGCATTTTGTACGAGAAACGGCGATAAGCTCAGATACAACACATCGCCGGTAGCGTGCTTCATTTTTTCTAGAGTTAACGCAGTTTTACCACTACCGGCAGAGCCAATCACCACCAACGGTGGAGGCAGCTGATAAATAGCGTGTTGTTCATCATCAAATGAGAGGATCTTATCCAACAGATTGAAGCGCTCAATGTTAGGGTTCAGATACGTTAAACGCTCTGTCACTATGTCTTCAGGATCATGAATAGCGGGAATTTGTGATTCATCAACGGTGACGCCACGCTGAAGAAAACGGGACTTCTCATACGCATGGTTAGCGATATACTCCAAGGCCAGACAATAACAATCGTCCTGATACCTGTACAGTGAAAACAGCAGACGATCATTGCGATTTAAGCGTGCGCGGTAAAGGTTGTGGTCAATTTTGCGAACATCAGCTTGGGCAAAATTATCGGCCTCGATAGCCGCACGAAATTTGGCAAACCCTGGTATTTTCTCCGCTTGTAAATCGCTGTATAACAGTATTTTCATATAGCTTCACACCGTGCTTTTATCTAGCACGCCCTTATTCAAGATCAAG
>JBLHGN010000360.1:0-3249 GCA_047616325.1 Lentisphaeria bacterium
GACACACTAATTGAGATACCCAGCTGAGAGGACTCGAGTGAATTTTCGATTAAATTAACAATGGCCATTTGCAGGGATTGATTCTGCATTAGTTTTATAGACGCCTCAAAGGCTGCTACATGTATTTCTATCGCTTTGCTGGGGTGAATAATATCGAAATACTCTTTTAGGCTCGCCACAAATTCTGGAATGGACATGGGCAGCGGCTGCGATGCTTCCAAGGAGCGCGTTGTATTAGCAATTTTTGCTAGATGATTCTTACACACCTGCAATTGCTGTTTAAATAATTGGATGTATTCACTTTCAAAATTTCTTTCGCGCTCGGCCTCCTCCAATAATATTGACATAGTAGACAGAGGCGAACCTAAGGCATGGCTGGTATTGGCCGTTACCGTGGCAATTGTCACCAATTTTTCGTCGTTTAGCATTTTCTCGCGAATTTTTTGCAATTTTTTTTCTCGGTCTTTTACCGCACTCATCGCATAAGTTACAAATACAAGCAACAATATTGCACTCAATAAAAAGTTAATCCACATGCCATACAGGTGCAAAGAAAAATTTGCCTCTACTCTGTGGTGCAAGTGCTCACCATTGGCAAAAGTCCAGGTAGCGTAAACCGCTATCGCAACGCAGACCATCGCAACACTATATTTTTTGTTAAGCAAGGCCGCAGACAGGGCAAGCGGAATGAGCAAAGACGAGGTAAAGGGGTTAGTGCTACCGCCCGAATTTTCGATGAGGAAATAGAGCACTATCACATCAGAAATAAGTAAAAGGAAGATTTCTATTTCGGTGACGGAAAATTTTGTTAATAAACGCAGACACCATAGCAATAATACAGTGCCGCCAAATATAAAGGCCGCAAAAAAACCACGATCACTTAATTCGATGTCAAACGACACCTGCGTTGCTACAAATATTAACGCGGCAACCAAAAGTGTGAGTAGTTTTAGGCTGATTAATTTGATTAGAAGTGGGCTACCAAACGCCACTTTATTGTTATTATCACTGTAGGTCGTGGAAAACAGATTCATCTCAAAGGCCTATATAAAAGGGCAGTGCGTGGTAGGGGGGGGGGGTGAATTATATAGCGCTTGCTATTAAACATATACGCATCTTAACGAGCGGATACCGCTGCTCAGAATACATAATTACCAGTGAATGATTTTTGGAGCATTGCTAATAATGGTAATTTTATGGATCTATTTATGTTAGCGTATTAACTCCGTTCACGACTTCAAACTATGCCGCTACCCATACTATATTCATTTAGGCGTTGTCCCTATGCCATTCGCGCGCGATTGACCCTACTTTTGTGCAGTCAAAGGGTGGAGCTGCGCGAGGTTTCGTTAAGAGACAAGCCCCCATCTATGCTTGCCTTCAGCCCCAAAGGTACCGTTCCTGTGTTGGTGCTACCCTCTGGGGAGGTGCTCGACGAAAGCCTCGCCATAATGCAATGGGCATTCAGCCAAGATAGCGTATTTACGAGAACGCAGGGCTATGAAGTTGACTCTAGCGACCAATATGCACTTATAGAAAAAAACGACACGCAGCTCAAATACTGGCTCGACCGCTACAAATACTCCGACAGACACCCCAACTTTAGCGCTAGCCATTACCGCAGCCGCGCCGAAGCTTTTTTAGGCTTATTGGAGTGTAGACTCCGCCCTAACCCCTATTTGTTTGGCGAAACCCCTGGTCTTGCCGACTTAGCTATTTTTCCTTTTATTCGTCAATTTGCGGGGGTTGACCCAGCTTGGTTTAACGCTACCTCCTACAGTGCGGTAAAAAGCTGGTTGGGGCAATGGTGTGAAACTTCACTATTTAAAGCGGCAATGCAAAAATACCCCCCGTGGCAAACTGACGATAGCCCTATTTCCTTGGTTAGCGCTCGCGGGTTTGCCTTTTAAAGTTTTGCCCTGCATTCAATGCCAAAGTTGCGCTAAGCGCTATACTGAAGTAAACGTCAGATTGGTCGCGTAAATGCTTGGAGCATTAGGTACTTTGAGAGCCCTATATATAGATAAAAGCGCGGACAAGAACCACTCAGAGATCAAAGCCATATTCTTGCATTTCTCTCCTTAAGCGCATATCTTCTATTTTGTCCTCAAGTCTTCTTCTGGCATCAATGCCAATACCTGCCGGCATTAACTCCTCCATGGTTTCATCTATTAATGGCCCATTTATTATATCTAAAAAATTACCTAACATTTCAACACCCATAACATAAACTCCTAAGCAGTTAAATGGTCAGATGAACAGCGTTGCCACTTACAGTGCGAACAGTCTTTACAACAGAGTCCAACGAACCGTAGAACAAAAAAATCGGATCGCTTGAATTATAACCAGCTCACTGTTGGCGCGTAATACATCGTTAGTTGTAGTGCCAACGGCTTATCGAGGAGGCTCCAACAAATCGAAAACGCCTCTCGATTCGGGTGGAATAGCCTCACTAATGCCATGCCCCGACCATAAAAGCCGCTCCATCGCGGGTTTCTTCCCGCGATTTCCTCAAAAAAGTCTGCATAAGTAATACGTTTCGCGTAGCTCACCATGGCATCCACTAAATCACTGGCCGCTTGTGCAAGTGGCCTGAAGACCACAATAGCGCACTCGCTGAAATCCTTAGGGAAGAATATGCTGGAGCATTCGACCGATAAAGATTTGTGCATCGATTGTTTCGTAGACTCTCGACTTCGCTCGGTGGGATTGATAGTGATACTTAACTTCCTGGTCGTCATAGGCACCGATTCTGGAAATACCGATGGGCGGGGATGACAAATACTTTGTCAGATACCTGATCAATCCCCGGTAACGCTTGGTGGGTACTTTTTCTTTTTGGTTGTTTACTGGATGGGCATAGAAACCAGTGGGATAGCCATCCCACAAGGCTTGAATCACCCCTTTACGCTCCGAAAATTCACCCGTCATCAAGCCAAGCAAGTGCGGCTGCCAGAGCAGCCGGTGGCGGTCCAACGATAAGTGCTTGAAGGTACGTCTAATACTCCGCCAATCCTTGGCTCCAGGAAGAAGCGCGCCTTCGGCCAGTATGCCGTACAGGTGTCGATTGTAGCTGCCAGTACGACCATTCGTATGCAGAAAAACAATCCGTGCTATTTTGTAATCCGACTTGTTAAACGGCTCCTGAATCAGCTCGGTCAAACACGGCTCCGCCAAGCACATAAATCGCGAATACAACTGACTTTGATTATGGTGGTTAGGGAGGGAATTCACAGTTGCCCCGGTAGC
>JBLHGN010000361.1:0-3223 GCA_047616325.1 Lentisphaeria bacterium
GCAGCATTCCTAAAGTGGAATGATGCCAGCGGATAAGGGCCTCGACGCCACTTACGTGTTTTGTTGTTAGGTCAATCTGTGGCTGGTAGAGTAATTCAACCTCCTTATTGGATAGTGCGTGCGCAGAGATGTTTCCATGGCGATTGGTTTGGTAGGCGCGCAGGAAGTTTCGGTGGTATAGAATTGAAAACTATTGAGTCCGCTGTCTTTCGCCCAGTACATGGCGATGTCCGCATTGTTTAGCAGCGTTCCGGTATATTCGCTATCACGGGGAAACAGTCTAATGCCAATGTTCGATGTAATATACACCTCATGATTGTTGACAATATTTTCGTTTGAAATTGCCGTGAGAATCTTTTCGCAGATGATGGCAATATCCTTGTTGCAGGAAACGCCGTTGAGCAAAATGCCAAACTCATCCCCTGCAAGTCGCGCAGCGCTGTCTTCATCGCAAATGGAGCCGCTAAGCGCGAGGGCTACTTTTTTAATAAGGTGTCGCCTGCTCCGCGGCCCAGAGTATCGTTAATCTGTTTAAATCTGTCCAGCCCTATAAGGAGTACAGCTAGTTGGTGCCCTTTCCGTTGCGCATGCGCTATGGCGGGGTCTAAACGATCCAAAAATAGAGCGCGATTTGGCAGCTCTGTGAGCACATCGTGATAGGCCATAAATAGGAGTTTTTCTTGAGCGTACATGCGCTCGGCGACATCCTTGCCTGTGGATATATAGTGCGTTATCTGACCCGATTCGGCTTTGAGCGGGGTAATGGTTTTTTCCTCGAAAAACAATTCGCCGTTTTTCTTACGGTTGATAAAAACACCGCGAAAGGGCATGCCGTTGGATATTTCGTGCCACATTTTCTCGTAGAAACAAGTATCGTGTATGCCCGACTTGAGTAGGCTGGGCGTTTTTCCAATAAGCTCTAATAGGTCATATTTTGACCGCCACGCCATTACTGAAGAAAAACAGGGGTTTTCGTGCTGGCACTATCTAAAAATTAGGCAAGAAGCACTTGCTACCTGATAAAACTTGGAAATTCAGAGAAGCTGGTCAGCCAAAGTGGTAAAGAGCCTCTTTTTTTGTGTTAGCTCGCTGAGAAATATCTCGTAGGTTGGTAAGCAGCAGCCGTCTCCCTTCGCAGACCATGGGGTGCAGTTAATTTGTAGCGAAATATAGGAGGCATCTTTTCCAAGGCCCAGTACTTCAAAGGAACTTTGAATGTTTTCGGATAGATTTCGTTTAATTAGCGCTGTGATTGAGCCGCAAAAAGAGAACTTAAGGTTTTCCCTTTTAGGCGCTCTGCTTGCTCTCCGAAAATTGTGGGGCATGTGTTGTTGGCGTCGAATATTCTATCGTTCTCGGAAAAAATTATACACTCTCTTGAATTTAGCGTTATGGTCTTTAGGTTTTCGTGTAGTGTTCCGCCGCTAACCAAAATACATTTTTCGTTTTCCTGCGTCCACGCCTACCATGACATGAGTCCGCGGAATACTTCACCGTTCTTTTTTATGACATCTACCGGAGACGGTTGTTGATTTTCAGATTTTTTTGATGTGGCGCAAATAATATCGCCCTGGCGCGGGTTTCTCCAGAAATGTATTTCATCGAGGGTTTTCCCCGCCATTTCTCGACGTTGATCGCCGAGGAGCTTGCAAAAACTTTCGCTGAAATCTATTAGACGTTGTGCATTTTCAGTGAAAATAAACTGCAGTTCTGGGCTTTCTTGGGAGCTGTTTTTATGCATGGACATTACTGAGAAGTGATTTATTTGAACTATATAAAGCAATTTTTGAAGCGATATCTTATATAAAAAATTGATTTTTTTATCTTAAAAATATGCAAAACACATATTCCGTGGTCTACGAGCACCACACAAAAACAAGTGTCCAATTAAATGTGGGCGATCCACTAGTCGTGTCGGTAGTAAACAAGACAAAACTAGTATAGGTCAGGTGCGAACGTGAAATGATTGTATGGTGGGCGGGATGACAAAAATTAAACAGCCCCTTATTCTAAATCTAATGCAATCAATTACATTCACAAAGAATAAATGGAGATATTAATGCCGACTATGGTGTCACTAGTCTCATGTGGAGTGATTGGCATCATTTTGATTACATAGTTGACCTTACATCGGCGCGGTTCGATAGAAAAATTTTGTATGTTGGCTATGTCTTACTCATCCACAAGAATTAAGCCGGGCGGCAGCGCTTCGCCAAAAATTTGTTGAGTTTGTACGCTATCTAAAAGCGTAACTTCGTGCAACATCGCGACCCAAGTCTGTGGCATTTTTGCTGCACCGAGTTTTTCAATAATGTTGTCTCTGAGGTCATCATTTATATCGTGTGAGCGATCGCCACACATACGCGCCATCATGGTGGCAGAGAAAGCGATGGCGGGCGCCTCCTTCCATTCACGCTGAATGATACTGTTAAGCCAGGGCTCAATAATGTCTGCAGGAATTATCGCGTGAGCGCTTCCGTAAAACGGCAGGCGCGATGCAACTCTGCCCAATGCCCACCAACTGGCCTTGGGCTCAGAAGGTTTTTTTAAACGTGTAAGCAAGTTTTCGCACAGGGTGATTTTGTTGGTGATCGGTAGGCGTTCCAGTGATGCAAGTAAACGGACCATCGCTTCATAGGATTTTAATTTTGCATCGGCCTGGATCTTGCGACTGCCCAGCTTGTCGGTATCAATGTAATTAATGACATCGCTATAAACCTGCTCTTGCTGTTGCTGATTTAATCCACCAGCGGCCCGGCGCCAGAAGGTCCACCAATCTGACCAGCTTTGCGTCTCTTTTGTGAAATGCAAAGCATGGGCATATAAAGGCCATAGTTTTTCAATGCGCCAGCCGTCCGCCGGGTCCCCGGTGCCGGGTCGCAGACAAAACCCCGCCAGGTTATACCATGTGCGCTCGTGTAACTGTGTGCGTCGACGGCGTGTTTTATGCTGCAGAAGTTCATCGAGCAAGGCCCGTGCGACGCCGACACCCCACTCGTCTCGTTTGCCTAAAAGCTGTTCAAGGTCGGTGCGTAGGCTCTTAAGATTCTTTTTTATTTGTGCGTCTGTAAGGTTTAATTTTTTACTGCCATACATTGCTTCAATTTTCTCGGCAGCGGCCGCAAAATTTACAGGTAGCGAGGTAGGTATTGCCGGAGCGTTGGAAGAATCTGGCGTAGCTTTGAGTGCCGCTTTGTTTGTTTGTAAGCGTTTGTGTCGCACT
>JBLHGN010000362.1:0-3219 GCA_047616325.1 Lentisphaeria bacterium
TCCTCCGGGTGCTCGGACACTCGCCTGCTGAAGTGCTTCTTCATCATGAAGATCCAGCATGCCTTTTTTAATCGTTTTGTCATCACAGCCAAATAACGAACAAATATATGTGGTACCTCTATGTCCAATTTTCTTCGCCTCAACGGCTGCATAACGTCGACGATCCTTTCAGACAAGCTGTCGTAGAAATTAGCCATTTTTTCTTCGTGCTCTTCACAATAGTGCGAACTCATTTAGTATTTCCCCCAAAAAATAGAACTTTACTTCAAATTATAGCCTATTGGAATCTGGATGATATTTCATGCACGTTCCAGAGCTACATTTTGTATGCCGTTGGTGACTAGGTTGATCAAAGTAATTACAGTGGAAATAGTGGTTGTGGCAAGGCGAATAGCACCGCAAGAATAAAAAGTGTTATTTCTGCAGCACCCGTGGAGATTAAAAGAAAGACCACTTTACGCCCATTTTTATATACGATACTTCCTTGTTTGATGCCCTGAACAATGGAGGCGAAGTTGTCGTCGGTCAGAATAATGTCGCTACTTTCACGGGCAACATCGGTGCCTTTTTTACCCATTGCAATGCCTAAATGGGCGAAGTGCAGTGCAGGTGCATCATTAACGCCATCACCGGTTACCTCCACGTTGTGACCTTGCTCGATCAGTTGTGTTACTATATCCAATTTTTATCGATGTGCCGGTGACAAACACTTCGGCGTGACCCCCACCGTGGGTAACGATAGTTCCAGCAAATATGATGTTGTTTTATTCGGTGAGGGATGTGGTGTCACAGGGTATAGTAATTGTGTTTTTGCTCGCAACAAGCGACTCACCGGTAAGCATGGGTTTATCAGCAAGTAGTTCGTGGGTTTGGATGAGTAGTGCATCCGCCGGAATATTATCCCCCAACACCAGTTCTGTGGCGTCAATAGTTTGAATGCTGCCATCTCGATAGGCTGCGGCAAACTGAGGAATCATTTCTTGTAGTACTGAGGCCGCGTGCTGCGCCGAACTCTCCTGTATAGTACCGATAGTGGTGTTAATTAAAAGTACAATCACAATAAAAAACTGTTGTAGACTTCATGTGTTGCAACGGTAATGAGTGCAGCAATTGCTAGTATATAAATAAATTGGCTGTTAAATTGGCGGAAAAACATTAACAGGAAACCATCCTCTTTTTTACGAGGAAGCCGGTTAGTGCCATAGGTTTTACGTACCTTTTCTGCTTTTAAAGAAGATAGTCCCGTTACCTCAAACTACACTATAATTGTAGCTGCAACTGTAGTTAATGCTCTAATGTAGTGCAGGTTAAGTGTGCAGCACTTAATTTTCCCGTTCCAAGATGGCTCCATCTTGGAACGGCTTCGTAGGTGGGCACTATGGCCTGAAATAAATATAACCGATATTTACGTGGTAATGGGAAGTGTTTCTATGGCTAATCGTCAAAGTGAATAGCTGTCCAAAGAATACATTGAAGGGAATATGAGTGAAGCGATCCGGTATATGAAAATGAGGTATAACAAGAGGTTTGTCACGCTTTTTTTACGTTTGACTCCAGGTTGAAAAAAAAGGCGATAAGCGTATTTTTTATTCTACTAATGGCAGTTTCCGTTATGCACGTTCGTGCGGATTCAAGCGACTACAGTATTTATACTGTGGGAGTGGCTGATCATAAACCTAAACAAGCCGTAGAGCCAAAAATAGAGACTGAGGCCGATCTGAACGCGCATTCTATTGCCAAAGAAGGCTCTGGTGATTCAGCAACAGATAATAAAAATATTCTTGAAAAACAACGTTTATATATTGCTAATAAAATTCTAGATTTTACTGGCAAATTAGATAACTTTTTTTCAAAAAAAAACCAATCAGACAACACAAAAAACTCCAGCTACTTAGTATTGACTACAGAATCATCTTTTAAAGAAAGCGGGGAAAACAAATACAATCTTCGTGTTCAGGGAAAAGCTGATTTGCCAAATGCCAAAGACCGCTTAAAGCTGATATTTGAATCTTCGCCGGAAGAAGATCTGTCGCTTCAAGATAGCGAACGTTTGGGCAAAAGTGATAATGCGGCCCTTGTTCCAGAACAGGCAATAGCAGGGCTTGAATATAATTTAAAAGCCAGCAAAGATCAATGGCGAAGCACCTATGGGCTTGGTGTGCGAATGCATTTTCCAGTTGACATGTACGCACGCATTAAGGTTAGTAAAGTGGTCGATCTAAATGAAAATTGGCGTCTTTCAAGACGCTTTGAACTGCCTATATTTGCGCGAGAGGGAGCTAAGCCATCTTTCCGAATTAGACTGTCAAAGCAACTATCAGACAGTTTGGTTTTTACCACATCGTCAAAATTTAAATATACACATGAGGAATCACTGAGTGAAATTTTGCAAATCATGCAGATCAATAAAACTGTTGGTGACAGATTAACGATAGGATACAAAATTGGGGCCTTTGCAGATAATAAGCCAAAAGAGCAAGTACATACCTATTTTACTCAGCTTAGCTTTAAACAAAACATTTACCAGGGTTGGCTCTATTTGTCATTAGTGCCAGAAATATCCTATGAAAGAGGGGGGGGCTGGCGACCGAGTTATGCATTTTCACTGCGCTTGCAGGCCGTTTACTCAGAGTGAACTTAGTATTCGCGTTTATTTAGTGTGAGCAGTTTCTCAATATATAAAATTAATTTTATATATTGAGAAACACCTGTGCGAAATCGTCAGATAGCTGGGAAAGTATAATTCCTATTATGGTTTCTCATTACTTAGTGTTGTTTTCTACTTAGCCGCTTTTATTCCCATGGAAGCGGTTTTTTGTGACCTGGATTCAACTCGCTAGTGCAATCGGTGGGTTGATCCAAAACCATACCTGATTTTGCGTGCAAAAGCCTAAACATTGTCTTGGGCGGTTATTTTATTTGGTCATAATTTTTTCAACATCTTCGCGCGTCATGTTGTCGAAGCTTGAGCCTTTGGGTGCGTACTGACGAATCAAGCCATTGGTATTCTCATTAAGACCACGCTCCCATGAGTGGTAGGGATGAGCAAAATACTCCTGTGCATTGAGCGCTTGTTAAATCGCTTCATGTAGCATCAGTGTTCCCCAATTTGATGCGGCCGTGATACTAGTCGAGCTACAAGCGCACTCATAATCCAGACAAAAGACTTACCGGTTAGTATTGCATCTTGAACCGCCCGAATTGTGTATGAGCTTATAC
>JBLHGN010000363.1:0-3212 GCA_047616325.1 Lentisphaeria bacterium
ACTTCTGGCGTATTCCTTAGGTATAAGAACGCTGCAGCTTCACTAAATTAGGGTAAATTATTCGGCATGTTTTTAGGTAGAGTTCTAGGCACAATTTTTGGTTATTTGGCTCTCGGATTAACCCCGATAGGCGCTATTATCGGCTTTTTTATCGGATATTTGTTCGATAGAGGTCGCGCAAAATTACGAACACAATTTAATCCCGAGCAAAAGGCACGTATAGAAAAAGCGTTTTTTGCTGCGGTATTTCCCCTGTTGGGTAAATTGGCAAAATCTGATGGACTGATATCGCAAGAAGAAATTGTGGGAACCGAACATTTGATGGCAAAGATGGGTTTAGCGACAGAAGCGCGTCAACAGGCCATTTTACTTTTCAAACAGGGCTCAGAAGACAGCTACGATATTAGCCCTGTATTGGCCGAATTTATCAAGAATTGCGGCATTTACTCGGATCTCAAACAAATATTTTTGGTATACCTAATTACCATCGCTTATGCCGACGGTACATTGCATCCCAATGAAGAAGCGATTTTGCAGCAGGTTGCCGACAGGTTCGGGTATTCACGCTTTGCTTTTAACCACTTGCTTGGCATGGTTAGAGCCCAAACCCATTTTTACCGTGGTCAGCAGGAGCAGGCGGGCTATCGGTCAGGTGGGTATCGTAGTTCTGCCGACGCGGGTAAAGAAGAATTAAAACTGGCTTATGAAGCGCTAGGGGTAGAAGCGGCAATAAGCGATCAAGAGCTAAAGCGAGCCTATCGCAGATTGATGAGCGAATACCACCCAGATAAACTTGCGGGGCGCGGAGTTCCAGAAGACATGGTGAAACTGGCTACCGAACGTTCTCAAGAGATCCAGTCCGCATATGAATTGGTTAAAAAAAGCCGCGATATTAATTAGCACTGATGTGACCGATATTCCTACCTGCAGTGCTCAGCGAAAGCTTATGGCACTCACTTTTGGGTTTTCCTGCGCTCTCATGCTAATAAGTTGTCCTGTTTTCGCCTGGAGTAAGGTTGGGCACTGGCGGATGACGGATGCCGCATTTATGGCGCTTGAGCCAAAACAGCGTCAGTATTTTTCGCAACTTGCTGAAAGTCTACCCCGTAAACCCTCCTACGATCTTCCGCCACTTAGTGCATCCTCTTCCTACCGTTTTGCCTATCTGGGTGTTTGGCCAGACCTTATTAGAAACCACAATTTGCTTGATTTGTTTAAGCGTGTTGGAGAAAACGTTCCCGAGGGAATCAAACAGCACCAAAAACAAAACACTTCCCGTTGGCACTACCACAACGCCTTCGTATATCAGTTTACGGCAGAGGCTAAAGGTGGTGTGGCCAACGATGCGCATATTGCCCAGTGTCAGCAGAAGGGGCTGCGCAATACTGGGCTTTTGCTATCGCGTATGAGGGCGGTTGATAAAGCACTAAATGAGCCGCTAAGTGCTAAGCAAGCGGCGATTCTTTTAGCGCTGCAAATTCATCTGATTCAAGATGCGACGCAACCCTTGCACACCTTCGCCCGTGTCGATGCCTCTTGTAGGCACGACCGTGGCGGCAATTCACTCTGTCTAGACAAAGGGCCAAACAAACGGTGCAGTTTAAATCTGCATCAGCTGTGGGATGGTGGCTTTGGTCAGTTTGATAGCCCCACATTTGCAAGTAATTTGTTAGAGCGTAGCGTGTATGAGCAGAAAGAAAACACATTCAATCCCGAACAATGGTTGATTGAGAGTCGAGCCTTTGCCGCTGAAGTGTACGCGATGGAAAAGTCGATCACAGTCGATGGAGTCTACAGGATAGCCGCTCAAAAAATTGCGCGCGACCAGATTATTCAGTCTCATCAGCGTCTTGTTTGGTATCTTATTGACTATTACCAGACCAAAACTGGTGTAGCTGATATACGCCATTAGCCGAAGCTCTATTGGCTGAAGCTCCAACATCATAACCTCCAATATTTAGACCTATAAAAATAGCACCTATATGAAAAATAAACCCATATTGATAACTGGATGTTCCACCGGTATTGGTTATCACGCAGCCATCACCCTTCAGCAACGAGGGTACTGCGTGTTGGCGACAGTGCGCAAAGCCGAGGACGTGAAGCGTTTGAAGCAAGCCGGACTCAAGTATGTGTTTGAATTAGATTTGCGCTCCTCAGAATCAATTGAACGCGGACTGAAGCAAGCACTGAGTGTGACCGATGGAAAGTTGTATGCGCTATTTAATAATGGTGCCTATGGTCAGCCGGGCGCCGTGGAAGATTTGCCTCGCTCTGCATTGTTGGAGCAATTTGAAACTAATGTATTTGGCACACATGAGTTAACCACAAAAGTCATTCCTCATCTTTTAACGCAAGCCAGTGCGCGAATAATTCAGAACAGTTCAATATTAGGCTTTGCAGCAATGCCCATGCGCGGCGCATATAACGCCAGTAAATTTGCGCTAGAGGGTTTGACGGACACCCTGAGAATGGAGCTAAGTGAGACCAATATCAAGGTGAGTATTATCGAACCAGGTCCAATTTTGTCGAGTTTTAGACAAAACGCAATAATTGCGCTAAAAGAGAACATTGATATTTCTGCGAGCCGGCATCAATCTCTCTACCAGGGTGTTTTAGATAGGCTGTCAAAAAAGGGGCCGTCGTCGAAGTTCACCTTGCCGCCCGAGGCTGTGGTGAACAAACTGATTCACGCGCTGGAATCCAAGTGGCCAAAGCAGCGTTATTATGTAACCGTGCCAACCTACCTATTGGCCTATCTTCGACATTTTCTCCCTACAAGTGTAATGGATGCGCTGGTAATTAAGATTGCCAAGTCGGAAGGTTAGTTGGGGGGCTTGAATGGCTGAAGTTTTTTTGCAGCGTCGCGAAACAACAGGCGCTTTGCTTTACCTGATTAGTTACCATCCTCAGAACTCCTTGTATTGAATGCTGTATGGGCGTACAGCTTCTTTAATTTAACGCCTATAGCGGATGAATAGCAATAACCGGCCACTTCGTAAATTCCAGACGTTATTTCATGCACGTTCCTAAGATGCAAGGGGCAGTTACACAAAATTGTTTACAGGCTCAACCAGTCCGCTTGATTAGACGCCTTACTGTCGTGCATTAATACAATTAACAAAGTCGTTTACACCTTAAGTGAGCCTGCAACTAACTGGCGGTTCAATTATTGAATCAGCCAACCACTTGAAGAGTGCCTTTTGAGGTTA
>JBLHGN010000364.1:0-3186 GCA_047616325.1 Lentisphaeria bacterium
TGCTTTGCGATTTTCGGCTAATTACTCCAGTTTTGGCGCCAGCCATCACCCCCTTTCCTTTAACGACGAACGCTTCGATAATTTGCCGTATTACCGTAGCGCTATCGATGCATATAATGCGCTGTTTACTAATTTAAGTGATGGTAGTGGTGGCGAACCAGTTCGCGAGGACCTTGTGCTGACCGAGCTATTCACTCATCTTGCCAGTGAGACCGAGGCCAAATATAACGGTATTCCTGTAGGGGAACAAAATAAGCTCTTGGGTTATCTCGACTCTGTTGGCGCACTTGAAAATCGTTTAATCTTGCCGTCGTCGGGTGGTGATGCGGTAGTAGATAATATTCCAACTGCGGGTCAAGATTTCGAAGAAGAAATAAGCAGCTATTTGGATATGATCCGCGTTGCTTTTACCAATGACAGTCACCGAGTGGCGGTATTGGGCTTAGGCGATAACGCAGACGAATTCACTTGGACCGATGCGAGTGACCCGAATACAGTACATACGGGCATTGGTAATATTCCTAATTTTCAAAGTTTTCACCACACTATTGCGCACTTCGAGCCGGGCGCAAACACCAATGAAACCCATGCATATAAAGGCTGGGTGGAATACTACGCGCAAAGGATTGCAGATTTTGCGCTTGAGCTTGATGGCATTAGCTGTGACGACGGCACTACGCTGTTGGATAACACAGTTATTGTGCTTACCGGTGAGGTTGGCCATGGCTTCCACGATAGAACGTCTAAGCCTCATATCATTATCGGCGGTGGCAATCACGGTCTTGCTCAGGGCAAGTGGTTTGAAACGGCAATGTTCGACGCCAGCAATTTTAAGACGCGCGACTACAGCGGCAATCTTATTACCTATTCGACATTTGGTAAAAAGGTGAGTGAGTGGAGCCATGCTGATTTGTTTGTTACCTTAGCCGGCATGGCTGGTTTATCTATTCCTACTTTTGGCATTGAGGAAATGAACAACGGCGCCTTACCCATATTAGCCAGTGATTTTTAAGTTGGGCAGGCTGGGCAGAATGTTAGGATAATTCCTAGAGCTTAATGTAGAAAACCCCACCGGCAAAGGTGGGTTTTTCCGTTTGGCTTACATTGAATGCGATTAGACTAAGCTGTCGTAAATTACGCCCGCCGAGCCACACTATCCGAAATAAATACATCGCTCTCGCTAGGTGCTTTTTCTGCCGCTCGTTGAGCCGCCGAGACCGGCAACCTGCCAAACAACTTAAGCATTTCTTCGTCGCTCATTTCGATAGTATCGGGAGAGATTGTATCGGCCGTTATCTGCTGCTCCATAAAACTTTTACTGGGCTTTCGCGACGCTGCGCGAATATAGCGCGCACGTAAAATCTGAATGACTGCGTCTGCGACTGCATCGCGTCTATTTTCCTGCGAGATTAGGCGGTATAAATCCTTCACTTCGCGGGTTTTTGGCAGATATACAGGCAAGATGTTTTTGCGCGTAAGGGAGTCGACCAAATAGTAAGCGCTTTGAAACCATTCTAAGCCACCTGTTTTCTGTTCATAGCGAAAGATGGGCGAGTTGACCGAGGCGTGCTCAGATGTGCTGTAGAGGCTGGCAATGGGCTTGGCGTTTGCCAGCAGGTCGGCGATATTGTCAGCATAAGAAATGACGTTATGTAGAATGTGATCGTAGACGTAATGACCGCTTAAATTGACCACAAGCCCAAAATTTAAATATTTTTCATATTGCATCGTTATTGCTCACTTCGGCGCTTTCTTGACTCTTGATTGATTTATAATCAAAAAATCGGCCAATAATGCTTTTTTTGCGAGCTAGCTCTCATTTGCATCTAAATATCGGGTTTTAATACTTTTGTGGAATTAAGCGCCGAAATGGACTTCTCTTTTTGGTCTTAACGTGGCCCTTGCAAAAATCGCAGTTTCCATGTCTGGTTTTAGCTGTTTGCGCACCGTAAATAATCTCGACATTTGGAGGCTGTTTTCCTTTAGGTGTTTTGAGGGTCGTGAGTGGCTATAGATTTTGCCAGAGTATTCGTATAGTAAGGGCATAATTTTAGGTAGAAAATGACTAAAATTTAGGGGTTAAATGTGTCTTTCATAATTGTCGCCGCACGAGGAGATTTATTGGCTATTCAGGCAAATGGATGGCTGTTTAGAGAACTATTTTGTTCGATTATTTTGTTCGACAACTTTATTCAACAAAATTCGCATGATTTTTTGAAAAAAGGAGTGCCGTAGAAACATTTTTTTGCCTATGCCCGCTTGGCGTTATTTTCGGTATAGTTGCGGTTGCACGTATTTAATTATTCCGATAAATACCACATTACAAAGGTAACTTTGTTGGATAACGAGTGAGAGATGAGAAAGCTAGCTAAAACATTATGGCTGTCATTAGCACTGCTAGCGCTCGTGAACTGCGGCGGGGGAGGGACAAGCGGAGTAGGGCCTGTGGCGTCGCCATCGCCTTTAATCTCGCTCACACCTACACCAACACCAACACCAACTCCTACCGTAAGCCCAAATGCCATCAGTTATGGCTTGTCGCTAGACTTTAACCGTACCGACCAGGTAGGTTTAGACTTAATTGAGGTAAATGTTTCGACTCAGGGCAACGGCGTCGATAAAGCCGGTTAAGCGGGGGAGCCGTCTTTAGCGACCATCGACGGAGAGCAATATTTGTATTTTATTTATGCAAGTACTCGCGCTTACGACAGTGAGTTTCCTATTGCTGATTTGAATGTGCAGGTAGGGCTTGTTAAGAAAAATTAATTATTAATTTGAATGGTCTTTATTATTTTTCCCAAGGTTATGTGTGGAATCGCGTTAAGCATCAAGCAGCTAGCGATAATCGGTCCAATTAAAAATGGTAACGTTGCGCAGTTTAGCTATATTTGTGCAAGGTTTTAATTGATTTTTACAGCGATTCTCGGCCTAACCGCAAAACTGTTTGAAAAAAGTCAACCCAAGCAAAGGTCAATCGCTGTAGTGGAGTTTTTACAGCCAACAGTCCCACGGCTACCCAGAAAACGATTAACGGGCAGGTAACACACTACGCAGTCAAGCGCAGGAATGGGTATTACTCCCTAGGGCTCTTTTGAAAGAAACGGAATCACTCCGCGACCGCTCATTAATTTTAGCATCACATCATTCCATGTTTCAAAAATAAAATAGCGAATAAGCACTCTAAAG
>JBLHGN010000365.1:0-3149 GCA_047616325.1 Lentisphaeria bacterium
GACTATCGATTTATCTGACATTAACTCAGTGATTATAGTGTCTAGGTGTTCTTTTGCATCATCAAAGAATGATTCGTTCAAGCTGCTGGGGTATGCTGTATTAGATAGAGGGGCCATATTTGTTATGCTATGTTGTTTCGTTGCCTTATAACTACCACAAAATGGGCTCTCTTTTTTATTTTTCTCTGTAATACCCTGTTTTTATTGATTATTTCGTCGTAGCAAAGGAACTACACCCTATAGCGATAATAAAATGGATAAACTAGTTTTGCCAATTCCAGATCTGGATGATCCGAATGAGTATGATCAGAGTGTTTTAACATTTGAAACTATCGGGCCTAGATGTTTTCGTATGAAGATTTTAGATCTTAAAGATAAGTTAAAGCTTAAGCGCAAGAGTTCCGTTATTTGTGGAGCATTTAAAATGTCTAGCGGGCGAGAGTGGGGGATTTTTTAATGGTTTTTGCTTCAAATGAAGATAAGGTGCTTGGAGTTCCATCTGTTTCGGTGACTTATGCCTGCAATGGCAGCTCAAAAAAATCCAACGAGTTGGGTATGCGTGTTATGCAGGAGCGAGCCTACGAAAAACGAGGCGAGCAATCCCTTCTGATTAAATCACCACCTGCCTCGGGTAAAAGCCGCGCCTTGATGTTTATCACGTTGGATAAATTCCACAATCAAAACGTTAAAAAAGCCATTATCATCGTGCCTGAAAAATCCATTGACTCTAGCTTCAATAACGAATCCTTGACCGCTCGTATGGAAAACCAACATCAACTGCGCAGCACCACAACTTTTAAAAGGACTTAAAGCATGGACAAACAACTCCAAACTTTGCAAATCAATCTGGAAACTGCCGCGCAGCGCACCGACGCAGAAGGCATTGAGTTCTGGTTTGCCCGTGACTTGCAAGCGCCGTTGGGTTATGCCCGCTGGGAGAATTTTCAAACGGCTATCCAGCGCGCCATGGAATCCTGTGAAGCCTCCGGCCATGGGGCTGCCGACCATTTTCGTGGCGTCACGAAAATGGTCGGGCTGGGCAGTGGCTCGAAACGGGAAATCGATGATTTTATGCTTACCCGTTACGCCTGCTACCTGATTGCCCAGAATGGTGACTCGCGCAAATCCGAGATCGCCTTCGCCCAAAGCTATTTTGCCATTCAAACCCGCAAGCAAGAGTTAATTGAAGACCGTATGCGCTTGCAGGCGCGGCTGGAAGCCCGCGACAGGCTAAAAGAATCAGAAAAAGCGCTATCGCAAAATATCTACGAGCGCGGGGTAGACGACGCCGGTTTTGGACGTATTCGCTCACAAGGGGATAAAGCACTGTTTGGCGGCCATACCACCCAAGCCATGAAAGATAGGTTCGGCATTGTTAAAAACCGCGCATTGGCCGACTTTTTACCCACACTCACTATCGCAGCCAAAAACCTTGCGACCGAAATTACCAACCACAATGTTGAGCGGGACAACTTGCAGGGTGAGGGAGCGATCACAGGTGAACATGTTCAAAATAGTGAAAGTGTGCGCGATATGCTGGGGCAACGAGGTATTAAACCTGAAACCTTGGCCGCCGAGGAAGATTTAAAAAAGCTAGAACGGCGGGTTAAATCCGAAGAAAAGAAACTGGCAAAACAGACCAAAACTTTGCCACCTTGTGACGAGAAAAATACACCATGATCAACAAAAGTATTCCCTCTGTTTCAGTAAAGTACGCCAGCAATGGCAGCTCAAAAAATCTAATGAGCTGGGTATGCGTGGAATAATGAGGGACAGGTCTTGAAACGTGAATTACGTCGTAACGCCCACGCGGTATTTTGCGGTGTTCTGATGTAAGTGGTGGGCGGTGCCCACTACAAAATGAGAATGGGGTCAAATCTAGTATTATATAGTTAATGGTGCTGCTCTTCTTTTTATGGCTAGGCCCCCTACGTATAGAATTTGACGGAGTTTGGCATCATGTGATGAATCGTGGTGCCGGCAGGCGTACGATTTTTAAGAATGATGACCAGAAAGGGGGAATAAAGGGGATTTATTTAATTGTTTGTCAATCTCTGTTTTTTTTCCTTAGCCGCCAAACCAAAGCCCCAGTGACTAGCATCAGTGGTGCTTTATGTTTTAAAGTGAAGGGGCCGGGTTCGGAAAATGAGAAGGGGGTAGCGTGGGAAATAACAGTAAGGATGAAAGAAATTTTTCTACCTGTGTGGTTTACTCATGCCCCAAAATAGTTTGAATTACTTGATTCAAACTATTTTTGTCATTCTGCGAAAGCTGTCCCATTTTTTTAACAATACTCCTCTGCTCGATAGTGGCGATTAGAGGTTTAAACACAGAAGGCTTGAGCAAGCCTGCGACTTGCCAATCTTGTAGTAAAGCCTCACCCGTTGCTAACGGTTGCCTAATCTGACTAGTAATTGCCATCAAGATAACATCAGGCCGGTTTTGCTGATAGCTGGCATTACTGATAATGACGGCGGGCCGTTTTTGGTGGTTTGCAAGTTGGTAAATGGAAAACCCACCAGCACCGCGTCTCCAGAATCATAAGTTGTCATATATGGCATCGTCGTCGTTGTCCCATACGTTATTAAATGCTTCCTCTGGCGCTCGTGAGTAACTTTTTCCTAAAAGTTTGTTTTGATCACGTTGCTGTAAAAAGTCGATAAAATCTTCAACTTCGGCCAATCTGTCAGGTGCTAAGTAGCCGAGCTTCTCTTGTATCTGTCCAAATGAATAATGGGGGTCAGGTCTTGAATCGAATGAATAATGGGGGTCAGGTCTTGAATCGTGAATTACGCCGTAACGCCCACGCGGTATTTTTCGGTGTTCTGATGTAAGTGGTGGGCGGTGCCCACCCTACGGTTGACGATCAAATTAATGGAGGGATGGCATGCTAAATTAACAGTGCCATTCGGGACAGATCTATTTAATCGCATTTTTAATCTCTGTTAGCACTAAAAAAAGTCCCCGTAATTTATGTCCGCTTTGGCGAGAACCTCCGACAACATCGATGCCGTGCCAATGACCGCTGTTGTTAAGGGTTGTCGGACAGCAGCCCACAAGCACTGAGCTATCAATCTCGATCAGAACTTTACTGGGCTGATGTCGGACTGCCCCCAAGGGAGGAAACCGCGGGAATAGAACTATGATGG
>JBLHGN010000366.1:0-3137 GCA_047616325.1 Lentisphaeria bacterium
ACAAACGAACTCCACGATACTTTTCATTAGATAAAATTGCTGTTCTGGCAAACGCCTGCTTTAAATCGGCGCGATTACCAATGATGACTTTATCTCCACCCTTTGGGATTACGCGTTCATAATCGGGAAATTTTCCGTCTACCAGTTTCGAGGTAAGCGTGTAATCCTTAGTACTGGCCCGAATGTGGCTTGAGCCTACAATAATTTCCACCGAGTTATCACTATCATCCATTAAACGAGAAAGCTCTATAACACCCTTCCGAGGAAGAATCGCCTGACGTGTTTCAGTAATATCAATATCCACTAGGCGTGTACACATAGCCAAACGATGGCCATCTGTTGCTACAACGCGCAATTCACCGGGGCGAACCTCCCACAACATGCCATTCAAGTAGTACCTAACGTCTTGCTGAGCCATTGCAAAACCCGTGCGCTCTATCAGCCGGCGTATGTCTTTTTGTTTGCTTATGAAGGCCAGTTCATTGGGCCCTCGATCTACGGTGGGAAACTCCGCCGCAGACAAAGTCGCCAAGGTAAATCGGCTGCGACCGCTTTTTACCGTAGCCTTTTGATCGGCAGTTGAAAACGAAATTTTCGAGCCGTCTGGTAGCGCTTTACAAATATCTAAAAACTTCTTCGCTGGAACTGTTATTTCTCCAGCGACGTTATCATCGGGCTCGAGCTGTACCTGGCCAATTATCTCAACTTCGAGATCTGTGCCGGTTATACTTAGCTGATTACCCTCAACCACTAATAACACATTGGCTAATACCGCTAGCGTCTGGCGACGTTCTACTACACCAGCAACCAATTGAAGGGGCTTTAAAAGCGACTCGCGGGAAACGGAAAATTTCATTAATTCGTCTCTTATTTCTTCCAGAAAATGGGATAGTGTTTTGCTAACAAATGCTGCTAGACTCGCTATTTTAGTGCACCCAGCGCCCAAGCCCTAGCAATTTATTACCGCTAGAGTTTTGTTTCGATACGCCTATTTTAAGTGGTAAGTGTTCGTAGAAGATTTTTTACATCTTCTTTCATATCAGCGTTTGATTCTAGCAATTCTTTTATTTTGCGGCATGCATGCAACACAGTGGTATGATCTCTTCCACCAAACACCTCGCCAATCTCGGGCAAACTGTGGTGAGTCAGGTCTTTGGCTAAGTACATCGCCACCTGTCTTGGCCGCGCAACGGATCTGCTGCGGCGTTTGGAGTGAAGATCTGAAATTTTTATTTTATAGTATTCGGCGACTATACGCTGAATGTTGTCTATGCTCACCAATCTATCTTGCAGAGCCAATAAGTCTTTTAAAGACTCCCGCACGAGTTCAACTGATATTTCCCTACCGGTAAAATGTGCATTGGCTATCACGCGCTTAAGTGCGCCCTCTAACTCCCTAACGTTGGATCGTATGCGTTGCGCTATAAAAAATGCGGCATCATTAGGTAAATTCATAGCAGCAGAATCCGCTTTTCTTTTTAAAATTGCTACTCGTGTTTCTAGCTCTGGCGGCTCGATCGCCACGGTTAAACCCCAGCCAAAACGCGATTTTAAACGCTCTTCAAGACCGTCTATTTCTTTTGGATAGCGATCACAGGTGACAATTATTTGTTGCCCTCCCTCAAGCAGAGCGTTGAAGGTATGAAAAAATTCTTCCTGTGAGCGCTCTTTACCCGCAAAAAATTGTATGTCATCAATTAACAGGGCATCGACAGAGCGGTAAAAGCGCTTAAAATCATTTATAGCGTTTAGCTGGAGCGCTTTTACCATATCAGCTACAAAACGTTCCGAGTGCAGATACACTACTTTTGCACCCGGCCGCCTTTCACAAAGTGCGTTACCAACGGCATGCATCAAATGTGTTTTGCCCAAACCAACTCCCCCGTATATAAATAGAGGGTTATAGGAACCGCCAGGATTTTCCGAAACTTGCGTAGCTGCTGCCAGACCAAGTTGGTTGGACTTACCGACAACGAAATTATCGAACACGAAATTACGATTTAGGTTTGACTTATGATCTAAGCCACCTTCAACATCGGCTCTATTTATTCGCGAGCTATGCCTACCCTCATCTCTATTGCCAAAACCATGAGATGGATATTGACTATAAGAATAGGCACCAGTATTTATGAAACGGTTCTGCGCTATTTGTGTGGCACTCAACTCCTCAGTAATTACCTGCCCACCAGAGGGCAAATCGGCTTGCACAATACGATTGTCTTCACTTATCTCCGACACTATAGATTCGGAGGGTACGATGATGTTCGGTCTACTATCGCTTGGCAAAGAAGTGTGTTGAGTATCTAACTGTTCGGCTTTAGTTTGATTATGCTGCGCTCGAAATGGAGATGTAAAACCGTTGCCAACCCGAGCACCCACCTCGATGGAAACACTTTTTATATCAACATGATTTTGTTCACTAATTAGGTCTCTAATTCGACCCATATATTTATCATTAACCCAATCCAAAACAAAACGATTCGGAGCTAATAATTTTAAAGCGCCTGACGCCTGCGTTTCTTCAGCCCCTCCAACCTTCAAAGGACGTATCCAAGTGTTGAACTGCTGCGATGGTAGTTCGTCCCTTAAATACGACACACACTGTTCCCAAACTACGCTAGGCAAAATTGACAACCCCATTTCAAATTATTACAAACACAAGCATTACAAAAGCAAAAAACAGCACACCAAAAACCTCTATCAACAATCATTGAGGTGTGGTTAACACCTACACTTATTGAAATCGAATCAAGCAGTTTGTGTTATAATATAACAATATGTATTTAGCACTAAAACAAGCCAAACTAGGAGCATATATAACAGAAAACTAATAACAATTAGAAGAGTAAGACCAGTGCGCAATTACTCTTAATATGATCCGATAATGATACTCTTATACAACGTGCTTATCCACAGGTAAAATACTAAAAAATCTTGAGTTGGCTATACGAAACATATTTTATCCTTATATAACAATGAGATAAGAAATTAGTTTACTATTAAGCATATAGCAAAGTTTGATTATAATAAAAAATATTTTGTGTATATCTCTGTGTATAAGTTATTCATAATATGTGTCTAAGCAGTGCTAAACTCTTTCAGTAATGTATTCCAAAGACTATACTTGCGCTACACAT
>JBLHGN010000367.1:0-3108 GCA_047616325.1 Lentisphaeria bacterium
GTTCAACGCTCATGGTTTTTACAGCGTGTTGTACGGAAGAGGTAGCGGTTGATTTCAAAAGATCATTCCCATAAAGTCATTGAGGAGTGGTCTATTATACGCACATCAGAGCGACTACAATCTGACCGGAGTGGTCAATAAATGACCCACAAAAACCGTATCTAGTGGTACCCTGATTTGAACCGTGCCTGATTTTGCAAGTGCGGTGCCAGCTATCAAAATAGTGAGGAATTTCCTGACAAACACTCTAACTAATTGATTGTTAAGTGGTAATATTTTTTGAGCGACGTTCAAAGCCACAGTGTGCCCGTAGCGGAGTGCACCAATAGTCTACAATACTGTAGCCAACTGAGGCTTACGCACAATAAAAGCACATAAAAAATGCCAAAGCCCCGTCAACCTATACGTGAAACCACGTTGTTTTCACAATCAGGGGGCACATAGCCGTGCTATATTTGTCGCAAAATTTCACCCGCGAGAATTAACCATGAAAACCTTGCTACTAACCATCGTATTAATCTCCATATCCGGCGCCGCTTCTGCAGACCACGCACGAGGCTTTTATCTTGGCGTAAACGGCACGCAAATTGAAAACAAGAGCCTCGATGAAGCGTCAGCTCCGCGCAGTAAAATCACCTTTGATGCCGTGGAACTTGTTGGTGGATATAGATACTCCAGCTGGTTAGGGCTGGATGTTCGCTACGGCAACGGCATATCAGATGAGGAACTGGTGCTGGATTCCGACACATCCGCCACTTCCTTTTCGCTCGACAGCTACACCTCTGTTTATTACCGACCAGCAATCATCAATAACGAAGCAAAGCTTTACGCGCTTATTGGTTACAGCCAAGTGGATGTCTCTACTACGCTAGATGCCGTTAGTACTTCGTTTTCAAATTCAGGCATGTCGTGGGGTATAGGCGTGGGCTGGTTCACCGATGACCACACCACGTTCAACATTGAATACCGCGAACTACTCAATCAAGATGGCAGCGAATTTACCATGGCCACCATCGGTATTGACTATCGTTTCTAAACTTAAACCTATCGTTTCTTATATTAAACATATCGTTCTAGGTTTAGCCCAATCTCTTTTGGGCCATGCCCTACCGCGTCATCCAGAAGTCTTTTGTGGCTGGCGCATATTCACCTTAAGATTCAACCTAACCGTAACTAACAGTTGAACGATTACCACTTACTGGTTTGCGTGGACATCACTGTCATTCGTCTTACAGTCATTCGTCTAACAACATACTCCATTCTAAAAAACGCTTGCAGGACAGTAACCATGAAACCAATAGCTTTTACCGCAATGATCATTGCCGCTCTCGGCCTACTGGGTTGCTCGCAGCAACCATCCGTCGCCAACCTAGAAGAACTGCGTCCAGAAAAGGACTATCACTCCTTTGCCAATACCAATGAAGTGCGCATTTCTCACATCAACATGGATTTAACGGTCGACTTCGAACAACGTCAATTGCGGGGCTTCGCGGCGCTTACGCTGAACAAAGTGACAGCCAATGCCAATAAAGTGGTGCTCGACACCCGCGATTTGAGCATCCAAAAAGTAGAAGCTTTGCAGAATGACAAATGGATAAACACTGACTATCACTTGGGTAAGGCTGACCATGCTTTGGGTTCTGCACTCACCATTAGCCTACCGCCAGATGCCTTAGAAGTGAAAGTGCACTATCACACCAGCCCAGACTCAACGGGGCTGCAATGGCTCGCACCCGCACAAACCTCGGGCAAAAAGCAGCCTTTTCTCTTTAGCCAGGCTCAAGCCATACATGCGCGCAGCATTTTCCCCTTACAAGACACCCCGCAAGTGCGGGTAACCTATGAAGCCATACTCCGCACGCCGGCCAATCTACGTGCCGTGATGAGTGCTGAAAACAAGCCCGAATCCGAACGCAACGGTGTATACCATTTCAACATGCCGCAAGCCATACCGTCCTATCTAATTGCACTAGCGGTAGGTGACTTGCAGTTTAAATCCATTGGCGCGCGCACGGGTGTATATGCTGAACCAGAAATTTTAGAAGCAGCAGCGGCCGAATTCGCCGACACCGAAGCGATGCTTGAAGTCACAGAGGCCGCGTTTGGACCATACAGTTGGGGACGCTACGACCTGTTAATTTTACCGCCGAGTTTTCCATTCGGTGGCATGGAAAACCCCCGTCTTTCATTTATTACTCCCACGGTAATTGCTGGCGATAAAAGTTTGGTCTCGCTTATCGCCCATGAACTGGCGCATTCCTGGTCTGGTAATAGCGTGACCAATGCCACCTGGCGCGACTTTTGGCTGAACGAAGGCTTCACCACCTACCTTACATATCGCATTATGGAAATTGTGTATGGCGAAAAACGTTTTCACATGGAAACTGTATTGGGGTATCAGAGCCTCAAAAGTACTTTGACCGAGTTTCCAAAACACGACCAATTGCTTGCTATCGACCTACGCGGACGTGACCCTGATGATGCTTTTTCCGATATACCCTACGAGAAGGGTTCGTTGCTATTAAGCGAGATAGAACAACAGGTAGGCAGACCTGCATTTGATGCCTTTCTTAAAGATTATTTCAAAGCTTACGCCTTCAAGAGTATTAACACCGAAGAATTTCTAGATTTTTTAAACCAAAATCTACTTACAAAACACCCTAAAACAACATCGATGAAACGCATACATCAATGGGTTTACTCTCCTGGGCTTCCTCCTGGCGCCCCAAAGCCCAGCTCTACTGCATTTTCTACAATTGATGAAACGCGAACGCTGTGGCTAAGCGGAAAGCGAAACATCGATACTATTGACAGTAAGGCATGGACCGTTCACGAATGGCTTTATTTCTTAAATAATATGCCAACAAAAATGAGCCTTTCGCAATTAAGAGAATTGGACAATACATTTAAACTCACCACTTCACACAACAACGAAATCGTCCATAGCTGGCTTTTGATTGCCATTAACAACAAACACCAACCTGCCTTCAAACGATTGGAAACCTATCTGGCATCTATAGGTCGTCGAAAATTAATTGTACCGCTTTACACGGCGCTGATGAACAGCCGAGAAGGCAGCGAGTTTGCGCGCCACGTTTATAGAAAGGC
>JBLHGN010000368.1:0-3089 GCA_047616325.1 Lentisphaeria bacterium
CGTGTGCGAAGGCATGAGTGGTTTTCGTTATGTAAACGGTTTTGCCGACCAAGCACCTGTGCGCCCCAATCTCTCCATTGGCGATACCGTCGCCGGCTTACACGCAGCATTTGGCATTGCCCTTGCACTATTAGCCAAGCAAAAGGATAACTGTGGTCAGGTTGTGGATGTTGCCTTAGTGGAGTCGATGTTTAATCTTATGGAGGGGGTAGTGCCCGAATATTCTGGCGCTGGAATTATACGCGAGCCATCGGGTACCACCGTGACCGGAATTGTACCCACCAACACCTACCGTTGCTCTAATGGCAAATATGTGGTGATTGGCGGCAACGGCGATTCCATTTTTAAACGCTTAATGACAGTGATTGGCCGCGCTGATTTTGCTGAAGATGTGCGCATGGCAAACAACGCCGGTCGTGTTGTACATCAAGTAGAAATAGACAATGCCATCGCCGCATGGTGTTTAGTGAATGATTCAAGTGTGGTGATAGATCTTCTCGAAAAAGAGCGCGTACCCGTGGGCCCCATTTACAACGTAGCCGATCAGTTTGCCGACCCACATTTTCAAGCCCGCGAATTATTTGAACGTGTGGAAATTGATGGCGAACCGCTGGCCATTCCCGCTTTGCTGCCAAAATTGTGTGGCACGCCCGGCGCCACAGAATGGCCCGGTGGTGCCGTCGGAAGTCACAATCAAGAAGTGTTGGGCGATATATTGGGGATTGATGAAAAGGGATGTGCTTTGTTACGCGAGCAGGGTGTTATATCTTGATTTTGAGAGATAAAAGAAGAGCGGGTGTGTATATATACCGAAGCCGGGCTGCCCCGGCTTTTTTATTGTCAAAAATTAATTCAAACCCCGACGTTCCAATAAAGGTGCAATATTAGGTTCCGCCCCTCGAAAGGTTTTAAAAATACTCATGGCGTCTTCACTGCCGCCACGAGAGAGTAAGGTGGCCCTAAAATGCTCGCCATTTTTTCGCAGCAAACCCCCATTTTCTTTAAACCACTCCACGGTGTCGGCATCTAATACTTCACTCCAAATATACGCATAATAACCGGCTGCGTAGCCACCCATAATATGAGAGAAATACGTGGAGCGGTAGCGCGGTGGAACGCTATCCAATTTTGCACCGGCTTTTTTAAGCGCGGCATCTTCAAACGCGGCCACCTCATCGGCAGAGGGAACCTGCTCTGGCGTAAGTTGGTGCCAGGCTTGGTCAATTATTGACGCCTCCAAATATTCAGTAGTTTTAAAACCTTGGTTAAATGTTTTTGCTGCCAAAACCTTATTAAGCAGTTCTTGTGGCATGGCTTTGCCTGTCTGGTAGTGCTTGGCATAATTTGCCAGCACTTCCGGCCAGGTAGCCCACATTTCATTAACCTGTGAAGGGTATTCAACAAAATCGCGTGGAACGGACGTACCGGCAAAGTACGGATAGGTAACGTTTGAAAACATGCCGTGCAGTGCATGGCCAAATTCGTGAAACATGGTATTTACTTCATCGAAGGTGAGCAGAGTTGGTTCGCCAGTGGGTGGCTTGGGCACGTTTTGGTGGTTGGCAATCACCGGCTTAGCGCCGGAGAGATGGTTCTGTGTGGCGTAGGAGTTCATCCATGCTCCACCGCGTTTAGACGATCTCGCATAGGGGTCAAATAGAAACAGCGCCAAGGTGTCTCCATTGGCCTCGAACACTTCAAACACACGTACATCCTCCTGGTACAGAGGTAGGTCTTTTCGTTCTTTAAAGGTAATTCCATAAAGTTTTTCCGCCGCAAAGAACACGCCGTTGTTGAGTACGTTATCTAATTCAAAATACGGCTTGAGCTGCTCGGCATCGAAGCTGTAACGCTCAGCGCGAACTTTGTTACTGTAAAAAGACCAGTCCGAAGCGGCAACTTTAAATTTACCTCCTTCGGCATCGGCCAGTTTTTGCAGGTCGGCATGTTCCCGTTTGGCATTGGCTACAGCCATGGGAGTGAGGGTGGCAAGGCGCTTGTTAACGGCTTGGGTGGTGAGGGCTGTTTGGGTTTCTAATTTGTATGCGGCATGGCTGGGGTAGCCTAAAAGAGCGGCTCGCTGGGCGCGCAAACGTACCACTTTAGTCAGCACTTCGCGGTTATCAAACTCACCACCACGGCTGCCCCGCGCCAGCGAAACTTGCATCATCCGGGCGCGCACGTCGCGGTCAGTTAACGACCCCATGGAGGGTTGGCCGCTGGTGTTTTGTAGGCTGATAACATACTTGCCATCTAGGTGGCGAGTTTGAGCCGCTGTCGCTGCTGCGTCAATTGCATTGTCAGACAGGCCAGCCAATTCGTCTTTGTTGTCTAACACCAGCGCGCTAGCATTGACCTCCTTAAGCACGTTTTGACTGAACTGGGTCTCCAGTGTGGCGAGTTCTGCGTTGTAGGCCTTTAGCTGTTCTTTTTGTTGTTTGTTGAGGTTGGCTCCAGCGCGAACAAAGTCTCGATAATAGATTTCCGCCAGGCGGTAGGGTTCGGGCTTCAGGCTGAGCTGGTCGCGCTGTAGATAAACAGCTTTTACACGTTGAAACAGTTGGTGGCTCAATAAAATAGCATCGTAGTGCGCAGACAGCTTTGGTGCCATCGCACTGTCCACGGCATCCAACACGTCGTTGGTATTGGTCGACGACATGGAGAAAAATACCCGCGATACTCGCGTGAGAATATCGCCGCTCAATTCCATCGCCACTAGGGTGTTGTCAAATGTTGCGGGTTCCGAATTGGTGGCGATAGCTTCTATTTCAGCTAGTTGCTCGGCCATGCCGTGTTCAAATGCGGGCGCATAATCGGAGTCCTGTATTTTATCGAAGGCAGGGTAGTTAAAATACAAACTACTTTCAGTAAAAAATGGATTAGCATTTACGTTGGCCCCAGGGGCGGGTTTACTCATGGCTTGCTCAGTATTTTGAGTATTGTTGCTGCACGCTGAAGTGAGTGCCGCAAGTGTAACAGCTAGAACTAGAGAGGATGATGAAAGCATGTATTTGTCCTATTTAATTGGGTTTGTCAGGTCGAGCGAAATACGTTCAGCAGACAACAACTCTAGCTGCAAAATCCTTAAT
>JBLHGN010000369.1:0-3072 GCA_047616325.1 Lentisphaeria bacterium
CCACGCAAGGCTTCAACATTACGACGAACGACATCCAAGCCAACACCACGCCCTGATATGTTGCTGACTTGTTCAGCGGTAGAAAATCCAGGTTCAAAGATAAGCCGGTAAACCTCCTTATCGCTTAAGATTTTATCCCCTTTTATCAAACCATTTTGACCGGCTTTAGCGAGAATTTTGTCGCGGTCTAATCCACGGCCATCGTCGCTAATCTCGATACTGACACTCCCTGATTCGTGATAGGCGCGCAATAATAGGGTCGCTGTTTCGGGCTTACCCTTCTCACGGCGAACATCCGGTGTCTCTATGCCATGGTCAATCGAATTGCGCACCATATGCATCAGTGGATCAGCTATTTTTTCAACCACGGTTTTATCCAGTTCGGTATCACCACCTTCAAGCTTAAAATCAATATCTTTATTAAGACCTTTAGACAAATCGCGCACAATACGCTTATAGCGATTGAACGTATCTCCAATTTGCACCATGCGTAAACCCAATGAAATACTGCGGATTTGATCCACCAACCACTCCATATTTTCTCCGGATTCTATCAAGGTATCATCGCCATTGTGCTTTGCTTGAACTTTGATATGCGCACTAGCAATTACTAATTCGCCCACGAGATCTATTAAATTTCCCAGCTTTTGCGGGCTTACACGAATGGTTTGCTGCTGCTGTAATTGTGCCGTTTTTACCTGTTGCTGCTTTTCTAATGCCACATCAACAATAGAAGCTGACACCATGCCCTTTTCAACTGCAATCTCACCTAGCGTGGGTACAGATTGTGAGCTGTTGTCGTCTTCAGTATTTTCTTCGCTATCATCCGTTATCAAATCCTGGCGCATAGTATCTTGCAGCGCTAAAACTTCCAATAATTCTCGTAAGGTCAAAGCACCGCTGTGGACAAGGATTTCACCTAGATAAAACTTTTCCTCGGGTAACTCACCGATCAATTTTCGGTATCTAGAGAGGGCGCTATTGGGTGGTAAAATATGCAGAGTGCAGTCGTCCTCAATAAACTCAAAAACCGCAGCTATTTCTTCTTTAGTGGCCGCGGACTTCAGGTCGATCTCGAAACCCAAGTAACAGCCTTCAGGATCCATCTCTACAAAATCGGGCAGGCGATCTTCTATGGTCGTCATCGTGATGATATCGCCCACCGTAGTTAGGTAACGGAAAAAAGAGGAAGGATCCATACCTCCCTGCAAAACATTCTGGGAAAAACGCAAAGATATATGCCAACAATCACTAGCGACATGCTTTTCTGCGGACAACTTTTCCGCTTTATTTGTAATTACCTCCTCTTCACTTACCACCACTTCAGGTACTAAGTAAGAATTGACCTCACCTTCGGCTATCTCTACCTGTGTTGCCTCACTTAGATATTGTTTCAGGCTCAACAGCAATTGTTCGCCTCGTGTTGCTGCCTCAGCGGATAGATCGGTGTCACTTAAGGCAGCTTCGAGCAGGGTGCCGATATGATCACGAGCATCCAACAAGGTGGATATCAAGCCTTTGCTAAGACTGACCTCCCCATCGCGGGCGCGCCCCATAACACTTTCAGCAACGTGAGTAAAAGCAACGACGTGCTCAAAACCAAAAATACCTGCCGACCCTTTGATGGTATGGATACTTCTAAACAGCTCGCCAATTAAATCAGTGTTTTCTGGGGAGTATTCCAATTGCAGCAAGGTTTGCTCTGCAAGTTCTAATAACTCTTTGGACTCTTCCACAAAAACTTGCAGACCTTCCTCTAAACCGTCGTTCTCGTTCATGGTAGCTATGCCTCAGTTGATCATCAGGGACGCAAAATTTAAACATATCAATAACACAACTATGTTAATCCCAATCTATTTTCCAAATTAAATACCAGTAACAAGTCTGTCACTGGGGCACTAAAAGAATGCATATGGCAGTGTTTATGCTCTTTTTCAAACCTACGTTTAATGGCGAGCAATTGCTGCACACCACTAGTATCAATTTCTTCTAACTGAGATAAATCAATGGCCAATGCATCGAGACCAGTAATCGTTTCTAGTAAGGCTTCGCGGTCTAGAGCTGCACTCTGAATCGTCATATCCCCAGTAATAGCAAAATAATGACTATTGGCGGGCATTTCTTCAGTCAATACTTTTGGTTTTTTTGATTTGACCGTTGTAATTTTCATAGGCGTTTATCTCACTGTGAGGTTGCTTTAAAATACTCAAGGCATAATTAACTTGGACACAGCATCCAATAATTTTGGGGGCTGAAACGGCTTTACTATCCAGGCCTTAGCCCCGGCGGCTTTACCCTCGGCCATTTTGCTCGGCTCCGCTTCGGTAGTCAGCATACAAATTGGGGTGAACTTGTATTCTGCTTTTTTCCTTGCGGCTTTAACAAAGCTAATGCCATCCATATTGGGCATATTGACATCGCTAATAATCAGATGAATTTTGTCGCCGTTAAGTTTAGTTAACGCATCTTGCCCATCGCAGGCTTCAATAACTTTATAGCCGGCTCCCGTTAAAGCTGTCTTAACAACAGTTCTAACGGAAGTTGAATCATCAATAATTAAAATGGTTTTACTCATTAACAGACCCTCTCATTAAATATTTTATTTATGCTGCCGTGCCCCATCTTATAAAAAAAACACTTCACCACTTTCCTCCGCATCATCCTGAGATGGGTCGACACTGCCGCCGAAGACAGCTTTTTTGTGGATATTTCGTTCTTCCGTCGTGGTATATTTTTCCTTAATATTTTTTTGCCACTGCAGCATTATCATCGCCTGATCGGTATCCCCCGCTTCAGCCAACACCCCTACCTGGCTTAAGCAGTCTTTAACATAATTGATGTTCTTCTGCATATTCCCCAGCATCTGTGTCAGACGATCTTGAAATTGCAGAGCTCGTAAACTCTCATCCATGTCGGCATTAATACGCAAATTTATCAGCAACAACTCTTGTGATGTTTCACTCAAAGAAGTGGTGTATTGTTCAAAACCGATAATCATGGTTTCGAGCGTATGCTTAGTATGCTCTACAACCACGGTATCTTTTTGAGAGCGAGAGTCGATAGTGGCTAAAG
>JBLHGN010000370.1:0-3029 GCA_047616325.1 Lentisphaeria bacterium
GATGTAAGCACCGAAGGCATATTATTCAGTACTTCTCTGATCCACTCACTCCACTGCCACACAAGGCAAAGCCAATGAACTATCCTTCGCTGTCAGCCTTTATCTCGATGCTTTCCGCCTCGATGCTTTTTAGCGGTGTCTGCCACGCCCTTACCTATCCAGTCGAATACCACGTGGGTTTCAGCCCCGCAACTAGCGAAGTATCCGTTCGCATAGACATTAACGATGCCTCGAAAATTAGCGCTATTGATTTCAACCTCGAAGAAAGCCTCTGCAGTGGCTTTGCAAGCGAAGATAGCCTTACGCGCAAACAATCTCGCCTTGTATGGCGACCAAAAACCGGTAGAGCCACACTGAATTATCGCTGTAAAATTACACATGCGCGCAAATCCTCGTCAGGTAAAATCAGTTACGACGCAATGATGACAGAAGATTGGGCACTGTTTCGCGGTGATGACATTGTGCCACCTGTGAAGGTAAGTGCAAAAAAAGGCTGGAAATCAGAAGCGCGCTTGCATTTTCATCTACCCGAGAATTGGCACTCGGTAGACACAGGCTTAAATCGGGATTTGGAACATGCTACCGAAAAAGGTCAGAAAAATACACCGGTGTTTTTTTTCGACAACCCAAGGCGCAATTTTGACCGACCAACGGGTTGGATGATTGCGGGGAAAATAGGTACCCGCCGTTTAAAGCTAGGCGAAGCGGGCAAAATTCAACGAGTTGCCGTCAGCGCACCGGAAAATTCCGATTTTCGTCGCATGGATATTTTGGTTTTCATACATTTTATATGGCCGGAATTTGAGCGAGCTTTCCAAACGCTGCCCGAGAAAATTCTGGTTGTGGGTGGAGATGACCCAATGTGGCGAGGCGGACTATCTGCCGGCAATTCATTTTACATGCACGCCGACCGACCTATTATTAGCGAAAACGGAACCAGCACCCTGCTCCACGAGCTGGTGCACATGGTTACCGGTGTACGCGGAAAACCAGATCACGACTGGATCGCCGAGGGCCTAGCCGAATATTACAGTATTGAATTGTTGCACCGCGCAGGCGGCACAAACAATGACCGCTACGAAAATACAGTGGCACAATTGCAACATTGGTCTAAGGATGTTAAATCCGTAAGAGGGAATAATTCCCGCGGTCCGATGACTGCAGCCGCCGTACTCATATTCAAACAACTGGATACAGAAATACGCAGTGCCACCAAAGCAGAAAAGTCGCTCGACGACCTAACTCGGATATTAATGACTAAAAACAGGGTGGATCTTCAAGATTTGAAGCATGCCTTCAAAAAGGTAGCAGGAAAAACATCTAACACCCTAGAGTCTCCGCGTTTACAAGAATAAAAAGATACTGCATTAGATCGCTAATACAGTAAATCTTATATTTTTGCGCTAAATATGACTTGCTGCGCGAAACGATATCCGTGTAACTAAAACGGTAACCACAAGGTAACGCGTGCCACAATATTAACCGACAAACATAGTCTTCATAGCCCTACTATGCACCCAGAGAATAACTACACCACAAATCTTTCTATCGATGCGGTCCTTGCCATTGTTCGGTGGTTATTAATTTGGGCTGGGCTGTGCAGAACGGTTCGAATCTGACTGACTCCGAACAAAATGGCTCCGGACAAAATAGCCCAAACCCAGGTAATCCGATGCCCCCCGCTAATTGCGATGATCCCAGCACATACCCCACGGCTCAACCCTACCCGCATTTAGACCCGAACACTTACTACGAAAGCTGGGTTTATTTTGGGCAAAAAATTACTAAGCAAAGTTTTCAATCGGAGGTAATGGGCATCGCCTATACTTATCATGTATATCTACCTCCTGAATACGAGTTGGAGCCAAACAAAAAGTTTCAAGTGTTATTTCGTCTCGACGGCCAACGGGGGTTTGATTTTTATTCTAGAACAATCGATGTTGAAGCACGGCCACTAGTCTTAGTTGCCATTGAAGACGGTGACAGGAGAGCCACCGACTATCTTTATCCTGGTGCAGAGCCGTACTACACTTTTTGTGAGTTCAAACTGGATTTAAGTAAAGAATAGAGTTTCTATAAATTTATTGGCTACGAAATATTTAAGCGACTTTAGATATTGCAGGGAAACGGGCTTCATAGTCTACAAGCGACATAGGTTTTCCTTTATGAATATATTGTGTAAGGCTTACTTTCAAGAAATGCCAGAAAGAGAGTTTGCGTAAAAAACGGGTCATGGCAATGGATTGTATAATAGCATAGGCACGCACACCCTTTACCGATTTGCTGCCACCCGACACCTTGCGTTTGAGTACACATTTTTTAATGATGGTTTCACCATAATTGTTGTGATGCTCGCCAGCACTATGCTCCACAAAGGTTAAGATGTGGTTTTCTTGCCGGCGAACCTTTGCTATAGCATCGGCTAAAATCACATTGGGATTTTTCCAGGCCAATAAGTCCCTGAGGCGGCCCCGTAACTTATTGAGTCGTTTCTGGAAGCTTAAGTCATCAAGTGTACTGCGCTTTTCCTGCAGTGTTTGTCCATCTCGGATAATCTTCCGGAGTTTCAAATAGAACGTTAACAGCGAGCGATATTGAGGGTAAGCATCTATAAAGGCCCTTATTTTCCGGGAAATGTGTGCCATACAGGTTTGTCGCGAACAGACCAATTTATTATAGGCCTGCCAACCGTCCACTATCAGCATCCCATAGAATATTGGCCCCAATATCCTTTCAACGACCTCACCTCCTCGGGATTTATCCGGCCAGTAATAGGCGCTTCGTTTGTTGGCGAATATCCATAACCACCACAATTTCCCGTTAACTCGCCAACCGGTTTCATCGGCCCAAATGGCCGTACCTTGCTTTACATCCTCAAGCATTTCCTCATAGACAGGCTCAAGAATGTTACTCAAGCGAATCATCATTTTAGATATCCCTGCCGTGGATAGCGTTAATGTTTTAAAGCTTTCAAAAAAGTCTTGAATGTTGGGTAGTGATAGTGCGCACATTACCCACAAGTAGGCCAT